>JAKSLC010000099.1 GCA_024401415.1 Bacteroidales bacterium | reverse complement strand
AAATATTACATCAACAATAACCTAGAGGCTTATTTTCTTTGCTTTTTTTGCTCGCGCATTAGTTCTTCGTAACGTTCTTGCCATTTAGATTTCTTTGTTGGCTTTTTCTTGTTTGCTTCTATCTGAGCAAGAATACTAGCCTCGTTGATAAAGAAACGCTTGATTATCATAGTTTGTAGTATGGTAATCAACATAGACAAGAAATAGTAATAGTTAAGGGCTGCAGGGAAATCGTTCAAGAAGAACAACATCATAACTGGCATCATGTACATCATCATGCTCATTCCTGGCATTGTCTGTGACTGAGTCTGCATCTGTGCCTTGCTATAAATTATCTGAACGGCACAGAACAGGAGGCAGAAGAGGCTGACATGAGCGCCATAGAATGGGATAGAGAAAGGAAGGTCGAGAATGCTATCAAAAGTTGACAAGTCATCAGCCCAAAGGAAAGATTGTCCACGGAATTCGATAGCGGCAGGGAAGAATCGGAATGCTGCGAAGATGATAGGCATCTGGAGGAGCATAGGAAGGCAACCACCCATAGGGTTTACACCAGCCTTTTTATAGAGATTCATTGTTGCCTGCTGGCGTTCCATTGCCTTTTCAGCTGGAATGCGAGCATTAATCTCGTCGATCTGAGGTTTCAAGACGCGCATCTTTGCCTGGCTCTTGTAAGAAGAGAAGGTGAATGGGAAGATGATAGTCTTGATGATGATGGTCAGAAGTAGTATAATCAGACCATAACTGTCAAATGCCATTTCCAGGTATTTGAAAACTGGTATGATGAAATACTCATTAATCCAGCCGAATATACCCCAGCCTAGAGGGAGGAGTTCGGTAAATTCCTTGCCTTCGTAGCTTTCGAGAGCGTAGAAATAATTAGGGAGGAAGTAGAAACTAAATTCGGCTGACTCGTGAGGCTTGTTGAAATCGAACTTAACGCCGAGGGTAGAACTCATATCCTTCATGATAAGAGTATCCTTTGCCATATCGTGGGCGTTAGAAGATAGGGTAGCGCCGGAGAATTGCTCTTTAGCTTCGAATACGGTACTAAAGAACTGATCCTTGTAAGCCACCCAGTCGAGTTTCATGTTGAGTTGTTCCTTCTGGTTTCCCTGAGCTCCGAGATCGTCAACATCGCCACCTGCGTAACGGTAATAGACACCGCTCCATGTGCTTTCTGACTTATGGCCCTTTTCTACGTAAGGCATATTCATAGACCACTCGAGGTCTAGAGCAGAAGAGTTGTTGTATACAGCGGCTCCGATGTTTTCTGTCTCGATGCTATAATGCACCTCATAAGAATTATGAGGGAGGAAATACTTCATTGTAATATTGCCATCGCCGATGTTAGCGATATATGCAATAGAAGAGTCGTTCTGCTCCTTGATTTGGAAATACATATCACCGGTGAAGAACGAGCGGGTATTGTGGATGAAACTGAATCCGAAACGATTCTCGTCGCCATCGAACAACTTGAGAGCACGGTCACCAAATGCTTTATACTCTTTAATTTCAGCAGAGTATATTCGAGCTCCTTTGTTAGAGAGGTCGAGAGAAATAAGGTTGTTCTCCAGCTTCGTGATGCTTTGCTCACCTTCCATTGAAGAGGCGAGCATGCCATATTTGGCTACTAATTGTGATTGACGAGTAGTGTCGTCAACTGCGATTTCGATTGTTTGAGCAGCTGCATGAAGTGCTGCAATACTGTCTTGACGGGCCTTTTCTGCTGCTGCTTGTTGTTCGTGGTATTGACGCCATTTTTCGCGTTCTTCTTCGCTAGGTGAGTTAATCCATTGGAAGAGTACCATGACTGCAAAAATCAAGGCAAGTCCGATATACGATTTCTTGTCCATTTATTGAGTTAATATTTGGGCGCAAAGATAGTGATAATTCCCAATTCCTAATTCCTATTTCCCAAAATTCTTATAAGCGTCTGTTCGTAGGCTGGACTCGGTCTGTACTCGGGGAAGTATAAGGTTGCTCGCAATTTTTTAGACTCACCCCTAGTGGGAATATTTCTATTTGTGTAGATCTCGGCTATGCCCGTACTATTCTCAAGAAACACTCGAGTTGCTCGCAATTTTTTTATTATAGAACCAAGGAGAATAATGAGGAAGAAAAATAATTAGATTTGCGGTGGTGAGAGAAACTATTGATACACTCATTTGCAAAAATATTATGTATGAGTAGGTTGGGATACATATTGAAATCAGTTGTGGCTGCCATTTCTGTGATGGTAGTAGCAGTTGGGGTGTATCTTGATGAGCATAGAGCCTTTCTTGTTGAAGGTAATGGAGTTTATCTGTCTAGTAATGACAGTAGCGAAAGAGAGCAATACGTTGAGTTAAGTACTGATATTTCTTATACGGGCTATGCGGTAGAGTCGATAAGCATTCCTGCTCCGACAAGTTCGAGTCTTGAAAGAAACAAGGTACAATGGGGGCATACGCAGTCACGTTCTCTCGTATCCGTGCTAATTTGTGATTTACAGTCGAGACTTTCGGCAAATAATATATTACTAACTACCAGCGAGGCGATAGCCTTGTGTAATTCTTCACGCTCGTGCGATTATTATGTATATGCGGAGCGTAAAATGCTGATTTAGAGACTGCCTTAATTTCTGTGTTATTATTTCGCTATCTCTCTTTATTGTGATACAGGGGGGGAGAGCGGTGCATGATTATTAACTATAACAATACAAATTATGAACAAAATTAAGGCAGAAGTGAGTGCGAAGAACGTACTCATTGTGATATTATTATCAATCGCAGGTATTTATTGCATATCGCAATCGTTATCAGAATGTTATTCGGGAGGTATTCCGGCGTTGTTCTTTAGCGTAGGAGGTTTATTCTGTGTGACAGCCATATGGTTGGCACTTACCCACTGTAGACGTTATGTGTATATAGAGACAGGGAGTCCGGTGAATTGTGTCATGCACTACTATGACATCAGTCAATTAGAAGAGTTGACAGATTTTCTAGACGGCAAAGAGGGGAGTGATGTGCCCAAAGCACGACAGTGTAGTCAGGTAATGGTTACAATGAATATAAGTCGGGATCATCGTTATGCGATAGTGAATGTCAGTGTCTATACGGACTTTATGTATAAGAATTATGGCTCGCCAAGGATATATGAAGGAGAAGAGGCAGAGCGAGTAAGTAAGATGGAATAAGAGGCATGGACAAAAAATAGGATGTGTTCAATGGAGAACACATCCTATTTGAGTTATTTAATAATTCTGAAGAATTACTTGCTCTGGAGATACTTGTGCATGTTAGCAGCAGCCTTACGACCATCACCCATAGCGAGGATAACTGTAGCACCACCGCGAACGATATCACCACCTGCGAATACATCCTCGACAGTAGTCTGGAGTTCGTCAGTAGCCTCGAGAGTTCCCTTCTGAGTAGTCTTGAGGTCAGGGTGAGCGTTAGGAATAAGTGGGTTAGGAGAAACACCTACGCTAACTACAACCATATCTGTATCGAGAGTAACAGTCTTACCCTCAACAGCTACTGGGCTACGACGACCGCGCTCGTCAGGCTCGCCGAGTTCCATAACCTGGAGAATAACCTGCTTTACGTGACCCTTCTCGTCGGCGATATACTCGATAGGATTGTGGAGGAGCATAAATTCGATGCCCTCTTCCTGAGCGTGCTTAATCTCTTCCTTACGTGCTGGCATCTCGTCCATAGAACGACGGTATACGAGGTATACATGGTCAGCGCCAAGACGCTTAGCAGTACGAACAGAGTCCATAGCTGTGTTACCACCACCTACAACTACTACGTTCTTGCCGAAGAATACAGGAGTATCGAACTCTTGATCTGCGGCGTGCATGAGGTTAACGCGAGTGAGGTACTCGTTAGAAGACATGATACCGATAGCATTCTCGCCAGGGATACCCATGAAACGAGGGAGACCGGCGCCAGAAGCTACGAAGAATGCCTTGAAGCCCTCCTCGCGGAGTTCGTTCATTGTAGCAGTCTTACCAACGATAAAGTCAGGCTCGAACTTAACACCCATCTTACGGAGGTTATCGATCTCGACTTCAACTATTGAGTTAGGGAGACGGAACTCAGGAATACCGTACTTGAGCACGCCACCGATTTCGTGGAGGGCCTCGAATACTGTAACGTCGTAACCGAGCTTAGCCATTTCGCCAGCGCAAGTAAGACCTGCAGGACCTGAACCAACTACAGCGACCTTCTTGCCATTAGCTGGAGCTACCTCTGGGATAGCCATCTTGCCGCTATTACGCTCGTAGTCAGCAGTAAAGCGCTCGAGGTAACCGATAGCTACAGCTGGCTTGCCAGTCTTAGTATGGATACACTTGCTCTCGCACTGCTTCTCCTGTGGACATACACGACCACAAACAGCAGGAAGAGTAGATGTATTTTTGATAACGCGTGCAGCCTCTAGGAACTCGCCGCGCTCGATATTCTTGATAAAAGTAGGGATGTTGATCTCTACAGGACAGCCTGTCATACAAGCTGGGTTTGGACAATCGAGACAACGCTTAGCCTCTAGAAGAGCCTGCTCCTCTGTGAGACCTTGGTTAACCTCTATGTACGATTTGTTACGGATGTTAGGTTCAACCTCTGTCATCTTAACGCGCTCGATGGCCATACGGTCTTTAGGACTCATAGACTTACGAATCTCTTCGCGCCATGCTGCGTCTCTTGATATGCTGTTATCCATGATTACTTTCTAAAGTTGTTTGTTAAACAAGGTGTGAAGAAATTATTTAGATGCTTTGTAACGTTCGAAAGCCTCGACCTCTTGAGTCTTGTAACCGCCCATACGCTTGAGCATCTCGTCGAAATCAACCTGGTGAGCATCGAACTCAGGGCCATCTACGCAAACAAACTTAGTCTTACCGCCTACAGTTACACGGCAAGCGCCGCACATACCTGTACCGTCAACCATTACTGTATTGAGGGAAACTACTGTAGGAACGTTGTACTTCTTTGTGCAGAGAGCAGCGAACTTCATCATGATAGGAGGGCCGATAACTACAGCCTCAGAGATTTTCTCAGACTCGATAGCCTTTTCCATACCAACAGTTACAACACCCTTTTCGCCGTAAGAGCCATCATCAGTCATGATGATTACCTCGTCAGAAGACTTGCGAACTTCGTCCTCGAGGATGATAAGATCCTTGGTACGAGCTGCGAGGACAGAGATAACGCGGTTACCAGCTGCCTTGTGAGCTTGTATGATAGGGAGAAGTGGAGCAACACCTACACCACCGCCGCAGCAGAGAACTGCGCCCTCTTGCTTTTCAATCTTTGTGGCTTGGCCGAGAGGACCGACTACGTCTGTTACATAGTCGCCAACATTAAGGTCTGTGAGTTTGCTAGACGAAACACCTACGCGTTGAGCTACGAGAGTAATAGTACCCTTTTCGATGTTAGATCCAGCGATGGTCAGCGGAATACGCTCACCCTTTTCGCCTACACGTACGATCACAAAGTGACCTGCACGACGAGACTTAGCGATTCGAGGTGCCTCGATCTCGAGCATCACCACGTTCTCTGAGAAGTGTTCTTTGGCTACGATTAAGTTCATCTCTTTAATAGTGATATTGTTCTTATAGCTTATTATTCATTCTAAAAATTACGCAAAGTAACGTAATTTATAGGGGAGTAACAACAAAAACGACCATTCTTTGATGTAGGATGGTCGTTTTTAAGTGTTTTGCGTAATACAACCGAGTAGTTTAACGCATATCAATTTCTTCGACATTCGGGTACTTAGACTTATTGAAAGTGAAAGTCTCGTCGGAGATTGAATTCATAGGAGTAAGTTTGATAATTGAGTAAGTTGCCAACATTCCGTCTTTAGTCTGCTGGAGAATTTTGCGTAAAGCGTGAGTCTTCTGGTCGAGAGTGATACGAATGCGTACAACAGGGCTCATTCTTTCTTCTGGGTAGAGGTCGATCTCTGTGCAGAAAGCCCCATCGATCTCGGCATCGCCAAGATATCTAAGTTTGTATCCCTCGTGCCATGAAGATAGAATCTTTAGAGGATCCATACTTGCCTGTTCCTCCTCGTCGATGGTAGAGATAGTCACTTCGTTATTCTCCTTCGAGTAAGAATATACAATCTTACCATCAGAGAAAGTCTCTGAGTTGAGGATATCGAGGTGGAATTTATTACCCATAACATCGAGATGGCCCTTGTGGGTATCCTTCGTATTTCTCTGTCTATTGTCCAATGTCAGTTCGAAATCAACCTTCATTGCCTTATATGACTCGTGCTTTGCGTCGAGTTCTTCGAGTATAGCGCGAGCTACCTCTGGGTCTACCTCATGGTTCTGTGCGAAAGAGAACAATGAGAATGTAGCTGCCAATAATAATATGAATGAACGTTTCATTATAATGTGTTGGATATGTTATATTTATTAGTGAATCAAATAGTGTGCCAAAATAATCAGACATTGAAAGACTGGAGTATTGATTCCAGAGAATCCAAGTCATTTACCAAAATAGTTCTTGGTTTCGAGCTAACAGCAGGTCCGACGATACCCATACGTTCGAGTTGGTCCATGATGCGACCGGCTCTATTATAACCGAGGTTAAATACGCGTTGGATATTACTTGTCGAGCCAAGTCTTGAAGATACGACCATTTCTGCGACCTTACGGATATAAGGGTCAAGTTTGCCAGGGCCACTAGGTGTTTCTCCGTCAGAGTCGAACTCAACAGGAAGTACCCCATTATCAACCTCGGCTTCAGGAAGTTCGTACGCGCAAGCATAGCTCTGCTGATTAGCGATATGATTGTTTATAGCCACAACTTCGTCTGTGTCTACGAAAGCACACTGTACTCGGGTTACAGATTCTGAACCGGCAATTTTAGCCAGTAAGTCGCCCTTACCAGTAAGATGGTTAGCTCCTGTTTCGTCGAGAATAGTACGAGAGTCGATCATTGACGAAACCTTAAATGCGATACGGGAAGGGAAATTCGCTTTGATGACACCTGTAATAATCTTTACGTCAGGACGTTGGGTAGCAAGAATCATGTGAATACCGATAGCTCGTGCTTTTTGGGCGATACGAGCGATAGGCGTTTCGATTTCCTTGCCGGCTGTCATGATAAGATCTCCGAACTCATCGATAATAACAACGATATAAGGCAAGAAGCGGTGACCCTCGGTAGGGAGGAGTTTGCGCTCTATGAACTTTTCGTTATACTCCTTGATATTACGCAACCCTGCTTTTCTGACTAGAGAGTAACGATTCTCCATTTCTACAGTAAGCGAAGAAAGGGTAGCCTTGACATCTTCTATTTTAGTAATGATAGCATCTTCTCCACCAGGAAGTTTTGCAAGGAAGTTCTTTTCTATAGGTTCGTAAGGAGTAAACTCGACCTGTTTAGGGTCGATAATTACGAATTTAACCTGAGAAGGATGCTTCTTATATAATAGAGATGTAAGAATTACATTGAGACCCACGGATTTACCTTGTCCAGTAGCACCAGCGACGAGGAGGTGAGGAGTAGCAGCCAAGTCGAACACAAAAGTCTCGTTGGTAATAGTCTTACCAAGAGCGATAGGGAGTTCGAACTTAGATTTCTGGAAGCGGTCGGACTTAATCATGCTATACATGCTGACCACCTTTTTATTTATGTTAGGAACCTCGATACCTACGGTACCCTTACCAGGCATAGGTGCTATCATACGGATAGACATAGCTGAAAGAGCCATTGCGATATCCTCCTGAACACTCTTGATTTTAGAGAGTTTCATACCTGCAGAAGGTACGAGTTCATACAGAGTTACAGTAGGGCCGATAGTTGCATGGATTTTATCGATAGAGATATTGAAATTCTTCAGTGTAGTAGTAATGTTCTTTGCATTCTCTTCCATTTCGGCCTTGCTTACCTCAGAATCATTATTCTGTCTATCAATAAGCAAGTCTAGAGGAGGGTACTTATAAAGAGACAGATCTAAAGTCGGGTCGTATGGACGAGAAGGATCGTCATTAGGATTAGTTATATATGAAACACTATCATCATTTGACGTAGTGTCATTTACGTCGATATTAGGTGCGACAGGAGTGTTAATTTCGTTCTCCTCACTTATGTTGGATAAAGGAGAAGGGGCAGGAGGGACAGGGGACGGATTTATATTGTTAATGAAACTGATACTTGGTTCTTCGTTCTCTTCATTCTCTTCTTCCTCTTCCTCCTGTTCGTTAAGATTGATGTTATTAGTACTATCCTGGTCGGACAGAGAGCTTTGGTTAGAGTAAGAATCAGATGAAGGTTGAGATTCAGTTGAAGGGGTAGTGGAGTCGTCCTCAAATTCCTCCTCCTCTCCATGAATGTAAGAGTGTAATTTTGTCCAATTTATAGAGAGGCGCTTATTGCTAAGCGTTTCTAGGATATTATTTATCTTTCTTTGAACAGCAGGGACTCTGATAGACAGATAAATAAGAAGGGTAGTAGCCAATAAGATGATGGTACCCACCACGCCAATCCAAGACGTGAGCCATCTTGATACATAATAACCGTGAAGGCCACCACAAAGAAGATAAGTTGAATCGCTGAACTTCATAGTAATGAAGCCCAAAGTGATGCTACCCCAAACGGAGATCAAGAAAGAGTTCCATATTAGGCGAGATATGGCGATATATCTAATTCCATAAATGTACAAGCCCAATGCTATTAGTAAGACAGGAATAAATATAGCCATGAGTCCGATACCATTGGTAACGAACATATCGCTAGTCCAAGCGCCGAACTTACCGATAGCATTACGGACGACAATATCATTATTAGACAATAACTCCCACAGGGACATGTCAAAAATGCTTCTATCTGCAGCTCCGTTGAGGATAAAAGAACCTATAGCGATAAGAAGTAAACCACCTAACGCTATAAAAGTAATACCCACGATGGGAACAGCCATATTATGGGGAGCGACGTATTTTTTATTCTTTGACGATGTGCTTTTTGGGGCCATTGTGAATGAAATTACAATTGGTATTATTGATTAGAAATGCTTTCTCACTCTATCCAAGTCGCGCTTAGAATCCTTTTCTTTTATAGATTCGCGCTTATCATACTCCTTCTTACCCTTACAAAGAGCTATTTCCAATTTAGCATATCCCTTTTCGTTAAGGAAAAGTCGAAGAGGAACTATAGTGAGTCCGCTTTCCTTTATTTTGCGTTCTAATTTAACTAATTCTTTCTTTTGTAAGAGCAGTTTTCTTTCGCGGTCAGGAGCGTGGTTATTGAAAGTTCCATAGAAATACTCAGCTACTCGCATACCCTTGACCCACAATTCGCCCTGATGGAAATAGCAGTAAGAGTCGACGAGGCTAGCATGGCTGCCGCGGATAGATTTAATTTCTGTGCCAGATAGAACGATGCCGGCTATGAACTTTTCGATAATCTCGTAATCGAAAGTTGCGCGACGATTCTTTATATTTATCTGAGCCTGTTTCATTGTCAGTTAGTTATAGATAAAAAACCATAGGTGAGAGACCCCACCTATGGTATGGATGTATTTCAGTGAGTCTTAGGAACTCAGAAGAATTACAACTTTGGACCAGCTGCAACGAGAGCCTTACCAGCTTCGTTAGTTGTGTACTTAGCGAAGTTCTTGATGAAACGACCTGCGAGATCCTTAGCCTTAGTCTCCCACTCAGATGCGTTAGCATAAGTGTCGCGTGGGTCAAGGATAGCTGGGTTAACGTTAGGAAGAGCAGTAGGAACCTCGAAGTTGAACATAGGGATCATCTTTGTGCTAGCCTTGAGGATTGAGCCATCGAGGATAGCGTCGATGATACCGCGTGTATCAGGAATAGAGATACGCTTACCTGTACCATTCCAACCTGTATTTACGAGGTATGCCTTAGCACCTGACTTCTCCATCTTCTTAACGAGCTCCTCAGCATACTTTGTTGGGTGAAGCTCGAGGAATGCCTGACCGAAGCAAGCTGAGAATGTAGGAGTTG
>JAKSLC010000098.1 GCA_024401415.1 Bacteroidales bacterium | reverse complement strand
CAGGCGATGATGCCACGGGTGTTGACTATGCCGAACTCATGGACGGATGGAAGCAAGATACAAAAGACAGCGAGGCTGAGATAGAAGCAAAAGGACTGACAAAGAGAGAGTTGTTAGGCTGGGCAGAGAAGCCATATTACGATGAGCAGACAAAGACACTTCACTGGGCGAAGAAGTTGAAATTTGAAGGCAGCGACGACAACACTATCAATTACGACATTTATATTCTTGGCAAAGATGGGTACATCAAATTAGAGGCTGTAGGCTCAGAAGACCAGTTGGCAGAGTTGAAAGAGTGTACAAAGCACATAATAGATCACATTAAGTTTGACGAAGGGTACAGATACGAGGACTTTGACGAGACAAGAGACAACGTTGCACGCTGGACTGTTGGTGGACTTGTAGCGGGTAAGATGCTTGCGAAGGTAGGATTCTTTGCCAAATTCTGGAAGGTAATCCTTATTGCAGTCGCTGCGATAGGCAGTGTGATAGCGAAGATATTCAAGGGAAAGAAGAAAGAAGAATAATAAGAAGAAGGCACCGATTGCATATAGAGCAATCAAAAAAAGATAGAAAATATGGAGTGCTACTCCGAATTTTGATTGAAAATATGGAGTAGCACTCCGAAAATTCAATGAAAATTCGGAGTAGAATTCCAAAAAACACTCTATATTTGCAATGGAAACAGCATTGCAAATAGCTATGTATAAAAGAATTGTAACATTTGAACATTCAGAAACAGACAGCATTTTCCTATTTGGAGCACGACAAACAGGAAAAACAACTGTTTTATTAGAGAATTTCAAGGACGCAATATTCTATGACCTTCTTGAAAGCAACACTCTTGCGAGATTACAACGCAATCCATCCCTATTGCGTCAAGAATTGGAAAGTTACGATGGAGAGCTACCTATAATAATAGACGAAATACAGCTTCTACCAGAACTACTGAATGAAGTACACTGGCTGATAAGTCGTAAAAATCTGAGATTCATACTAAGTGGATCTAGTGCGAGAAAATTAAGGCGCAAAGGATACAACACGCTAGGAGGCAGAGCGCTCTGGTGCGAAATGTATCCTCTAGTAAGTGCTGAGATACCAGAGTTTGACTTTGATAAAGCTGTTGTAAGTGGGATGTTACCACGTCATTACGACGCTCCATCAGGATTAGCAGCCAAAAGATTAGAGTCGTACATATCTGTATACCTCAAGGAAGAGGTCAAGGCAGAGAGTTTGGTCAGAAATCTAGCTAGTTTCAATAGATTCCTAGAAGTGGCGGCACTTACTGACGGGGAAATGGTAAATTACACCAACATAGCCCAAGACTGCGGAGTAGACTCCAAGACAGTGAAAGAGTACTTCTCTATAATAGAAGAGACCCTTTTGGGGTACTATATACCAGCTTTCAGCAAGACTATAAAACGAAAGCTAAGGCAATCACCAAAGTTTTACTGCTTTGACATTGGGGTTGTCAATTCGTTACTAAAGCGCAATTCGCTATCGCGAGGCACGGCAGAGTATGGTCATGCCTTTGAGCATCTACTCATCCAAGAGATTGTTGCCTATCTTGGTTATCATGGCAAAAAAGACTGCATTTCATACTGGCATACATATACAGAGATTGAAGTAGACATCGTACTAGGAGACGCAGAAGTTGCCATAGAGTTCAAGTCGAGCGCTGAGGTTATGTCCAGACATCTAAAGGGGCTCAAAGCATTCAAGGAAGAACATGAGCAAGCCCGTCTGATAATAGTATCACACGATGAACGACCAAGGATATTCAACGGAGTGGAAGTGATGCCAGCGATGTATTTTCTTAAGCAATTGTGGGAAGGGAAGATATATTGATAATTATTAATGGCGGACAGACAATAATCCCCCGCAACCGGACTGAAGGAATTGCGGGGGATTAGTTTTTGCGTATTATAGTCTGCGACCGGACAGGTCGAATTTGATGCCATCGCGGATGATGACAATGTGTCCGTTCTCGAGTGTCTTTATTGCCTTTGACGGTTTAACGTCTTCTGTGATAGATACAATAGGAGTTGAAAGGCTCGACTTCGCTACTACACTGCCATTATATGTGAATCGCTCTGTAACATCGCCCTCTCTGTCCTCATGACCATCTGCATGATAAACATAGCCATCCTTAACAAAGATCTGACCACCAGCAGCAAAAATTGTGTAATTATCACTTGTATACGTACCTCCACTGAGCGTAGCTGTAGCATCCTGTCCTACTGATATTACCCTCTGACCAGCCGTAAAAGTACCCCCATTAAGATACAAATTAGCCTTATATTTTATATCCGTAGTCAAGTCGTGTACACCAACAACATCGAAAGTATAATTTGTCGCGTTAAACACACCACCACTGACGGTAAGTTTTCCATTGACATGACAAACATTGTATGCCTCGTATGTGCCTGCCTTGATGGTAGCAGAACCACTACCTTGTTTTATCTCGAGTATCACACCTTTTGCGTGTGTGTTCTTAAGAGTGCCATTATTATTACCTGTAATTGTCAGCGCACCACCAGAGATATTGATAAGCGCTTTCGACGAAGTATTTGCTCCATATATTGGTGCCTGAGGGCTGGTGTTGGCAGTAATGGTCTTGCCATTGAGGTTAAATGTAATTTTACCTGTACTGATGCACGCTATGGCATCTTCTTCAAGGCTGCAATTTGCAAGAAGCTTCACCGTGGCACTAGTAGCCTTTTGAGCTTCGTCAAAAGCCTGACGTAGGTTCTTATAGTTCGTCTTGGTCGTAGCACCATCTACTGTAACCGACACCTCAGCAAGATTCACTGAACTTTGTGGGTATTTAGCGTGTATAGAACCACTTTCGTATATCGTGCTACCACTTGTTATTGTACCTTCGTAAATGTTACAATATCCCCTATCAGGATCTGACTGATAATAATATGCGTCGCCTATGACAATTTTACCACCATTAGAGATGCTGAAGAAGCTACTACTTTTATATACTCTATCAAATCGTCCTCCATTGATTGTTAAGGTTGTTCCGTACACTTGAAGAGTAGAGTATTGGGTTGAAGAAAAAGAACCGCCATTTATCGTTACAGTTCCACCATTTGCGACGACTGCAGCTTGTGGGCAAGTTATGTTCGAATTGTTTATTGTGAGAGATCCGCTGTAAACTACTAATGCGCCACCACTATTATCAACATTAGTTAATGTTCCTGTTTTGTCCGAACTAGAGTCAATCACGGTCAGCTTGCCTCCATCAACATTCAGGAAGCCAGAATAGAACTTGTTAACACCAAGTCCCTTGTATATATTTATACTACCGGCAAGCGTCTTCCCATTGAGGTCTAACGTTACATTCCCTGTTTTTACAGTGAAATATTCATCTACATCAAGGCTAATGTCGGCAAGCATCTTGATAGTATTCTCACCAGTACCTGAGACAGCTTTAAAAGCGTCAGCGAGCGAAGCATAATTTGTGGTAGTTCCACCTGATGTCAAACTAACCACGTCGGCAGCTTTAGCTGTCGTAAAGACAGCAAGCAAAGAGACTAACAACAAAGGAAATAATAGTTTCATAAATACGTTATTTAGGTTAATACCAAGTTTGTAATGAACACGTCATTGTTCCCAATACAAATGTAGGCATAATACTGAAAAAAGCAAAAGAACAGACAGTCAATAAGCCAACCGATAATTGGTGAGCTTTTTTGTTGGTGTTAGGAAATAGTATATATTTGCATTTAGTTAGAAACACAAACATATTTTCACATAGCTTATACAATGAGTACAGTTAATGAAAAAGGCAGCACGGCTTATCTGACTGGTATAGTTGTTGTTGCGGTATTGGGCGGACTTCTGTTCGGCTACGATACAGCAGTTATCTCGGGAGCTGAAAAGGGTCTGCAGGCATTCTTCATGGGTGCAAAAGACTTTGTATATACAGACTTCTGGCATGGATTTACAAGTTCGAGCGCACTTATCGGTTGTATTATCGGTAGTGCTATTTCAGGTATTCTCGCATCGAACTGGGGCCGTAAGAAATCATTGATTTTTGCAGGTGTTATGTTCTTCATCTCGGCATGGGGTTCTATGTGCCCTGAGACAATGATTCTCCCAGAGGGTCAGCCAGACATGACACTTCTTATAGTATTCAACATCTATCGTGTCATCGGTGGTGTCGGCGTAGGTCTGGCATCGGCAGTTTGTCCTATGTATATCGGTGAGGTTGCACCAAGCAACATCCGCGGTATGCTTGTAAGCTGGAACCAGTTCGCCATCATCTTCGGTCAGCTCGTAGTTTATTTCGTTAACTTCTTCATCCTTGGCGACCATATTGCTCCTCTCATTCAGAGTGTAGGCGAAGGCGTAAACCAGATTCTCAACATCAACGATGCACAATGGAGCATCAACGAAGGCTGGCGCTATATGTTTGGTTCGGAGATGGTTCCTGCAGGCTTGTTCGCTATCCTGATCTGCTTCGTACCTGAGACTCCTCGTTACCTTGCCTCTATCGGTGAGGACAGCAAGGCAGAGGCTATCTTGGCTAAGATCAACGGTGCAGCAAAGGCAAAGAGCATCCTTGCTGAGATTAAGGAGACAATGACAGTAAAGACAGAGCCTCTCTTGACATACGGTCTTCTCTGTATCTTCGTTGGTATCATGCTCTCTGTATTCCAGCAGGCAGTAGGTATTAACGCTGTTCTCTACTACGCTCCACGTATCTACGAGGCAATGGGCTTCGACAACCCAATGGTACTTACCGTATTCAACGGCATCGTCAACCTCGGCTTCACTTGCGTGGCAATCTTCACAGTAGAGAAACTTGGCCGAAAGCCTCTTCTCATTACCGGTTCTCTCGGTATGGCTCTTGGAGCTATCGGTGTAGCTTGCACATTCGGCAATGCCGACCTTCAGTTGCTCTGTATGATTTCAATCATGATTTACTCAGCTAGCTTCATGTTCTCTTGGGGTCCAATCTGCTGGGTACTCATCGCTGAGGTATTCCCTAACACAATCCGTGGCGGCGCAGTTGCTATTGCTGTTGCATTCCAGTGGATCTTCAACTGGATCGTATCGACATCTTTCGTACCTATGGCAAACAGCCTTGGCTACTGGTTCACATACGGCCTCTACGGTGTTATCTGTATCGTTGCAGCCCTCTTCGTATGGAAGTTGGTTCCTGAGACAAAGGGTAAAACACTCGAGGATATGACAAAATTGTGGAAAAAGAAGTAATTTTGCATATCGTTTAGATATAAGGCGCTCCTAAACGGGGTGCCTTTTTTATTAGATTATCGGACAAACAATATTTCCTAAACAATTAGAGTCTATGTATTCAGATCCAAAAGATTGTCTTTATTGTACCAACAATGAGACATTGAAGAGCCTCATGATCGAGGTTTGCCATTTGAGTGTTTCGCGCCTTTTCATTTTCAAGGAGCAGACATACAGAGGTCGTTGCCTTGTTTCGTATGACAAGCACGTCAATGACTTGAACGAACTGTCGGACGAGGAGCGCAATGCTTTCATGGCCGACGTGACACGTGCTACCCGCGCTATGCAGAAGGCTTTCAACCCTGAGAAGATAAACTATGGTGCTTACAGCGATACCCTATCGCATCTCCATTTCCATTTGGCACCTAAGTATAAGGGAGGTCCTGATTACGGCTCTACATTCCAGATGAACCCTAAGGCTGTTTATCTGACCGACGAGGAGTATGAAGAGATGGCTGAGATGCTGAAGGCTAATTTGTAATTCCTAATTCCTAATTCCTAATTCCCAATGTATCACAATTGGGGTTGAGTAATATTATGTACAATCTTATAGTTATACTAGGTCCTACTGCTTGTGGGAAGTCTATCGGTACAGGTAAGGACCTGGTAGATTATGAGGTTGACGGCGTACAGATACCTTACCACCTGATAGATATCTGCGATGCCGGTGAGAAGTACAACGTATACAGGTACCAGAACGACTTCTTCAAGGCTTTTGAAGAGATTCAGTCGCGAGGTAAGATGCCGATTATGTGCGGCGGAACAGGACTGTATATCGAATCTGTGCTTAAGGGGTACAGAATGATAAATGTACCACCTGACCATGATCTGAGGGCTCGTCTTGAGGGTAAGAGTCTGTCTGAGCTTGAAGAGATTCTCAAGGGCTACAGGCAGTTGCACAATTCGACCGACACCGACACCTGTCAGCGCGCTATCAGAGCCATAGAGATAGCGGAATACTACAGAACCCACGGAGAGATAGAGGACACTCCCCTACCCGAGCTTAGGCCGCTTGTAATAGGCCTTGATATTGAGAGGAACGCGAGAAGAGAGAAGATATCATCAAGACTCGAGGCTCGTGTCAGGGAGGGAATGATAGCCGAGATTAAAAGCCTGCTCGACAGCGGCGTGAAGGCTGAGGACCTCATCTACTATGGGTTGGAGTATAAATTTGTAACCCAGCACGTAATCGGCGAGTTGACTTTTGATGAAATGATAGAGCAACTTGAGATTGCGATACATCAGTTTGCCAAGAGGCAGATGACGTGGTTCAGGGGAATGGAGAAGAGAGGAACGCATATTGAGTGGATCGACGCTCTGAAGGGGATGGACGAGAAGGTTGATATAGCGATGAAGATGATCACGAAGAGTTGATATATATAGTATCATGTCTATAAAAGAGTTTTTGGATAAGCATATAGCATTCCGCGATGTCAACATGTGGACAACAGGCGTGGTATACGGAGTAGCAGTTTACCTTATCCTTGTCATATTGCAACCCTTTTGCATTTCTATGCTTGGCGATGAAAGATTCATCAAGATGCTGCCGTTTCCCTTTGTAACATTAATAGGTTTTGTAGCTCCTTGGTATATCATACCTCTTTTCAAAAAGGATTTCTTCTATGTAAAAGACTGGACTCGAGGAAGGTTTGCCGTCCTGACTCTGGTGATCATGTCTATCACTGCGATTGGCAATATGATTGTCTTCGTCGTGGTCCTCGGAGCACCTGTCAACCTGGAGGTAGCATGGATAGCCCTATGGCAAACTGTTGCTATCGGGATCCTGATTTTCGGCGTGGTTCTTTTCCTTCCAGAAAAGAAGAGACGTGAGGAGAAACCGCAGGAGAAGGTACAGGAGGTCGTACTGAGGGGCGCCGGAAAGGATGAGGAGATAACTGTCCTGCTCGACAAGCTGCTGTACGTGGAGTCGTCGCGTAACAACTGTAACATAGTGACAACGGATAGCGAGACGCAGATTCGCTCTACAATGATAGCCATAGAGGAGGCTTTGGCGGAGTATAAGGAGATGAAGAAATGCCACAGGGCCTACCTGGTGAATACAACCAATATCGTAACGATGGATGGCAATAGCACATTGGGCTATAAACTGATTATGAAAGGTGGAATGCTCACCGTTCCTGTATCAAGACAATACGTAAAGGATATGCTGGCCTTGCAATAAGTTTCTTGCTAAGCCGAATAGATATATAAGCCTTCTCATAGATGAAACAGTCTATGAGAAGGCTTTTTTTGTCCGCTATTCGTCCCAAAACCGCCTTGCCATTCGTCCCAAAATCAACTTTTCGGCACAAAAAGGCTTGAAACAGCGCTATGCGTCCCACTTTTTTGGCGGCAATATGATTATGCCTTTCCTTTGCCGACGTGATTTAGAACAGGAAACAAATGATTGAAGGATTACTTATCGGATTGAGTGTCGGTGCTTCGTGCCTGGCTTCTTGCGGACCGCTTGTAATATCGGTCATCATGAAGAATACTCCCACGACATTTGGCGCATACGCCTACCTGGGTAAGTTCCTTAGTGGCCGACTCCTTGCTTATATCATTATAGCTTTTATGGTAAGTATGGCACATGGCACTGAGTGGCAGACCCGAAACTTTGTCGGTGCGACAAATCTGATAGCTGGCTTGATGATGATTGCTAATGCGTTTATCAAGTTGCCGTCATATTGCGTCAAAGGAAGGAGCTTCAAGAGTCTGGTCCGCCAATACGCCCCACAGGTATATGTGCCTACTCTAGGATTCTTCTCCGCCATCAACGCCTGTCCTCCCATCATAGCCGCAGCATCATCGGCAGCAGTGGCAGAGAGCGCTGTAGAGGCTATCATGACGTTCATTATGTTCTTCATCGGCTCTTCTGTCTATATGCTTCCTCTGCCGCTTATTTCGGCCGCCAGAGACAAGGAGGCATTGCAAAGCATCGGGAAATTTGCCTCGGTAATCGTGGGAATTGTGATGGTGGCAAAAGGACTTCTTGGCTTCGACTATTAGTTGTAAATAATAAAATATAGATATATGAAAAACAAGCTTTATTCAACTGGCAGTATATGGAAAAGCATCTTGCTTACTCTGCCAATGTTATTTATCAGTATGCTGATGCTGAGCAGAGGGGGCGCTGTGCTGACGTCTCAGGCCGAGAGCTTAGCTTACCTCATCACGGTACTGTTCTACTGCTCTATGTTCTTCATGATGCTCTACAAGGGGGCGACTGACAAATGGAGAGCCATAGCTTTCATCGTCTCTGCTGTCCTCTTCTCGGTATCGTTCATGCACAATCTCGTTGATTTGCGTGGTTCGGTGACTTACTCTGATGAGGAGACTATGATGTGCGAGATTCCGTTCTGCCATATTGTTACTACTATGGTACTGATACCGGCAGCTATCAAACAGACTATCATCTTCCCGGGCAGCATCATGTCTGGCTTCGCATCAATATCGTCTATGCTTATCATTGTCTTTGGCTCGTCTGTAATTCTGGGCAGGGGCTTCTGCTCATGGGGTTGCTTCTATGGTGGATGGGACGACGGATTTAGTCGTACTGCACGCAAGCCATTTATCAAGGCTGTAAATTCTGCCTACAGATGGTTCGCCTTTGCTATGCTCATCGTCATGGCTCTGTGGTCTGCCGCTACCATAATGCCTCAATATTGCAACTGGCTTTGTCCGTTCAAGCTGGTCACTGAGCGCGATGCCATAGTAGATATCGAGTCGCTGATGAAGAATATTGTAATGTTTTCGCTCTTTGTCGCTCTGGTTGTGGTGTTGCCTGTCCTGACTAAAAAGAGAATACAGTGCGCCACTTTCTGCCCTATGGGTGCCTTTGAGTCGCTCTTCAATAAGTTGAGCTTATTCCAGGTAAAGAATAACGAGAGTAAGTGTATTGGCTGTGGCAAATGTCAGAAGGCGTGTCCTCTTCTCGCTATAGGTAAGGATAACAAGCCTTTGATAAACTGCGCTAAATGTGGCAAGTGTGTGGACGAATGCCCTACTGGTGCTATGCAGTTCCATATCAAAGGAACTCCTATGGGCAGTAAGATTACGACGGCTCGCCTTCTCTTCCTCTACCCTGCCTATACTCTTATGGTGACTCTCATAGGTGGCAGTGTCTTGGAGGCAATAAGATTGGGGTTAAGTTAATTATGTAATAAATTATAGGATTATGAAATATATATCGTACACATTTGCATCATTAATGACTTTGGCTATGATGCTGATATTCATAAATATGGGGTGCTGGATGCAGATGGCTTCGGCTTTGCCTTTCATGAAGGTCGACCCTTGGATTTCGGGTGGTGAGGTGACTGATTCGATAGTGGGCGACAACTACAGAATAAGGATTCATGAGGCTGTATATCAGGGTCTGTTCGTCGAGGACCGTAATGGATATATCCAGCTGGATGTGAATGGCTGTTATGAGGGTGAGGTTGAACTGGGCAGCTCTTCTTATCTTCTGAATGCCGACGAGGAGCAGTTGGTGCTGTCTGACTCCGAAAGCGGAGCCGCTATGGATGTCAAGAAGTGCCATACGTCTGGCGGATGGGTAGTACGTGTGGGGATATAGGAAAAAGCATTGCTTCTGACGTTCAAGTGTTGATGTATTGTATCTGTTTGATTATATTTGTGCAATAATAATAGGACTTTATATTACACAATGAAGACATTTATTTCTTTATTCCTTGCCTCGGCGTTGCTGGTACTGACTCCCGCCGAGGCTCGCTCCGTACACAAAAAGGTTAATGTCGACTCTCTTTTACAGGCTGCCGTAGAACATTCTATCCATGGCAG
>JAKSLC010000097.1 GCA_024401415.1 Bacteroidales bacterium | reverse complement strand
TTATTACTAACATCGAAAATTAAGAAGAAAATGAAGAATATTTGCTTGTACTTTGAGTTGCACCAGCCAGTAAAGTTGCGTCGCTACCGTTTCTTCGATATAGGTAACGATCATTACTATTATGACGATTATGCAAATGAGTCGAACATCAATAGACTAGCACACACATGCTACTTGCCTGCAAACCGTATATTGCTTGATCTTATCAAGAAATACAAAGGTAAATTTTCTGTAGCATTCTCGATATCGGGCACTATGCTCGACCAGTTGAAGCTATATGCTCCTGAGGTTATTGACTCATTCAAGGAGTTGGCGAAGACAAAGCATGTGGAGTTCCTGGCAGAGACCTCTGCACATTCTCTAGCTGTACTCCGCAATCCTGAGGAGTTTAAGAGACAGGTTGCTCAGCAAGTAAAGAATATTGAGGATACATTTGGACAGGTTCCTGTAGTATTCAGAAATACAGAATTGATTTATTCTGACTATATCGGAGAACTCGTTTCCCAGATGGGCTTCAAGGCTATTCTTTCAGAGGGTGCAAAGCAGGTATTAGGATGGAAGAGTTCAAATTACCTATACTGCAATGCGGTGGAACCACGACTCAAGGTATTGTTGAAAAACTTCTCGTTATCAGACGATATCGCATTGAGATTCTCAAATCAGGCTTGGGATTCATGGCCATTGACGGCAGATAAATTCAAGTCTTGGCTTGATGGAGTCCCAGCTAACGAAGAGGTAGTAAATCTCTTCATGAACTATGAGGTATTTGGAGGTGTTCACTCTCAAGAGAGCGGCATCTTGAGTTTCCTCGGTTCTCTCCCACAGGTTGTGCTTAGCGATAAGGACTATGCGTTTACTACTCCATCGAAGGCAGCTAGTTCGCTTCAGCCGGTCAGCGCTATCCATGTGCCAAATGCTACCAGCTGGGTAGATGAGGAGCGCGATGTTACAGCATGGCTTGGAAATGAGATGCAGAACGAGGCAGTAGATAAACTCTACAATCTTGTTCCTCTTGTTGAGAAATGTACTGATCAGTCATTGTTGAAGGATTGGCAGTACTTGCAGAGTTCAGATCACTTCTACTACATGGGTACTAAATTCTTCTCTAATGGAGCAAGAGCATATGCAAATCCATATCAGACTCCATACGAGGCATTCATCAACTATATGAATGTTCTTACTGATTTTGCTCAGAGACTTCGTCAGAGCGTCCCTTCTGCAAACGTAGAGGTAGAGACACTCCAGAAGACTATATCTCAGCAGCAGAAAGAGATTCAGGAATTGGAGAAGCAGTTGGTTAAGGCAGGAGTGACAGTTAAAGCTAAGCCAGTTGCAAAGAAAACTACAACAAAATCTAAAAAAACTGAAGAGAAGGAACCTAAAAAGGCAACAACTCGTAAGCGTACAACAACGAAATAAACAAATACGTCAACAACGTAAGTATGGAAATAACAAAAAACTTTGCGCCTTCATCTGAACCACAGTGGAAGTCGATAATCGTAAAGTCTAAACTCCCTAAGGAGTTAGCTTGTCTTCATGAGATTTCACGTAACCTTTGGTGGTGTTGGAATTATGAGGCTATTGAACTTTTTGAGTCTATAGACCTTGATTTGTGGGAAGAGGTAGAGAAAAGTCCAATTCTTCTTCTTGAGAAGGTCTCTTATGCACGTCTCAGCGAACTTGCAGGAAATGCATCATTCGTTGCAAGATTGAATGGATTGTATGCTAAGTTCCAGGCATACATGAGCCAGCCTTTCGAGTATGCTCCATCTATCGCATACTTCTCTATGGAGTATGGCCTTTCAAATATCTTGAAGATTTATTCAGGTGGTCTTGGTATTCTCGCCGGTGACTACTTGAAAGAGGCTTCAGACTCACGTGTAAACATGACAGCTGTCGGCTTGCTCTACCGCTATGGTTACTTCAAGCAGACACTCTCTATGAACGGAGAGCAGCAAGCTATCTATGAGCCACAGGAGTTCCAGACATTGCCTATTGAGGAGGTAAGAGATGCAAACGGTGCACTTCTCTTCATCCCTATCAATATGCCAGGCCGTCAGGTTCAGCTCAAAGTATGGAAGGCTCAGGTAGGTCGAGTTTCTCTCTACTTGCTCGATACTGATCATCCATTGAATAATCCTGAAGATCGTCCTATCACACACGCTCTTTATGGCGGTGATTGGGAGAATCGTCTCAAGCAGGAAATGATTCTTGGTATGGGTGGTGTTCGCCTCCTTAACGCACTCGGCGTTCAGGCTGATGTTTACCACTGTAATGAGGGCCATGCAGCACTCCTTAACGTACAGCGTCTCATCGACTATACAGATAATGGTTTGTCATTCCCAGAGGCTCTCGAGCTCGTAAAGGCAACATCGCTCTTTACAACTCATACTCCAGTGCCTGCTGGTCATGATAAGTTCGACGAGGGTCTCTTCTCTAAGTATATGTACCATGTTCCTGAGTTGCTCAGCATCTCTTGGGAGGATTTTATGAAGCTTGGTCGTGACTTCGACGGCAAGTTCTCTATGTCTGTACTCGCTGCATATACATCACAGGAGATGAACGGTGTGAGCTGGTTGCACGGTGAGGTCTCTAAGAAGATGTTCAAGCACCTCTGGCCAGGCTATACTGCTGATGAGCTCCATGTAAACTATGTAACTAATGGCGTTCACTACGGTACATGGACAGCAAGCGAGATGCAGCGCTTCTACGAAGAGAACCTCCATCCAGATTTGATGAAGGATGTATCTAACAAGGCATACTGGGATAAGATCTACCAAGTTGACGATGCTGCAATCTGGGCAGTTCGTAAGCGCCTTAAGAAGAAACTCTTCGACTATATCAAGTCGCGTAAGGTTAATAACCTTCAGTCTAACCCTGATCCATCACGAGTTATCGAGGTACTCGAGGGTATTCGCCAAAACGCTCTTACAATCGGTTTCGCTCGTCGCTTCGCTACATATAAGCGCGCTCACCTCTTGTTCTCAGATCTCGACCGCTTGGCTAAGATCGTTAACAACCCAGAGCGTCCGGTTCAGTTCATCTTCGCTGGTAAGGCTCACCCTGCTGATGGCGGCGGTCAGGCTTTGATTAAGAACATAGTTGAGATTTCTCACCGCCCAGAGTTCCTTGGTAAGATTATCTTCCTCGAGAACTATGATATGGAGTTGGCTCGCCGTCTCGTAAGTGGTGTCGACGTTTGGATGAATATGCCTACTCGTCCACTCGAGGCTTCTGGTACATCTGGTCAGAAGGCAGAACTTAATGGCGTATTGAACTTCTCTGTACTTGATGGTTGGTGGTACGAAGGCTACAAGGAGGGCGCAGGTTGGGCTCTTACAGACAAGCAGACATACGAGGATCACAAGTATCAGGATGAACTCGATGCAGCAACTATCTACTATACTCTCGAGAACGAGATTATCCCATTGTACTACGATCAGACAAATGACGTGCCAAAGGGTTGGGTTCAGTACATCAAGAACTCTATCGCTCGTATCGCTCCTGAGTTTACAACAAAGAGAATGATCACTGATTACCTCAAGCGTTTCTATATCCCACAGGCTCGTCGCTCTGCTGTCCTCAAGGCAGACGAATGCAAGGCTGTTAAGGATTTGGCTAAGTGGAAGGACCTCGTTCGTTCTACATGGGATCAAATCGAAATCGTCTCTGTAGATATGCCAAATATCGGCAAGGAGGTTCTCGGTCTCGGCGATACATACAATATTTCTGTTACTGTCGACAAGAAGAATCCTGACGTAGAACTCGGAATGGAGCTCGTATTCGCTACAGGTTCTGACAACAATAACATGAAGATCGTTAACTCTGAGCCATTCTCGTTAGTGAAGACAGAGGGTTGCATCTCTACATATACAGTATCTCTCGGCTTGAACTTCCCAGGAGTATTCAAGTTCGGTGTACGTATATATCCAGCTAACAATCTCCTTCCTCACAAGCAGGATTTCCCATTGCTCAAGTGGATTTAATGAGGAATATCGTATAAAAGATAAGAGCGAATCCGTAAGGGTTCGCTCTTATTATTTTGTACTCTTTTGAAAAAAAACTGCGAGCAACTAAGGTCTTCCCCGAGTGATCCCCGAGTATAGATAAGGAATCGCTAAGTACTCTCCTATGTCAAATGCCTTGTGCCAGCTTGTCCGCCAATTCAGCGAAAGCCTTGCCAGTAGGGCTGTCCACGTCAAGAGCAGCAGGAGTGCCTGTGTCACCATTCTCTCGTATCGATTGCACCAATGGAATTTGCCCGAGGAATGGAACGTTAAGCTTCTCAGCAAGACTCTTTGCACCATCCTTGCCAAAGATATAATATTTATTGTCTGGCAACTCAGCAGGCGTGAAGTATGCCATATTCTCCACGATGCCTAGAATAGGGACATTGATCTTGTCGTTCTGGAACATATTGATACCCTTCGTTGCATCTGCTAAGGCAACCTTCTGTGGGGTAGATACAACAACAGCTCCTGTTAGATTGATAGTTTGTACTATTGAAATATGTATATCGCTTGTCCCAGGAGGCATGTCAATGAGCAGATAGTCCAACTCTCCCCAAGCAGTGTCTGTAATAAGCTGCTTGAGTGCATTGCAAGCCATACTGCCTCGCCACACAATAGCACTGTCAGGATCCACAAAATATCCTATGCTGAGCATCTTGATGCCATACTTCTCAATAGGCTCTATGAGTTGCTTCTCCTCTGTAGAACCTTCCGCAAGAACCGGACGTGCATCTACAGTGTCAAACATAATAGGAATTGATGGACCGAAGATATCAGCATCAAGAAGACCTACTTTGTATCCCTTCTGTGCAAGGGCAACAGCCAGGTTCGCCGTAACTGTAGACTTGCCTACACCTCCCTTGCCAGATGCAACTGCAATAACATGCTTAACGTTAGGCAGCACTGGATCAGGAGCTTTCTCCTCTTTCTTGCGTATCTTAACGAATATGTTACCCTCAATCTCACAATCCTCACCCAAGTGCGCCTTGATGGCTTGTGTAGCCATACGCTTCAAGGTAGAAACCATCGGGTCATTAGGACGGTCAAAGATAAGGCTGAATGAAACTCTCTTGCCGTTTATGCGGATGTCGTCCTCCACCATGTCAAGAGAAACAATGTCTTGCTTCTTCTCAGGGTGTATAACGGTCTTTAATGCGTCAATAACTAGTTGCGGATAGTATGCCATGATATAATTTCTTGCTGGTTTTAATGCATCGTATGCCCGATGATGTTGAAGAACTCTTCACGTGTAGCTAGGTTGTCGCGGAACGCGCCAGTGAAGTCGCTTGTCGTGGTGAAAGAATGTTGTTTCTGTACTCCGCGCATCTGCATGCACATATGCTGAGCCTCAATAACCACTGCTACTCCAAGAGGGTTCAATGTGTTCTGGATACACTCTTTGATCTGTGTAGTCAGTCGTTCCTGAACCTGAAGCCGACGGGCATAAGCCTCCACTACGCGAGGAAGCTTGCTGAGCCCTGTAATATAGTTACGGGGAATATATCCGATATGTGCCTTGCCAATGAATGGGAGCATATGGTGCTCGCACATAGAATATATCTCAATGTCCTTAACAACTACCATCTGATGATATGGTTCATTGAACATTGCACTGCGCAGAATCTCTTCAGGGTCATCTTTATATCCCTTTGTAAGAAATTGCATAGCCTTAGCTACACGAATAGGAGTCTTGAGAAGCCCTTCGCGCTCTGGGTCTTCTCCAAGAAGTTCTAGTATAGCCTTATAGTGTACGGCGAGCTGGGCTGTTCGCTCCTCGTCGTATATGTTACGATCATCCTGTAGCTCTGATGCGCTTTTCACCAATGCCATCTTCGTAAAGTTTTATGTTTGAGCCGCAAAGTTAGCAAATCCATATTAGTATGGCTAGTATATCTAGTAAATAAGACTTAAAATATGGCGGAAGCTAATATTTTAGCTTGCTCCGTGTTGGAATACTGAGGAAGAAGGTGCGCTTCTCGCTTTTCCTTATCTTCCCCTGTGAATGGGATTTTCATCAGTTCCTCACAATTCTTGATGATTTCAGAAGGTGAATCTGCGATGGTACAAGCGTTGCTTAGTTCTGTGCCTACCATCATAGTGCTGTTGACAATAAGATGTCTGCCCGAGAAAAGCGCATGTAAGAGTTTTAGTTTTAGCCCGGAGCCTTGGAATGTTACTAGGATATTAAGTTGCGCGTTAGCTATAAGTTCTCTCATCTCATCTTGAGATGGGTTGGGAATAAGACTAATGTTATCGTGTAATTTGGTCAGTTTTTTTAGTCTTTTGCTTGGATCCATGCCTGCTATTATACATTTGTAGCGTGTCTTGCTGAAAACATTATTTATCAGCCAGATAGCTGCATAGTCATTTTCAGACACAGACAAGTTTCCATGGTATAGAATATAGTCTGATATATCCCCTGTTTTAATGTCTACATGGTCAAATTCGTGAAAACAAGGGATGAATAGCGACTTTTTATCAGGATAATTGTCAATAAAGTGCTTTTGGTCATGTTTTGAAACGGCTATGATCAGGTCTGTATGTTCGATAGCCTTCGGCTCGTATCTCTTTAGTCGCATAGATTCGATAAAGAAGAATATCTTTTTATGTAAACTATATTCTGCTTTCCCGAGTTCTGCGTAGTACTCGTGTTCAACATTACAAGGACGAAGTATTTTTTTCCTGTTTCGCAGTTTTGGGTGGTTGATAAGAAATGTCGTGTGTAATCCCTCAAAAAATATTGGGTATTCGTCCTTTAATAAGTCTTCTAGAAGTTGTTCGCTTCGGCGACTGTATACGTTGTATGGGATTGTGGATAGGCATGAGCGTAATCCGGTAATCCTAGGATAATAATATACTTTAGAACATACTTTTAGTAATTCATCAGTCTGCGGACGGTTGTATTCAAAACTGTGCAGTATGACATTTATCCCTATATTCTTAAGTGCGCGTAGTCTATGATACATATCAATTACCCCACCATAGTTGGCAGGGTAAGGTATGTTTAGTGTTATTACGTGTACGTAGTGCTGACTCATACATCTTTTACCTCATAGCAGAAAACTCTTTGATAGCGAGTTTAACTAATTGTTCAACCGTAATATTTGGATTGTTCTTCATCAGTCTGTCAATATCCTTCTGTGCAGCGTCTTTCTTGAAGCCAAGAACTTCCAATGCCGCAAGAGCTTCTGCTCTGACAGGTGACGATGGGGTAGGGAATAGTGTGCCAATCTCTCCTGACCCCTGCATGTCTAATTTGGCAGCCTTGTCTTTTAGCTCAATAATTATTTTCTGCGCTGTCTTTGGACCAATGCCCTTGATGCCTTTGATGAGGTTGACATCGTCTGTCATAATGGCTCGCTGTATCTCTGTTGGCTGATATGCTGATAGTATCACTCGTGCCGTATTGGCTCCTACACCTGAAACTAGAATCAGTAGACGGAATAGATCTCGCTCTTCTTTCGAGAAGAATCCGTACAGACTATACGCATCTTCCTTTATCGATTCATGTATGTATAGCAGACACTCTGTCTTCCCTTGCAACTGAGCAAATGTAGATAATGATATATTTAGGTAGTATCCTACACCATGACAATCTACTACTGCGTATGTAGGTGTCGCCTCTGTGAGATGACCGTGAACGTATTCTAACATAATTGTCCGTTATTTTTGAAAGGCTTTCCAACCTTGTGCTTGAATATCAATCTCTTGTTTCGCTCCAGCTGTGATAAGCCTGCGACCTTTGTCTTTAGGTGTGATATAACCTATTGCATAAATGTTAGGTCCAGGTTTCGACTGGAATTTCTCATAGTCTTTAGTCGATATGGTGAATAATAGTTCATAATCTTCACCTCCGTTAAGAGCTGCTACTGAAGGGTTAATTGACAGTTCCTCACACATGTTGCGTGTTACATGGTCAATAGGTATCTTCTCTTCATATACCAGACAACCACAATCCGACTCTTCGCAAATGTGCAATAGCTCAGATGAAAGACCATCTGATATATCCATCATAGATGTTGGCTTAACTCCAATCTCTGCTAGGAATTTTACCACGTCAGCACGTGGTTCCGGCTTCAGTTGTCGCTCTAGTATGTAATCGTACCCATCAAACTGAGGCTGCTGGTATTCATTGCCTTTTAGAACTCTTTTTTCACGTTCCAAAAGCTGAAGCCCCATATATGCAGCGCCAAGATCTCCACTGACGCAGATTATATCGTTTTCCTTTGCGCCGCTGCGGTATGCTATATCTTCAGGGTTCGCCTCACCGATAGCAGTGATGCTGATTGTAAGCCCAGTTAATGATGTGCTGGTGTCTCCTCCTACCAAGTCCACTCCATATCGCTCGCATGCCAAGAGCATGCCGTTGTACAGGTCGTCTATCGCTTTTAATGATAGTTTGTTGCTTATGCCAAGGGAAACTGTAATCTGTTTAGGTGTAGCGTTCATGGCGTACACGTCTGATAGGTTGACAGCTACTGATTTGTATCCCAGGTGTTTTAGCG
This sequence comes from Bacteroidales bacterium, assembly GCA_024401415.1. GTDB lineage: Bacteria > Bacteroidota > Bacteroidia > Bacteroidales > Marinilabiliaceae > W3P20-009. The sequence goes on along the minus strand of JAKSLC010000097.1, from coordinate 1,572 downwards.
GACAGTATGTAAGATCGAAGTGTATACCTTCTAGTAAGAGGTCGGTCGTTACTACTGTCTGTTTGTTCTTTGTTGGGGCTATTACGGCACAGTCATCACCTATGCCTTTTATTGTAGTGTCGTTTTGTATTGTTACGGCTTCTGAAATTCTCTTTATTAAGCCAAATTCACCTAGGTCTTGTATCTCCATGTTTATTGTATTTACTATTGTTGTTTCGACTCTCCTGATGTTTTTATACAAGGGAGTCAGTTCCGCGATTGTCCTATTTTTCGCGAAAATACTATAAATTATTGTACTACAATCTCTCCAGTATAGTTTTTAGGCTGTCGGAGTATTGTATGTATCGATCGAAGTTATCGTTTGAAACAGGTTCCTCTGAGGGAGCTTCCATCTTTAGTGGATCTATGGGTTTGCCGTTCATATACACTCGGAAATCAAGGTGCGGCCCTGTCGCTAGTCCGGTCTTGCCGACATATCCTATTAAGTCGCCTTGATTTATGCGCGCTCCTCGTTTCAGGTTCTTTGCAAAGCCTCGAAGGTGCATGTATACAGAGGTGTATACACTGTTGTGTCGAATCTTGACGTAGTTGCCACCTCCCTTTTTGTCATATCCCTTCTCTATTACAGTTCCATCGCCTATACTCTGAACGGGAGTACCTGATGGCGCAGCATAATCTACTCCATGATGGGCACGACGAACTTTCAGTACCGGATGCAATCTTGAATTGGAGAATCTGGATGATATCCTCGAATAGTGCAATGGCGCCTTTAAGAAAGCTTTCCTAAGGCTGTTGCCTTGCAAATCAAAGTAGCTTTGCGCACTGTCGTTCTCGAAAAGAAAAGCGTAGTTTCTTTCTCCTTTTGATTCAAATATTGCTCCTTTGATATCTCTAATGCCAATAGATGTAGTATCATCTACAAATTCTTCTGTGAAAAGGACTCGGAATTTATCTCCTTTTTCTATTCCAAAGAAATCAACTGTCCAGGCATATATGTCAGATAGCTGAAGCGCAATCTCGTATGGCATATTGGCATCTTTAACGGCGTTCCATAGGCTGGTCTGTATCTCCACCTCTTCCAATCGCTCTTTAATTATGATGTCTTGTTTGCACAATTCGGCTTTGGCGCTTTTTTCGTCAATGTCACATCTCACATATTCACTTGCAGATACTATATAGACAAAATGCCTGAGATTGTGTAGCGAGTCTGCCGTATAGAACGAAGTGTATTTGTTGCCAGCTTTGATATATCTGATGTCGTATACTTCGTTGATGGCTTGGGCAGCACGTATTGCATCGGAATATTGCAAGCCAAGGTCGGTAAGTATCTTTGTGATTGTCTGCCTGCGTTTTACTACCCCTTGCTCCAAATCTAGACTGTCCAGGTATATGCCGTAAAGCTGATCTCTTTCCAGTAAAATAGATTCTTCAGTTTGTTCGTCATAAGATGTGTCTTCAATGTAGTCAACCTCGTTACAGCCTCGCAATATATATCCACTGATAAGTGCTGCACCAAAAAGTATAACGATCGCTATGATGGACCGGTTGGTCCATTGTTTTAATGTCATTTAT
>JAKSLC010000096.1 GCA_024401415.1 Bacteroidales bacterium | reverse complement strand
AGTCAGAGTTCTCAATAGCGGTGAAATATCTATCATCCACAGAGAAATGGGATTCAGACTTATTGAAAAGATTATAACCTAGAGAATATGCCTTAGCCAGATGAGGATCGCTATTAAGCGCACGGCTTTCAGTAAATTTTGACATGCCATCAAGTACTACGAACTTCTTATCCTTCACTCTATTGAAAAGGCGATCGCCCAGCATAACCTTCTTCATGGCATATATCAAGTCGTAGCACTCCAACTCTGCCTGCGAATTACCAGCTATACACAATACCAATGACTTTTCCAGCAACTTCATATGCAAAGAGTTCAACTTCTTCTCTTTTGTTCCGTACGCGAACCCATAACGCCATACTCTATCAAACCAACCTTTCAATTTAGCTGGCACATCGGTCCAAAATACAGGATATATGAAGACAATAGCATCACTAGAGTTGATCTTTCTCTGCTCTTCTAAAATATCTTCTGCAATGTCATCGTTATTGATATAATTGGAGTCGCGCAGATATTCAGACTCAGTCATATCTGATTTGAAATTCATCTTATACAAATCAGATATTATATACTCATTTCCTGATTCGACAATACCCTTAATAAAAGAATCTCTAACTAAAGACGTGAAGGAATCTTCTGATGGGTGGCAATAAACTACAAATACTTTCATTTTATTTATGGATTGAGGAATACACAAATGTAATACTAATTTTTAACAATCCTACCATTTATAGAATACAGCAACAATAATAAACCTTAAAAACACACAATTTATGACCATAGCAACTAGTTTTCTACTACTTTTGCACCGCTTTTCGCCATAAAAACGAAGAGTCTCTTATTTAAGCGCTAGTATACAGACATTTGCGATGACAACAACAAACAACAAACTAATTAAAGAGTTACGACGCATTGGTGTGATTACTCTTGCCGCCCTTCTGATGGCAGCTAACATTCAAACATTCGTTCGCACTGGTGGATTATACCCTGGAGGTGCAACAGGTCTCACTATTTTGATTCAAAGACTGTCCGAAATGCTGCTTGGAATTGAACCTCCATATACCATAATAAACCTGCTCCTAAATGCTATACCTATATACATTGGCTTCAGGTACATCGGGCACAAATTTACCCTATACTCGTTATTGATGATATTCCTTACAGGCATATTCACAGACATGCTGCCTGCATACGCCATAACATACGACACGCTATTGATAAGTATATTTGGCGGACTAATAAATGGCACGGCTATATGTCTATGTCTGTGGGTAAACGCTACATCTGGCGGTACAGACTTTATAGCCATATACCTATCAGAGAAGAAAAATGTAGACTCATGGAACATAGTGCTAGGGTTGAACATAGTTATACTTTCAGCGGCAGGTCTATCATTTGGCTGGGACAAGGCACTATACTCCATCATATTCCAATTTGCCTCGACACAGGTACTTCATATGTTATACAAAAAGTACCAGCAAGAGACACTATTTATTGTTACGACAAAACCTACAGAAGTATATGACGTGATATGGCATGAGAGCAACCATGGAGCAACCCTTATAGATGCCCAAGGCGCTTTTGGCAAACAAGAGAGGACTATAGTATACTCAGTAGTATCGAAAGACGAATACATGAGAGTTGTCAGGAATGTAAAGAAGGCCGACCCTGAAGCATTTATAAACACTCTAAAAACAGAAAAGCTTGCCGGCAACTTCTATATAAGGCCACATGAATAGACAAATTCATAGGATATTACATTACAACATATATTTTTGAGCTAAACCAAAACATATTTATATTTGTAGCGCTTATACAACAATTAAGCTCAACTTATAATTAATCACATAAAGCATTAAAGTATATGTTTATGAAGAAATTTTACTTTGCTCTCGCCATCATATTTAGCATGGCGTTTAACACCAACGCTCAAACAGGAACATGGTCAGGATTCATTGAAAATCAAGGGCATGCATTAAAACTACAATTCAACATATCTGATGGCGGCTGTACTCTTGACGTGCCTCAGCAAAGAGCACTAGGAATACCGACTCTGATGGAGAAACAAGATGGGGGAAAGATTATCTTCAAAATACCTAATTTGGGGATAGTTGTTGACGGCACATATGATGGTGAGAAGATATCAGGAACTTTTACACAACATAGCACGACATGCCCATTAACTCTTAAACAGAACAAACGCCCACAGACACCAGTCGGACCATTTCCATATACATGCGAAGATGTAGAATTCACGAATGGAGATGCCATATTGAGCGGCACATTAACATTGCCTGAAAAATACACCAAAGAGACACCTGTAGTAATAATGATAACCGGCAGTGGACTTCAAGATCGCGATGAGACATTATATTCACATAAGCCATTTGCTGTTATAGCAGATTATTTAGCCCGCAACGGCATCGCATCTTTGAGATATGACGATAGAGGATTCGCAAAATCTACCGGTAGCAAATCATATACCATTGACGACAGTAAAAATGATGCACTTGCAGGCATTCAACTGCTACGCAAACGATTTTCGCATGTGGGCATCGTAGGGCATAGCGAAGGCGGCACAATTGCACTTATGATAGCTGCTGAGGGGAAGGCTGATTTCATAGTAAGCATGGCAGGTATGGCAATATCAGGGAAAGAGACACTATTAGTTCAAAACCGACACGCTTTACTCAATATGGGATTTGACAAGAATACAGTTGACACATACATCACCGCACTCTCTGAGGCATTTACGCAAGCTGCAACTACCGGAGCTATGAATATAGACGTAGAAAAGTACGAACTACCGGCTGGACTAAAACAAAATCTGCGTCTAGTTGCCAGCTCGCTTACTCCTAACTTAAAATCATTAATCACACTTGACATTAGTGGCATACTATCGCAAATAAACTGTCCTGTGTTAGCATTAAACGGGAAATCAGACACTCAAGTTGACGCGGACAAAAACATATCACTTCTGCAGAGAAACATCAAGAATGGTATTTGTACCACAACGATTTATTCTAAACTCAACCATCTTTTCCAGCATTGTGAAAGTGGAGAAATAGATGAATACGAGGCGATAGAGGAGACCATATCACCAGAGGTACTAGAAGATATTGTCCAATGGATGAAGAAAGATACTGGCTTTTTCTCTGAATAAAACCTAAAGATGCTACAACAAGAGAGGTTACTTTACGGTAATCTCTCTTATTGATTATATTACTCTATTCTACCAACGCTTCAAATACCCTTGCAGCATACTCGTTTTTTATATCACTGCGAGATTTGGAATTGACATTTGTCGTATAGTGACAACCATTAACTCTGTGATTTCTGACGATGCAGAAGAAAACCTCACCTACTACACTATCAGAATTATATGGATCCACATTACCTGTTGAGCCAGTAACACCTATGGCAATATCTGCCTGGAAATGTCTTTGCGCGGCCTTAGCCATAGCCTCTGCACATTCAGCCGAGTAAACTCCATACTTTTCAATAATATCTTCTGGAACTCCTGCTGCTATCTTTGCCTCATTGCTATATGTCACGAAACCACCTTTAAATATTGCACTTGCGCCCTCGACATCAGTAATCATACTCTGCAACAAACCTCCTGTACAACTTTCCATAATGGTAATTGTACTGCCACTTGCTATCAGAGATTTGACTATATCCACATATCCAACATTCATATATATAGACTATTTACAATGTAAAGATACACAATTAGCCTATATCTAATTCTTGAGAACAGATAGATTGACTCCAACAGCGAGAGAAAAGCCATGCTGAGAAGGATTGAGATTCAAGTCATACTCTGCCTTCATGGTAATATCTTCACGTGGAAGGAAATATATACCAAAAGTCAGACGTTTGTAATCAGTAATTCTGCAAGCATCATATCTGGAAAAAAGAAACAACTGTTTAGTCTGCGTTTCTGATACAGAACCTGGCAATATATCATAACCAATCTCCACTCCGCCACATAGAGCATCCAAGAGCTCAGAATACAAGATGTTGCCTCGAGATACTACCCTATCATATTTGTATTCATAATCGAGGCAAGACAAAAAAAGGGCATCTGCGGCCTCAGCATCATACGTACCACCATAATACAAATCGATTCCTACCCTAGTATTAGGAATAGACATATTGTTCACCGCAACGGCACCAGCTAATTTATTGCCATTTACAAGACCTAGCAACTCATATTGCCATATATCATTCTCACCCAAGAGAGAGAATCCGACTTGATTCCAATCGTATGGAATAACCAATTCTTCGCACTTCGGAAGATATGCAGTAAAATGATCCATCGGATTATCAGCGGTATTTGAGAAACCTAATGGAATGGTAATCTTACCTACTTTAACATTAAACAAAGAAGAGTACGACCGTTGTATCCATAACTGAGTAATGTCCAAATCTTCTATATACTCCACCTCTCCCTCAAAAGACCACTTATCAGACGACGAGAAATCTGCCGTCAGCAGGACATGAGGCTTGTCCACTTGAGTATCCCCATCCAAACTATTAATATAGACCTCTCCATAACCATTTAGGGAAAAAGATTGCGAATAAGAGATAAAAGTTGCCATCACGGCACTAGTCAAAAGCACTATAGACCTTTTCATTATTAATTGATACATATAAATTGATGTTTGGGGGTACAAAGTTCACTATATATATAGCAGTGGTCAATACCTAAAAAAGGGGATATGACAGGAATATGGATATGATTTTAACATAAACTGCAACAATAGTCAGATAATATTACTTATAATCAAATAGCATTAACAATAATGGTGTAATATTTAACTGAAAAATAATAACTTCTAGCTATAAAAGGTCGTAAATTTGCACAAGGCAACAAACCAATAACAAACAACAATGAGACTTAGACAGATTATCATTTTATTGACAATGACAGTTTTGGCGCAGTCTATTAGCGCAGTTAATGTTTCATCGATTTCTGAGTATGCGAAATTGGCAGATGAAACTGACGTTACATTCACATGCAAACTAACAGTTATAGGACATAAAGGAAGAAAACTATTTGTTACAGATGGTAAAGATGGTGCGATGCTATATGGTGTATTCAGCAGTACATACAATTACGGCGATGTATTCAAAGAGGGACTAAAAGCTATAAAGACTACATTTGATGCTGCACCAGAGTTGATAAAAGTAGAAGAGTCGACAATGGTAAAAGTTGAAAGCGGCTCAAACATCAAGCCTATAAAAATGGAGATGGGCGACATCTCTCTTGATAAAGCATACGCCTACGTTAGCGTGACAGGTTATTACAACGGAGAGACCAGTACATTGAAATCTGGCAAATCGAAGCTTCTACTATTTAATATTTTTGGTGTTCAAATGCCAACGAACAATGGCCGTGAGACGGTAAATGGCATTTTGGTATATCACAAGAAGAAAGATATAATGCAGATATACGTTATGTAATTTTGGATATAGTAGTGAATATAAATCCCAGTGCTATGCTAAGTGGCGCTGGGATTTGTTATTTGTATGCGGAGAGATAGCCTGAACACTATGGCTACTCTATATGATCCCTATAGTTGCTCGCAAAAAAATCAGTTGACACCATACGACATACTACTGATATCAGACAGGTGACATCCTCATAAAAAAAGCCCCCGTATCGTTTTCACAACGGTACGGGGCTGCGCTATTTTATCTGTATTTTAATACCATGAATGAAGAGGCTGATTAACGTGGTGCAGGTCCCATCATCATAGGAGGGCGACCGCCTCCTCGATTACCTTTGCCACCATTCATCATCTGAGCGAATGGGTCGACCTGTTTTTCACCAATTGTCTTGAACTTGTATGTGAATGTCAACATAGCATATTGCCTGAGGACATCAGTATTAGTAACGGTAGTTGAGTTAGCCCCAACTGTCTTTGATACGCTCTTTGTGTTATCCAGAAGGTCATTAACCTTGAGACGCAATTCTGCACGGCGATCCTGGAAGAACTTAACACCGAGAGATGCATTCCACAAGAGGTAGTTATCATCATAATCCTTACCACGACCACTTGAGTACTGGTGAGAGATATGATTTGAGAATACCAAGCGAGTGAACCACAAGCAAGTAACATCTGCGCCCAAAGTGTGGCTATACACATTTACGTCGACACTATTCTGTCTTGTAGAGCTCTGCATTGAGTATGCACCATTGTAGCTGATTGTGAAATCAACATTCTCTGAAATATTAGAAGCCAATGTAGAACCGAAGTTATAGCTTATGTTCTTTGTAGTAACTTCCTCGTTATTGTACTTGGAAGGAGACTTAGAGAAGTTAGCTCCCAATGACAAGTTACCTGTACTCTTAATGAATGTGATAGGAGTTGTCAAAGTAAGGTGGAGTCTACCATTTATATATCCGTCCATATTGATTGGGCGTCTAAGAGAAGTATTTATAGGGATTACGATTTCACGCTCCTCTAGTCCATTCTCGCCTCGAACCAAAGCTTTAATAAAACGCTCCTCTGTCTCACTCTGAGTTACCTCTGAAGTAATATAATCAGTTGCGAAATTCAAGCCTGCCATAACGAAGATACCTCTTGAAGTCTCAGCGTTATTCCTTGCCATAAAGATATTGAGATTATGGCTGTACTGCTGGCTCAAATCCTTGTTACCTGTAGAGTACGACATAAGGTTACTTACATCAACTACTTCCTGCAACTGGTCTATGCTTGGAGCCGATGTGCTGGTACGGTAATCGACTCTACCATGCATCTGCATACCATTCTGCAAGCTGATACGTACTGATGGGAGGACACTTGTATATGATGTAGAAGTCTCCAATTCGTATGGGTACTCTTGATCTGTCTTCAAGATGGCCTTCTGAAGGTCGACACCAAATGTGGCGTTGAATGTCTTGCCCTTGAAAATATTCCAACCGAGACCTGCTCTGTGCTGAGTATATGTACTCTCTTTCTTATTTGACAATGAAGGAGAGAACTTGTAATTATTGAACGATGAAAGGTTATCAACAGCTACGGTATCTGCCTTAACCTGTCTATCACTATTATTAATACGTACGCTAGGACTATAATTTATCTGCAAAGCCATATTATCACCGAAAGGCTCTGTATACATAATAGTACCATTGAATGAGTTATTCTTTGTCTCATTATCTGACAAGTTAGATGTCTTCATATTGAACTTATTAGACTTGTCAGCATACTGGTTAGTCATTCTAGATGTATTGTCAGAGTTGTTCATTGAGATAGAGAAGCCACCTCTAACAGTCAATGTACGTCTTGGCAAAGAGAACTTATGACGCCACATGACATTACCCGAACCAGAAACACCGCTTGACTCGCCATCAGAATCCTGAATACGCTTCTGCCATGATTTGTCGTCAGCTAATGCCTCCTCGATAGTCTTTGCATACTTTGTATCGTTGAAGCTAGCTGAATTTGACTCGCTGCTCTGCCATGTGAAACGAGGAGTAAGAATAATGCTATTATTCTCATTGATAGTCCAGTTCAAGCGAAGAGTAGCTCTGTTATTCATTGATTTAGACTCGCCATTGCTGCTAGAGAACTCAAAGTGTGTAGTATCAACGCCTTGTCTTGCGAAATACTCCTCCTCAGAGGTTGTCTCCGAGATATTCTTGCGATTATCATGGCTATAGCTAAATTCTATCTTAATCTTATCCTCTTTGTCCAAGCTATAGTTCAAGCCGATGCTACCAGTGCGGTTCTTGCCACCATTAGAGCTCCAACCGCCGCCGCCGCCCATCATGCCGCCGCCCATCATCATACCACGACCGCCGCCACCATTGGACATCATGCTAGACATATCTTCGAAAGAGAAATTCTGCTGATTGATATTATTCAACATACCGATGAGAGAGATTCTGTGTTCTCCGCGGAAATAGTTCATATTACCGCCCAACTCATATCGGTCGTTAGTTCCATATCCTGCATAAACGCGACCAAATCTACCTGATTTGATACCCATCTTCGTAAGGATATTGATAGTACGCTCGTCATTGCCATCAGAGAAGCCAGTGAACTCAGCCTGATCGCTCTGCTTGTCATACACCTCAATCTTCGATACCATATCTGCAGAGATGGTTCTGAGTGCAGTCATAGGATCATCACCAAAGAACTCCTTACCATCCACGAGTACCTTCTTAACGGTCTCACCGCCATTCTTAACCTGACCGCCTTCTACCTGCATACCAGGCATCTTCTTAATCAAGTCCTCTGTGGTAGCATCAGGATTAACCTTAAACGCATCTGCATTGAAAACTGTTGTGTCACCTTTTTGCTCCTGACGAACCATGACACCAGTTACCTTAACCTCATCAAGCTTCTTGTTTTCGTTCTTGAGTTTGATGGTACCTAGGTTAATGTCCTCGCCATTAACCTCAATTACCTTCTCAAATGGAACATAGCCCACATAAGCTATCTTTACTGTCCATTTTCCATCTTCAACCTTTACACGGAATTTTCCATCGATATCTGTGCCGACTCCAATAGATTTACCGCCAGCAACAGGAGTGAGAGCTGCTTGTGCGCCTGGCAAACTTTGACCATCAGCACGATCAATAACTGTACCGGAGACGTACGACTGAGCAATAGCGCTGACTAGTGTAGTCAATAATGCCACAATTAAAAACGATATTCTTATCATGTCTACTGTGTTGTTTAGTACTTTAAATGACCTTTATCTTCAATCATTTTTCTAATTGCAAAGATAATACACCATTTTTTACAGAAAAACCATTATCTACAAACACCCCTCAATTATCGACAAATAACAACAATCTTTCTTCTCCAACACTAATAAACACGACAAAACTGCCTAAACAACCGACGAATCAGGATGCTTAGGCAGTCTTTTATCTATTGTCTGACAACTCTACTTCTTTTTCACAGGGGCATTAGCTGCTTTTTTAGGTGCCTGCTTAGCTGAGATGTTGTATTTATACTTAGGTACACCACCGATAGGTACTGAGTAGAATGGAAGCAATTCACCATACTGGTTCTCCAGGAAGAATACAACATTGTTATTCTTCAATGGTCTAGCTTTAGACTTTATCATCTGAATATCCCATGAAGTTCCACGCTCGCCATCATCAATCTTTAATGTGCTGGAAGTCCACTCATCATCTCCAGACACCTTCAATGGAATACCATTCTTTGTGGTAGAGACTACTCGAATCATACCATCAGAGTCCCAGTCAAAGTTGCACTGCTTGATGGAGACAACACTCTTATCAATAAATGGATAGATATGGCTAACCTGATCTGCAGTATCATAGAGACGGAACTTATACTTGAAATAGAATGCGAAGCCGCCCTCGACGGCGATATTATCGTCTGACTTACTTGAAAAGAAGAACTTATACATATTACCATCATCACCCGACAAGCCCTCAACTGTGATTTTAAATATTCTACCGCCGAACTCTGGCAACAATTCACCTTCTGAAGGATTGAATGGACCAAATGTATACCACTTCCCATCATACTGGGCATCTACGCCGAATACTTTCTGCGCCAGTTGTGTACCTGAATCGAAATCGCCCTCTGTATTACCACGCTGCGCATCTTTGTTACTACATGCGCCAGCGCCACCGTAAACAGAAAAACGAGCCTTGGAATTCCAATCACCATTCTGCTCATCATTCTTGCCACCGCAATCAGGATCGAACACACGAACATATATTGGCTTACTATGCTCTGCAGGAACTGCAAAAAATATAATCTGCAAGCCATTATCATCACCCCATGATGTGGAAACTTTATTACTGAAAGTCATCAAGTACGGGATATTCTCATCAATACCAGGAACTGGTTGCGCTTTTGCCATTACTGTGATTGTAAACAATAGTACAATCGCACCAAATATGTTCTTCATTTTCATCTGTTTGTCTTGTTTCTTAGTGGAATTGCAATTTGCGTGCCAAACTTTCGCTCAATACATGAATCTTCTACGCATGATGCGCAGATATGGTTATTCTACTTCTACCATAATAAAGGTAGCAACCTTTGCCTCTGGATCAACAAGATTCGCTGGATTATTCCCACACCAAGCGTATGGCGAGGTCGAGTAGTACTTCTCGCAGAGGGGATCCATTGTGGTAGTGCGCATGATGGCAGGGTAATAC
>JAKSLC010000095.1 GCA_024401415.1 Bacteroidales bacterium | reverse complement strand
AATGAGTGTATGCCTTAGCTCGAAGCGTCTCGCTTTTATTGAGCTTAACTTCCACATCGAAATCACCGATAAAGCTACTCTCATTATTCGACTCAGATGAGACATCGCGACCATAACCGATATTTCCACTGAGAATAATCTTATTATCCAACACACCAGTTTGCAGGGCTACCTCATACTCCTCATTAGTAACTTCATCACCTGGACGATAATTGACACCCATACCAACATTATACTTATTCTGTGATATCCAGTTGGAGAACTGATTTGACATCAATTCGGACAATGTTGTACCCAGATAATTACTTGTCGAAGCGCCACCTGTAGCATTAGTTGTATTAGACTGAGCCTCATGTGAAGCATAGAAACGACCAGCCAGGAGAAGAGAGAATACCTGTCTGTTCATCTCTTCCTCGGTATTGACATACTGATCGAATGTATACTGACTAAATTTCTGAGACGAAGGAATCTCAATCTCGAAACGAATCTTCGGGTTAAGCAGATGTTCGGTAAGGAACAGATTACAATTTATAGGCACACGCTTTTTCAGGTCTGCGGTAGATTCATCATAACCACCTTGCACCAAATCATACAACGAAGCTCTGGTTTTATATGTAGCCACAAGATCGACAATGGCATCATAAGGATCGCCATTCCACATTACGGTACTACCCTTTCTAATGTCGAACTTCTTATTAACAATATTCTGGAGATTGAAGTTATATGCACCCTGCTCCATAGCATAAGATCCCTCCATAAGAAGATCACCCTCACGAGTAAGATCTATATTTATTATACCTTGTCCACGAGCCTCCACCATATTATCCGAACGAGGATCAACGATGGCGTATATTTTGGCATTAGGGCGAATATCTATTTGAAGATTTGCAACTACACCCTCCTGATGCTTCTCTAGATTAAACTCCTCTTCTTCTGCATTCTGCCTGCTATCCTCTTGCGACTCTGTCTTATTAGAGAAACGGATATAATCTGCCTGACCCAATTCAGACTTCTGCAAAGGAAGAATATAGAATACAGAATTTGGACTAGTATGCGCCTTGACATTAAGTTGACACAAAGAAGTATTACCACGAATACCGAAATATCCATTACCGAATACGGTACCATAATAAGTTGGGCTATTCCACTCCTGACTCTCCAAGACAAGCATATCATATACATCGAAATCGATGAACAATCTGAGATTGGAGAACATATCATGATCTATGTACCCTCTAAAGACACCCTGTTTACCGTATTTATCTACGAAACGAAGATTCTTGAACTCCATACGCGTAGGAGAGAGGATAATACTATCATTGTCATTAATATAGTAATTTACATAAGTCTGCATAACAGAGAAATCAGACTTATGTACGCACAACCTTGCATCAAGCTTTATATCATCCAAAGGACCATGAAGTTGGAGATTACCAGAAGTAGTACCACGCATATCCCTTATAGCTGCATCGAGGTAAAAATTCAAGAAACCAATGGAGAGAGAGTCGATATCGAAATTCAGGAACATAGAACCTTGAGCGATATCAAGCTGACCATTGGCATCGACACACTGCTTACCATGAGTAACAATACCCAAATGCAAGTCAAGATTTTTATTCTCAGGTTGCCAAGCAGTCTGTATATCCATATGTTCGAGATTATCACCGTCGACATATAGGCTATCTATTGAAGACTTACAATTGACAATAATATTGCCATACAAATCGTTCAAATACGCCAAAGCGCTGACATCACCATCAAGCGAGAACTTATCCTCTGGAGACGTCTTAAGCACATCAGATATAGCGAACTTATTTACCTGAACAGTCACTGTATCAGCAGGATTCAAGAGAGAGGAACGACCATTGACCTTCAAGAAACGATCTCCGTGAGTCATGGAAAAACCATTGACTTGAAGCGAGTGAGGCGAAACGATCAAAGAAGACGTTGGAATACTCCATTTTCGTGGACCGAGCACAATATATGATGAATCTATAGCTACATTACCAATCAACTCATCGTGTCTATCCCTTGAGAAATCACAACTCACACTAATATCGCCCCCAGGCTCAGCATTGGCACGTTGCCAATAAAAGTGAGAAGAGAGATTATCGCCATACAATTTATTAGTAGTATTGAATGCACCAAGTTTACCCAAAGAAGATAGATTGATAGACTTAGCCGTACATTGCACTATAGAAGTATCACCCTCATGAGAATTATACATGAGTTCCAGACCTTCGCATTCACGCTCTCCGTAATGAACTTTATCAGCATGCAAAACAAGAGACGAAGCGTGATTATCCGTTCTTAGATAAGCACTCATTCTACCGGATCCGGAGACTACCAAATTAGTATCCAGCATCTGAGACAACGACGATATATCTTTATATTTCAACTCCATATCCATCCATGTATTAGATGGGATACGCTGGTGAGGCTGATGTGCGAGAGACGGAGCGGCCTCATTCAACTGAGCCATGAACTCAGACAAGAGATTATTCAGTTCGAACCTACCCTTAATATTAGCAGTTATGTGATCTGACGACAACGTAATAGTACGATTATCCCCATTAGTCTGACGCTTCATTCGGACATCCAACCGCTTAAATGAAACAGGATCCTTACCGCCAGAGAACGTCAGATTATCCACAATTACATAACCATCAGCATCATCAATATCAGTTCCATTAAATGCCACTCTAGCCTTGCAATCCAACATCGACTGTGGCATACTTGGCATGATACCCAATGCCCCTAGGTAGAGAGAATCTGCGTTAAGCGTGATATCATAATAAGGATATTTGCCAGACTGATCGGTTGTAAGCACGGCAGTCAGATTACCATTATTATCCTGCACCTCTAAAAAAGCAGACTGAGAAAACTTATTAGCCATACAATCAAAAGATACATCCTGGTATGCGTAACCTAAAGCGGTAAGTATCGGGACATTTCCTTTGAGATGCACAAACGAATTATCTGTCTCAGGAGATACGAGGCCTACAAAATCAACAACAGCAGTTGTTGATCCTAATACCAGATCGGTCTGATTATACGGATTATATGAAGAAGCTAAAGTACCATCAATATCAAACTCAGTGTCATCATGGAAATGAGCCTTAGAGTCGAGAATGACAGACATAGTAGGTCCGAAAAGTTGCGAAGCTACCTGCAAGTCCGACAAAGGGCCATAAATAGACATCGTACCACTAAGAGGTTTTAATGTCTCGACAACCTTAGGCGAGACATCTGCCATGGTGTAGTTTATAATATCAATCGGAGCAAGAGAGATATTGGACATTTTGAGGTCTACACGGCTATTAACAATATCATTCCAATGAGAGACATTACCGTCGATAGTAAAATGAGTATTGTCGAACACATCAAGAGTCAGCTTTCTCAGCAAGACACTGTCACTTCTAGTCTGAACAGAACCAGCCACAGCGAAACGTGGAGCCAGCTCAGGCTCATCCAACGAAAGCAAATCTATGTTCGCCTCTATAGAAGGATATAGAGGATTGTCTCCAGACATTCTATTGACACTACTGATACCAGCTATAGTAAGTCTTGGAATATTAGCTATAGAATTGGCGCTATAACTCTTAAAAGACGAGACAATCAGTGTATCATTTCCATAGTAGACATTACCAGAAGCGAAAGAACGACGATCTGCAACTAGCATATCCAAACGAGACAGATCCATACTCACGCCACCATTGGCATAAGAAAAATCATCTATCTTGGCATTTATACCTGTTACTACAAACTTCTTACGATCAAGAGGAAAATAATTAACCTCGGAATTTCTCAGTCGCAGATGAGCAATGTTTATGCCTGCAAACAAAGCTGCTGAATCAGCAGGAATTGAATCGGTACCATTGAAAGAGGAAATATTGTACGTTGATGGATCTTCTGACAGCTGTCTTATATACAATATCAACGAATCGACATCCAGCTGCGTAAGTTTCAAATCTGCATTGAAAATTGAAGTAAATTCAACAGACGCCTTGATTCTCGAAACAGATGCGATAACAGACGAATCTCTATCCAAAAGAGAGACGCTACGAAGACTGACCGTTCTTAAAGGATAATATTGAAGTTCCCCAATTTTCAGAGGGCACCCAATAGCTGCAGATACTTTTTGCTCAATTTTATCACGTATCCAAGAGTCGACAGCAGGAAATGCGAGTAAAACAATAGACAAAACGACCAACGTAACACCCGTAAGAAAGAGTGTCACAAACACCTTACGTATTTTACGAAGAGCATTGGTCATTAGACATCAACCATTTAACATTTCCTGAACTACAAAAAAGAACTTATGCGCGGGTTCTTGCTGAACTATAGTCAGCCTTTGTCCGACCTTCACATCCTTTGTCATGAGATTATTCCATTCCATAATCTTCTCGACCGATGTATTATACATCATGGCTACCTTATGTAGATATTCACCAGCCTTCACAAGATGGGTAAGCTTGACCTCAATCTGCTGACCGAAATACCCCACCAAATCCGGTGCTGCATCAGGACGTAACCTTGGCTCGTTTTTAATATAGCGAGATACGTTATTCTTCGGCAATACCAGAAGACGTGGCATATCATCATAAGGGATAAAATCCTTGATATACTGAGGATTGAGTAACTGAAGGTCGTCACGAGACACACCAGATGCTCTAGATATCTGATCGAAACCAAGAGACATATTCACATAAACTGTATCAATGTCTTGATAATTATACTTTGGGGTTGGAGGAACCACATTATGCAACTGATAATAGTTCATTACATAATTGACTGCAATAAAAGCAGGTACGTAAGCCTTCATCTCATTTGTGAGATAAGGAGCCAACTCCCAAAACGTCTTTTTTCCACCAGAGCGTTCAATAGCCTTCTGTACGGTACCGATACCACCATTATATGCGGCTAAAGCCAACTGCCAATCATGCAAGCTTTGGAACAAATACTGAAGATAGCGACATGCGGCATCTGTACTCTTAATAGGGTCGCATCTGTCATCCTCATAACTAGAGACCTGAAGATCCAGCATAAGACCTGCGTGATACAAGAACTGCCATAGGCCCATAGCTCCCGATTTAGACTTCGCCTTAGGATCGAGCGCTGACTCAATGATAGCAAGATACTTAAGTTCTTGCGGCAAATTGTACTTTGCCAAACACTCCTCAAAGATCGGGAAATACAATTCTGAGCGAGAGATGATATTCGCCAAATGATCTCGACGACGGACTAGATAGGCATCAATATATGCTCTTACTTGAGGATTATACTCCAACTTAATTGGAGACTGTTTGTCTAGAGTTTCCATTCGGCGTTGATAGATATACTCTGGGACCTGAGGATTATTTCCAGAAACGCCCTGAGCATGCGCACATAAGAAGCTTGTCATAGTAGAAAATACTATGAGCAAACATAATATAGAGATGTGACGCATATTAAATATCTATCTACTCCTACTACCGGAAAACCAATACTTAAAACAAATATCTTAATACATCGTTACCATTGGCATATAATACCAACAATAACAATATAGCCATACCTACCAACTGAGCATATTCCATAAACTTTTCTGGAATCTTCTTACCTGTAATAACCTCAACGAGTAGGAATAGTACGAAGCCTCCATCAAGGGCAGGAATTGGGAGTATATTCATTACGGCAAGCATAATAGCGAGGAAAGCGGTATTGAACCAGAATATTCTCCAATTCCACGACTCAGGGAATATCTTAGCTATAGTACCGAAGCCACCCACCTTAGTAGCGCCCTCTTTAGTAAAGAGGAGAGGCAACTGCTTGACATAATTCACTAACATTTCGCGTCCCTTCTCCATACCGGCAGGGAAAGCCTCAAAGAAGCCATATTCAAGAGACTTAACCTTTACCCATTCTGTTGGTCGAACATTAGAGAAGCCAACCTTGCCCTCAGCTGAGACATTAATATTGAGAGTATCGATACTCTTATCTGCTCTCACTACTACCATAGAGATTGTCTTACCGGCATTTTCTCTGATAGCGGCAGTCACCTCATTGTAGGCAACCATATGAACGCCATTGACACCAATGATACTATCACCATGGAGCATACCAGCCTCATAAGCAGGAGAACCCACAACGACAGAATCTACTACAGAAGGTATACGGATAGCACAAAGTTGCTCTACATCATTACTTAATATTGTACGGAAGAACTCGCGTGGCAAAGCTATCTGCATAGGTTCACCATTACGAACGATGCCGACATTGCAAGAATCTGTAAGGAGTATAGTGTTTGCGATCTCCTTGTAAGAATCGACCTTTTCGCCATTAATAGACACGATCTGATCACCATCCTGGAACCCTACCTCGTGCATTACCTCGTGATACTGCAGTCCGATAGGAGCTTCAGAGAACGAGACATAGCTATCGCCCCAAATATATAGTACGAAACCGAAGATTATAGGAGCCGATATAAGATTCACTGCCACGCCACCTATCATGATAAGAAGACGTTGCCACGCTGGCTTTGCACGGAACTCCCATTTCTCGACAGGCTTATTCATGATCTTATCTGCGCTTTGAGTCTCATCGACCATGCCTGCAATCTGACAGTAGCCACCTAGAGGAAGCCATCCAAGACCAAAATCGGTATTATGCCACCACGACTTACTTTCGACACCTTCTGGTTGAGGCTTACGGGTATAAGAGATAAGAGAGAATCCGCATTTAACACGTCTAGTTATCTTAATTACCTTGACCTCCTTACCCTTCTGAATCTCTACTTCTTCAGCGAAAGACTCAGACAGAACCTTTGGGTCTTTACCTAAGAGTACATATTTATCAGGATTAGCATTATATACATCAAGTTTCTCTGTAAATACCTGCTCTTCTACATCTGTATACTTGCAGAAAGAGAGACCCTCTTCAGAATCAGCGCCCTCATGCTTACCATCAGGCAAATACTTGAATATGCTGAAATAAGGATCGAAGAACATGTAGAACTTCGGCACCTTTACACCAAAAATCTTTGCGAATAGAAAATGTCCAAACTCGTGAGTAACAACCAATATCGAAAGGCTCAATATTAATTGGCACACTATAATCAATGTATCCATCTATATGTTTTGTATGTAAACTTTATCTTATTAGTATTAACTAATCATTATCGGGATAATCTTCGTGCTTATGTTTCCAACGATTATGGCTCCACAACCACAACTCTGGAGTACGACGTATATCATCTTCCAGCAGTGCTGCATACTTATCTATGAGGTCCTTGCCGGAATTCTTAGTCACATTATCATCAATAACCTTCATTTCCAATTCGTAATAGCCACGTTTATAAGCCACAACAGAAGGATAGATAAGGACCTGATCTGTTTTAACAGCCATAGCTTCTGGTCCCATCAAGAAGGCAGTATCGCGATTAAAGAAATTTGTCCAATGCTTCTTGGCTCTTCGATGAGGCGACTGATCGGCAATGATAAGGGTAAAGGTGACGATATTATTTCTCTTGCACTCAACTATCTGACGATAAGCCTTTTGGCTCTCTACTGCTATAGCTCCTGTACGGGTTCTAATCTCTGTCATCAAGCGATCGATACCCTTACCAGACTGAGGTTGAAATATTGCAAGATAACGGCATTTCATAAGGAACTCAGTGAAACATACAACCCACTCCCAATTACCGAAATGTGCACAATACAAGAAAACGGAGCGACCTGCATTTAAATATTGGTTGATAAGTTCCGGATTACGAACGACATAACGCTTAGACAATTCCGGCATACTAATGGAATAAGCCTTGATTGTCTCAAAAACATAGTCGCACAAATGCCTATAAAACCTATTTTCAATTTTACGCTGATACTTCACATCCATATCGCCGAAAGCGATCTGGAGATTTTTACGAACGACCTTCTGTCGGTAACGGAACACGTATCTGAGCAAAACATAGATACAATCGGACAATACGTATAACACCCTCAGAGGAAGGTGTGACAATGCAGCGATAAAATATTTTGCTATTGTATACACAATTATTACAGATTATGCCTCACCTTGTGGTTTAGCGAATGCTGGATATGGCTGTTGCTGTTGAGCGAGTCGTATAGGGCCATGCTCTTGCTCGTACTTATCGACATTATCCTTGAGGGCGAGCAATAGACGCTTTGCATTATCTGGAGTAAGCACTACGCGAGCCACAGTATTAGCACGATCGAGTGCAGGCATAATTGCTATATAATCAAGCACGAATTCAGACTGGCTGTGAGTAATCATAGCCAAGTTTGCATATTTACCATCCTGCAAGTTTTCAGGCAAATTGATAGTCAACTTTCCTTTCCCTTCCATAACTATTTGTTCATTTAACTGACAAAGATAGTAATTAATTCTCGATATATGAAAATCGACTAGTACTTGACACGTCCGTATTTTATTTATACGGGAATACCAAGGCTATTAAGAGACTTACTAGTATACACAGGAGGACTAACAACGAGAACGTTAAGACTATAGACGACAGGCATATTCTGAAAGAACGCCAATATGATATAGACATCATCTGCTTAAAATCGACCGACATAAGGAAGATGCATATACCAATACTAAATGGACCTGTCACGCTTACTTCCAAAGACTTACCATTCAGAAGCCCGGCAAAGATGCAGTCGTACAAGAACATCACTATAGACAACATTACACCTTGGCATGCGATGAATATAGAGATATAGAAATGTTCTGTGATATTGAGTTTCTTGCCATATTCGGTACGCCTAAAGCACCACCAATTAGGGATTATGAACATCATATAGAGCAACATAAGAGAGAGGGCCCCATTGGATTCGATCCATTTAATCACACTTATGGCGGGTTGGATCCAAGAAGGAATACTGAGCTGCTGACCAGATGCGGTCAGTTTGGCATTCTGGAGCTTTTCCCAATCTGTAGCTTCGACATCTACGGCTCCCAGAAGGTGCTGCATAGCGACGAATATAGTCACCAAGAGGAAGAGAAGCTGTATAGGCTTTATATATTCTACACGACGTCCTTCCAGGTAGTCACGAATCATATATCCTGGACGATATATAAGTTCGGCGCAAGTACGAGGCAACCCACGATCGAGATTTACGAAGATTCCCAACAGGTTATCTATGGCGGAGGAGATGGACAGGCGTTTCACCTTACGGCTCTGTCCGCAATTTGGACAATAGTTACCTTGGAACGTCATTCCGCAATTGAGGCAGAGAGATGGTTCGGCATCATCGAAAGAGACGTGTTTTCGTTGAAGGCCATTTACTTGACGGAGGGAGAGCCATCTAAGTAAGATTTTCAGTTTAGTAAAGTGCATTGGTATTTATATATGACTATGCAAATGTATGAAGATTTTTTGGGAAATCCATTTATGTATACTCGGGCTATACTCGGGCTACACTCGGGCTACACTCGGGGAAGACTCGGCTTCATCGCAAAAAATAAAAGAGAGCATGTCTACTAAGACACGCCCTCTTTGGTATTATTCAGTATTTATTATTACTTCAACTTATCCTGGAAGTAGTACTTAGCCTCCTTCATAGCAGCTTCCATACCGGCAGCATTCTTTCCACCTGCTGATGCGAAGAATGGCTGACCACCGCCACCGCCTTGGATGTGCTTAGCAATAGCTCGGATAGCCTCTACAGCGTTGATATTCTTAGAAGCTACTACGCTATCAGAAGCGATAATCATGATCTGAGGTTTTTCTGCTGCAACGCAACCGAGAACACAAACGATATTCTCTGACTCGCCACGGAGCTGATATGCGAGATCCTTAAGTCGGTCTACGAACATAGGCTTGATTTCTGCTACAAGAAGCTTTGTTGTGCCTACAGTCTCAATCTTCTCACGGAGAGCAGCACGCTCTATACCGAGCATTGTATCCATCATATCTGTACACTGCTGCTCGAGCTTCTGATTGTTTGCGACGAGGGTCTCGATAGCCTTCTGGAGGTTTGCTGGAGTAGTCTTCAAGCCCTCTGCGAGAGACTTGAGAGCGTTGTAGTTAGACACCATCAACTCCTCTGCCTTAGCGGCAGTAACAGCCTCGATACGACGTACGCCAGCAGAAGAAGCAGACTCACCGATAATCTTGAACATACCGATGCGACCTGTAGACTGAGTATGAGTACCACCACAAAGCTCGATACTAGACCCGAACTTAATAACACGTACTGTATCACCATACTTCTCACCGAAGAGAGCCATAGCTCCGAGAGCCT
>JAKSLC010000094.1 GCA_024401415.1 Bacteroidales bacterium | reverse complement strand
ATTACTCGAGACCCTCGATAGGTGCTGAGTAGTCGATGCGGCTCATGCGGATGTATGAAGCGTAACGCTCCTGAGCTGCCTTCTTTGTAGCCGCGTAGAGCTCGTCAGCCTTAGCTGGGAGAGCCTTACGGAGAGACAAGAAGCGAACCTCACCGTCGAGATACTCCTGGAACTTATCCCATTGTGGAGCCTTAGAGTCCATCTGGAATGGGTTCTTGCCCTCAGCAGCGAGTCTTGGATCGAAACGCCACAAGTGCCAGTAACCGCACTCAACAGCTCTTCTCTCCTCTTCCTGGCTCTTACCCATGCCGCCCTTAGCCTTAAGACCATGGTTGATACATGGAGCATAAGCGATAACGAGTGATGGACCAGGATAAGCCTCAGCCTCCTTGATAGCCTTGAGACACTGAGCATTGTCAGCGCCCATAGCGATCTGTGCTACGTAAACGTAACCGTAAGTAGCCTGCATCAAGCCGAGATCCTTCTTCTTGATACGCTTACCAGCTGCAGCGAACTGAGCGATAGCAGCGATAGGAGTAGCCTTAGAAGACTGACCACCTGTGTTAGAGTAAACCTCAGTATCGATAACGAATACGTTAACATCCTCACCAGAAGCGAGTACGTGGTCGAGACCGCCGTAACCGATATCGTAAGAAGCACCATCACCACCGATGATCCACTGTGAACGCTTAACGAGGTAGTGAGAAAGTTCGTCGAGCTCCTTGCATACTGGGCAACCTGCTGCTGCAGACTTCTTGATCTCAGGGATCAACTTAGCTGCTGCCTTCTTAGAGCCCTCAGCATCGTTCTGGTTCTCGATCCACTCCTGAGCTGCTGCCTTGTACTCTGCAGAAGTCTTATCAGAAGCGTTCATCTCTGTGAGGAGACGTGTGATGCGCTCCTTCATCTTCTTGTTGGCAAGTACCATACCCATACCGAACTCGCCGAAGTCCTCGAAGAGTGAGTTAGCCCAAGCTGGACCCTGACCCTTCTCGTTCTTTGTATAAGGAGTTGATGGGATTGAACCAGAGTAGATAGAAGAACAACCAGTAGCGTTAGCAACCATCTGACGGTCGCCGAAGAGCTGAGAAATCAACTTAACGTATGGAGTCTCACCACAACCTGAACATGCGCCAGAGAACTCGAACAATGGAGTTGCGAACTGTGAGTTCTTAGGATTTTGCTTGATATCAACGAGGTCCTGCTTAGACTTAACGTTCTTAACGCAGTACTCCCAGTTAGCAGCCTCACCGAGCTCACCCTGAAGAGGAACCATTGTGAGAGCCTTCTCCTTAGCCATACATACGTCAACACAGTTACCGCAACCGAGACAGTCCATAACACCAACCTGTATACGGAAGTTCATACCCTTGAGCTGTGCTGGAGCCTTCATCTCGCGTGTCTCAGCGTTGAAGCCTGCCTTCTCGTTAGCGTCGAGAACGAATGGACGGATACATGAGTGAGGACAAACGAATGCACACTTGTTACACTCGATACACTTAGAAGCATCCCATTTTGGAACGAGTGTAGCAACACCACGCTTCTCGTAAGCTGCTGTACCTTGCTCCCATGTACCATCCTCGATACCCTTGTATGCAGATACTGGGAGGAGGTCGCCATTCTGAGCATTGATTGGACGAACGATATTGTTGATGTACTCTGGATCGTTGTTAGCTACTACAGCGTCGTCTGGGAGGTTAGCCCAAGCTGGATCAACAGCGAGTGTCTTGTACTCACCACCACGGTCGATAGCTGCGTAGTTCATATCAACTACATCCTGACCCTTCTTGCCGTAAGACTTGAGGGCTGCTGCCTTCATCTTCTCGATAGCGAGCTCTACAGGGATAACGCCTGTGATACGGAAGAATGCAGATTGGAGGATTGTGTTGGTTGGCTTCATGCCAATCTCACGGGCAATCTGTGTAGCGTTGATATAGTAAACAGTGATGTTGTTCTTTGCGAAGTACTTCTTAACCTTGTTAGGCAAGTTCTTAACGAGCTCCTCGCCCTCCCAAAGTGTATTGAGGAGGAATGTACCATTCTTCTGAAGACCGCGAGTTACGTCATACATGTTGAGGTATGCGTGAACGTGGCAAGCTACGAAGTTAGGTGTCTTGATCTGATATGTAGAACGGATCTCGTTGTCGCCGAAACGGAGGTGAGAACATGTGAAACCACCAGACTTCTTAGAGTCGTATGAGAAGTAAGCCTGACAGTGCTTAGATGTGTTGTCACCGATGATCTTAACTGAGTTCTTGTTAGCACCTACTGTACCATCAGCACCGAGACCGAAGAACTTAGCCTCGAACATACCTTCACCGCCCATAGGAATCTCCTCCTTAGCTGGGAGAGATGTGTATGTAACATCATCGTTGATACCGATAGTGAAGTGATCCTTTGGCTGTGGCAATGCGAGGTTCTCGAATACTGTAGAGATCATTGTAGGAGTTGTGTCGCAAGAACCGAGACCGTAGCGACCGCCTACGATGATAGGAGCGTTTGGCTGACCATAGAATGCATCCTTTACGTCGAGGTAGAGAGGCTCGCCATTTGCACCTGGCTCCTTTGTACGGTCAAGAACTGCGATAGCCTTAACTGTCTTAGGAACTGCAGCGAGGAGACGCTCTACAGAGAATGGACGGTAGAGGTGTACTGAAACCATACCTACCTTCTCGCCCTTCTTCATGAGGTAGTCGATAGCCTCGTGTGCTGCCTCAGTAGCTGAACCCATAAGGATGATTACGCGATCAGCGTCGGCTGCACCGTAATATGTGAATGGCTTGTACTCACGACCAGTAATCTTAGAGATCTCTGCCATGTACTTCTCAACTACTGCTGGAACTGCATCGTAGTAGCGGTTGCAGCTCTCGCGGTGTGCGAAGAATGTCTCTGGGTTCTCAGCCATACCCTTAGCCTGAGGATGCTCTGGTGAGAGGGCACGCTTACGGAACTCCTTGATAGCCTCCATATTTACGAGTGGACGGATGTCCTCCATATCCATAACCTCGATCTTGTGGTACTCGTGTGAAGTACGGAAACCGTCGAAGAAGTTGATGAATGGAACGCGTGTCTCGATAGAAGCAAGGTGAGCTACAGCAGCGAGGTCCATAACCTCTTGTACTGAACCCTCGCAGAACATAGCGAAACCTGTCTGACGACAAGCCATAACGTCACCATGATCACCGAAGATACAGAGTGAATGTGTAGCCAATGTACGAGCTGAAACATGGAATACTGATGGGAGAAGCTCGCCACCAATCTTATACATGTTAGGGATCATCAAAAGAAGACCCTGTGATGCTGTGAAAGTAGTTGTAAGAGCACCTGCCTGGAGTGAACCGTGAACTGCACCAGCAGCACCGCCCTCAGACTGCATCTCTTGTACGCTTACTGTGTCGCCGAAGAGGTTCTTACGGCCCTGAGCCGCCCAATCGTCAACGTGCTCCGCCATAGGCGAAGATGGTGTGATAGGATAGATAGCTGCAACCTCAGTAAACATATATGCTATGTGTGCTGCGGCCTCGTTACCATCACAGGTGATGAATTTCTTTTCTTTTGCCATTTTATTTAACACTAACAATTATTTGTTCTATATATAATGTTTTCACATTGTTTTTTGTTTACGTCGGGCTAAGTCATTAGTTACTAATACCTAAAGCCAAATAACCACAACGGGATAACGTTCTTCTCGCCCACTTCTATCATCTCCTTGGCGTGATATACATCGACCGGGAGTTTACGATGACGACCGACAGCAAAACAAAGATTGCCATCTACACAGAAGTCGCCCTTATCAGCACGAGTCAATGTATTGATATAACCGAGCTGATTAAAGAAGAATGTTTTGTAAAGAGCATCAGGATCCACGCCTCCATAATTACACAAATACATGAGGTTTGGGTTCTGCATATAAATATGAGCAGGCTTTTTGCCCTCCTGATCTCCCTCTTGATAAAGCAGATGAATAAGGCGAGCCTGTTTCAAATATACCATATAATTCATTACCGTAGCACGAGAAGCATCGATATCCTGTGCCAATTTGCTGACATTAGGCTGCATAGGTGCCTGCTGGGTAATAAGATAAAGAAGCTTGCGAAGCTTAGGAATGCAACGATGTTCAATCTGCTGAAGGTAGCTGATCTCAATCTCTAAGACCAAATTGATTGTCTTGATCATTGCCCCAAAAGCATTCTTCTCATTCAAGAAATATGGATAGAAGCCGTGATACAGATAATCTCCGAAATAAGCCAAAGGTTTTACCTGCGCACATATCTCTCTGGAAATAGTCTCGTGATTATTGACAATCTCGTCAAGAGACAATTTTGGGAAAGTCATCCCGGTCTTGTAATTGAGATACTCACGGAAAGAGAAGCCCTCCAGACTATAGACCTTGACCAACCCATGAAGTTCTGGGTTTTCCTCTTTGAGGCGCATTACAGGAGAGCCTGTAAAAACGATTTGAAGATCAGGAAAGTTATCATAGCAATACCTCAGTTCCTTACTCCAATCAGGGTACTTATAGACCTGATCCAAAAGAAGAGTATTTCCTCCCAACTTGCGAAAATCGTCGGCAAGCGTAATGATAGTACGTGTAGAGAAGTAGAAATTATTAAGATCTACATAGAGACACTTACGCTCATGCTGAATATTTCTTGCGTAATTGAGAAGGAATGTGGTTTTGCCTATACCACGAGCGCCCTTGATACCTATGAGACGTGCTGACCAATCAATATCATCCATCAGTCCACGCCTGATCCATGGCGTAAGACCTTTGAGCATATCTTCATGTATTGCGAACAACGTCTGCATGTGTGTATCCAAATATCCATTATAGACATGGCAAAGATAAACACATTTTTGGCTATTTTGCTATTTCGAGGTTACAAATTAGGCTAAATATTGCAATTTGTATCAAATAAAAATAACGTAAAGATGCATACTTATACACCACAGAGTGAAAAAAGATGCGAGGCGTCTACCGACGTCTCGCATACACACACTCACACAGCATTGTAATCAGTTCATTTCCCTATGAAGGGGTGGTCGAACTGCACCAATGTATTTTAAGAATAATATTCTACAAGATTATTGGCCAACCTCCCATGGTTTCACCATCTCATTCTCGAAACTCTTGTTATACTGAGTCATAGCCTTCTGGCTCATACCCATATTCGAGAATCCGCCATCGTGGAAGAGGTTTTGCATAGTTACCTTCTTTGTGAGATCAGAGAACATAGTCACAACGAAGTTAGCACACTCCTCAGCGGAAGCATTACCGAGAGGAGACATACGGTCTGAGAAATCCATCAAGCCGTCGAAGCCAGCAATACCGCTACCAGCAGTTGTCATAGTTGGCGACTGAGATATTGTATTGATACGCACATGTCTCTTGCAGCCATAAATATATCCGAAGCTACGAGCGATACTCTCTAGGAGAGCCTTTGCATCGGCCATATCGTTATAATCACAAAGTGTACGCTGAGAAGCGACATACGTAAGAGCTACAACTGAACCCCACTCTGAGATTGCATCCATCTGATAAGCCACCTGAAGCATCTTATGGAATGAAATAGCAGATATATCAAGTGTCTTATTGAGGAAATTGTAATCGAGATCTGAATATGGACGCTTCTTGCGAACATTGAGCGACATACCTATAGAATGGAGTACGAAATCGATTTTACCACCGAGAATCTCCTGCGACTTTTCGAATACGTTCTTGAGATCGTCAACTGAAGTTGCATCAGCTGCGATAAGAGGAGCATTGAGGCGCTCAGAGAGCTCCTTAACCTCGCCCATACGGCAAGCTACCTCTGTATTTGACAATGTGAACTTTGCGCCTTGTGCGTATGCCATTTCGGCAACCTTCCATGCAATAGACTTATCGTTAAGAGCGCCAAAAATAATACCGCGCTTTCCTTCAAGCAAATTCGTTAGCATTACTGTGTTTCTATTGTTTCTGAATAAACCGGGTGCAAAGGTATTGTTTTAGTGATTATACTAATCTCAAAAAAGGTTAAGAAGGCTTAATGGGCCGACTAGTCTATACTTGGATGCCTGTTTGTGAATGAATTATAGGCAAATGTCAACCATACCTTTTTGATATACTTCTCTTCCAGCAAAGCTCTGAATTTCCACATTCTTCTGAACCTACGCACTATACGCAAGGCTTTCTTCCATAGCCTAAAATCGGCGGTTGACGGCTTTTCATCAAGGACGTCATCGAGAAATGCATCAATATAGGCATCATTAAAATTGTATTTAGCAGAGTATACAGATGTCTTCAAACCAAAATTTGATTTGCTACAAATTGTCATAACATCTGCAAACGCCCTCATGTTCATCATGTCCATTGCCTTGTATATCAAATCCCAGTCAATCGACATTTCTTCTTTTTGAAGGAAATACTGCCAGTCTAGTATATGCTTGATGCCGATACCTTCTGCAAGAAAGTGTAATTGCGCATGTCTAAGCATAAATAGCGCAGTAAAATTTTCATTCGGTGAAAGTAATTTTGTTTCGCCGATGTTCTTTATACCCTTGCCTGCTAGTTCTTTGAATAGTTTTTCTGCCTTAACTCCTTGTTTCGTATCAGCGAAATCCGTGAAATATTTGTGATTTTCTACAACTATTCCTTTGTATCGTATGTGGTTATGCTTATACCCTGCTTCTTCTATATTTCCGCCTATTTCCTGTGCTTTTATATTAGATTTATCAAACTCCCCCACACACCAACAATCCAAGTCGGTAAATTCTCTATCAAGTGGATCGGGCCAATATCTTGCATAATCGAGACCCTTCAAGACAAGGCAACGGCATGGTGACATGTTATCTGCAAATTCGGCACTTGTCTCCCACATCCTACTCATTCCAGCCCGAGCCTTCTTAATGGAACCATGCCATTTCATTTTTTCTGGAACTGAAATGTCCATTCCTTCGCACTGAGACTGTATTCCAATACCGCTCCACACAGCTCCTTTCACACCTTGTTGTGAAGCTACCAAAAGCAATTCGCTCCAATCTACATCGTGAAAGTCCAGACCGATTTCGGGCTTACCACAAACCGATATCCTAATTAAAGCAAAAAGTGCCTCTCTCGTTGTCATATTCTCTACCTTTTAGTCTAGCCGACT
The DNA here is from genome assembly GCA_024401415.1 of Bacteroidales bacterium. GTDB lineage: Bacteria > Bacteroidota > Bacteroidia > Bacteroidales > Marinilabiliaceae > W3P20-009. Next base: position 3,133 of record JAKSLC010000094.1, on the reverse strand, counting down.
ACCTTACATGGCACGCCATACGCCTTACACCCGTCTGGAATGTCTTTTGTAACTACACTTCCTGCTCCTATAATGCAGTTTTTGCCAATCTTGATTCCTTGTATTATGGTACTGCCGACACCAATCCAAGAACCCTCGCCAACCATAACGTTACCACTGAGTGTACAACCAGGGGCAATATGAACAAAATCTTCTATAGTACACTCATGATCAACACTTGCCTTGGTATTTATAATGCAGTGTCTACCAACCTTGACATCGGCTTGCAAAATAGCTCCCTGCATTACCACAGTCCCCTCGCCTATGCTTGCACTCTGAGATACTATTGCTGATGGGTGTATAGCTATCGGGAAAACAGTCTTTATATCATTAGTGCGACAGATATTGTCAACAATTCTCTTTCGGATCTGACAATTACCTACGCTGACTATTATAGGACTGAGATTCTTTGCATCGTGGCAAATCGGCAACCCACAGAGTTCACTAAGCGCAAGGTTATCGTCAACGAGTCCAGTGACTTCTATATTATTTGCACGCAAAATATCTATTATGACTTTTGCATGACCGCTTGCTCCGTACAAATACATAATGCTATTTCGCTAGTTAGTTCCGTCAAACTTGAACATTGTTGTGGCAAGATCGTTGTTTATACCTTCTTTACGGAGTACGCATCTGACAGTACATAATACAACTTTTATATCGAGCCATAAACTGCAATTATCTACGTAGTATACATCATAGTCGAACTTCTCCGTCCACGACAAGGCATTTCTTCCATGACACTGAGCCCAACCAGTAATACCAGGTCTAACATCATGACGCCTTGCTTGGTGAGCGTTATACAAAGGCAAATACTCCACCAAAAGAGGTCTAGGACCAATAAGTGACATATCGCCCTTCAGCACATTCCAAAATTGAGGAAGCTCATCGATACTCAAACTTCTCACGAACGTCCCCACCTTGGTCAACCTTTGATTATCCGGCAGCAAAACACCATTAGCATCACACTCATCGGTCATAGTCTTAAACTTCACAATACGGAAGACCTTACCCTTATAGCCCGGTCTTTCCTGAAAAAACAAAGCACCTGCACCCTTATTAGCAACAGCCAACCACACGTAGACCACCAACAAAGGAACAGCTAAAACCGAAAGTGCAACAAATGCCACACAAAAGTCAATAATGCGCTTCAGAAACAATTTATACATGGTTTGTTTCTACGCTACATAAGAATAAAAAGTTGCCGCAGATACCCGATGACAAAAAGAGAATAACTATTTTTGTGGAACATAATCAACTGTTACAAATCATGGGGTTCCTATTTCCTATCATCCTACTTGGATATTTATCAATGTGCGGCATTATCGCGTGGCAGATAAGCAAAACGATTAAGAGCAAAATTGCCAGAGTCATCACCTCGTCAGCAATAATCATCTTATCTCTATCATTCTTCCTTTCCCGACTACTACCTAGCTCTACCCCATTATGGCTAGCCGAATGTATATACGCCATCAGCACGACATGGCTTATAGTAATGTTGTACGGCACAATATTCATCCTATTGTTACATATAGCACGACTGATCATGCGCATCAGCTATAAACCAGTGTCTTCATTGAAGGCAAGCACATACGCAGGTATCTTGGCAGCAGTATGCATATTGATCATTGGAGGGCACATAAATGCACGTTCTCCTAAAGTTATTCCATACCATGTCGGGCTACCAGGCAATATGAAAATATTAGCCGTATCAGACCTGCACATGGGATATGGAGTGGGGGAAGATGATATAGAGAAACTCGTCAACATCATCAACGAGCAGAAAGCCGACCTATGCATAGTGGCAGGAGATCTTTTTGACGGAGATATTCGTCCGGTTGTTGAGAAAGACTTAGGGGCCGCATTCAGGAGAGCCAACTGCCCTGTAGTAGCAGTAATGGGCAATCATGAATACATAGGAGGAGATCCGGACAAGGATGCTGAATATATAAGAGGACTTGGCATAACACTATTAAGAGATAGTGCCATGCAACTTGGCGATGTAACACTTGTAGGAAGAGACGATCCTCATGGTTCTTTCTTCAGAAGGAACAATACGAAAGCACTCTCGGACCTCATCCCTGATTCGGCACGCAACGTCATAGTTATCGACCATCAGCCAGGACGCATATTAGAGTCGGCAGATGCTTCGGCTATGCTACATATAAGCGGGCATACACATGCCGGACAAGTATGGCCATTCAGATTCTTCACAGAGAAGCTATTCCCATTGGATTATGGCAAAAAACAATTCGGGAACACAACAGCCATAGTAACATCGGGCTATGGGACATGGGGACCTAGAGTAAGGCTAGCATCACAATCAGAAATATTAGTAATCCAATAGACAAACAGACTCACTATTAGACATTATTCACACTTATTGTAACATTTACATACAAATTGGCGTAATAAAAGACATAATTCACTGAGTCAAACCTAAGAAATAAATACACTATGGGTTACAAAATTGAACAAATTGAAGGCGTAGGCGAAGTTTACGCGAAGAAACTAGAAGCAGCAGGCGTTAAGACAACAGAGGATCTTCTCGACAAGTGCAAGACAAAGAAAGGCCGTGTACAAATGGCAGAGACAACAGGTATCAGTGAGAAGCTCATTCTTAAGTGGACAAACCATGCAGACCTTTTCCGTATCAACGGTATTGCAGGACAGTTTGCCGAGCTTCTAGAGGCTGCTGGTGTAGACACCGTAAAGGAATTCCGCCATCGCGTACCTGCGAACTTGCATCCGAAGCTTGTTGAGACAAATGAGAAGAAGAATCTTTGCAACCGCGTTCCAGCTCTCTCGGAGCTTGAAAAAATGATTGCACAGGCAAAGGAGCTTGAGCCAATTATTACTTACTAAGAGAAAAATACATTTCAGTATAATGATCCGTATCACCTTTGTGTGGTACGGTTTTTTTTTTGCGATGAAACAAGGTCTTCCTCGAGTGTAGCCTGAGTGTAGCCCGGGTATAGCCCGGGGTTACAAAAAATTGCATTTTTATGAAATGTGCACTCTATGAGCACCCATAGAGCATCCTATGAGCACCTCAAAAAAGCACGAGGATCCGCAGAAGAATGTATCGCCTGTC
>JAKSLC010000093.1 GCA_024401415.1 Bacteroidales bacterium | reverse complement strand
GCAAACATACCAGTGAAGGTGTAATAACACTAAATGCCTCGCTACGAGAAAAACCAGGTTACCTTACGCTATCTGTGACAGATACGGGAATTGGTGTTCCTGCGGACAAAGCAGAGATAATATTTGAGAGATTTGAAAAACTGAACATATTCTCACAAGGCTCAGGACTGGGACTTGCCATTTGCAAACTAATTGCAGACATGCTAAAAGGCGACGTGAGATTAGACACCAGCTATACCGGTGGAGGGGCTAGGTTTGTATTTGAAATACCGAACTAAGAGAGTGGGCTAAAATAAAATATATTGTTGAAGAATCTACAGATTCTTCAACAATGTTTCTACAGCCTCATCAGTCGTTGCCCATGAGCATACGAAACGGACTAAACTGCTATTATCACCTCTAGGTCCCCAATATTCGAATGTAGCAAACTTCATCAAGCGGTCGATTACCTCATTAGGCAATTGGAAGAACTGCTGATTTGTTGGAGATGCTATTATTGGATTATAACCCTTAGCGATGAAACCCTTCTGCAGTTTCATGGCAAGATTGACGGCGTGCTTTGCGGCACGAGTATACAAATCGTCTGTAAAAAGAGTCTCAAACTGAAGACCAAGCAAACGGCCCTTTGCCAACAAAGCACCATGCATCTTGATAATGGTAGTGAAATGAGAGAAACGAGGGCTCTTGCTATTCACTACTACAGCCTCACCAAAGAGTGCGCCCTGCTTGGTACCGCCGATATAGAATACATCTGTAAGAGTAGCAAGGTCATTAAGAGTCACATCATTACCCTCTGCGACTAATCCATAACCGAGGCGAGCACCATCTACGAACAAAGACTTATTCCACTTGTGGCAGACATTGCTCAGAGCTGTAAGTTCCTCCTTAGAATAGAGGGTACCATACTCTGTAGGGAAAGAGATATAAAGTGCGCCTGGGATATTCATGTGTGCGTATGACTCATCGGCATAGAAAGAAGATAGATACTGCTCCACGTCCTCGGCATGCACCTTACCCTCGTGAGAAGGGAGAGCGATGACCTTGTGTCCAGCATTTTCTATTGCGCCACTTTCGTGAACATTGATATGACCAGTATCGGCAGCCATAACGCCCTCGTAACGTTCGAGGATAGTGTCAATGACCGTCTTGTTGGTCTGAGTTCCACCTACTAGGAAATAGACCTGTGAATCAGGATTTGCGCAAGCCTTCTTAATCAAATCCTTTGCGCGTGCGGTGTAATCATCAGAGCCATAACCGGTAGTTTCTTCTAGGTTAGTTTCAACCAGGCGCTTCATTATCTCAGGTAGAGCGCCTGCCATGTAATCGCTATCGAAATGTATCATCGTATTATATCGTTTACGCAAAGGTATATAATACAGATGAAAGCGCAACAAATAGGTGTATATATTTGGGGATTACAACTCTAAGGAGTAATTTTATTCTGTAATAGAGATTGTTGAAGAAATATATGAAAAGAGACATAACATGGCTTCTACTAGGAGCAGCGTGCCTAACAGCGTGCAACGGTCAGACCTCACAGGCCGACGAGAAACAGCAATATACCTATACTGGAGAACGGACATTCGAGGCTGAAGACAGCATACGGATTGTGAACATTCTGAACAACGGGAGCACTCGGGAAGCACTCGGGGAACACTCGGGGAACACTCGGCTTGGTCGCAATTTTTTAAATACGCCATACGTCGGACACACCCTTGAAGTGAACGACGAAGAGGCGCTTGTAATCAACACCAAAGGACTGGACTGCACTACGTTTGTGGAGACGGTAGTAGCATTGTCGCTATGTGAGAAAGCAGAGAGATATGGATTTGACGACTATTGCGTTATGCTGCGCAGGATAAGATACGGAGAGGGAGATACTGTAGCGTACTGGAACAGGAACCACTACTTCTTCGGATGGCTTGCGGAAAACGAGAGAGAGGGATATGTGGAAAGGATAACAGACTCTGTGTACCATACGGCAAAGATGGAGGCTACGATAGACTATATGAGTACGCATGTGGAGAACTACAAGATGCTTGACGCACACAGAGAGTGGCTGCCAAGAATTGTGGAGATGGAGAAGAAGGTGACAGCACTGCAATACCCATACATTCCGAAAGACAAGATAGACAATAGTGAGGTTCTGAGAGCGCTGATACATGACGGAGACATATTGGCATTGACGACAGAAATAAAAGGGCTGGACACTCAACATATAGGCTTTGCCGTATGGAGAGAAGATGGGCTACACCTAATGAACGCATCTCTGCTGCATAAAAAAGTGGTCATAGAAGAAAAACTGCTATACGACTACTTACAGGGACAGAAGAGAATGACAGGTGTGGTAGTGGCCAGAATAAAATAAACAAGGATAAACAATAGACATATGGCAAACAAATACAAAAACAGACGTGCCGTTATCATTGGGGCGACATCAGGCATAGGACAAGAAGTGGCGAGGCTGCTATATGCTGACGGGTGGACGATAGGCATAGCAGGACGCAGAGAAGAGCTATTGGGAAAATTGAAAACGGAACTTGGAGAGAGAGTCATCTGCAAGAAGATAGATATTTGTGCTGAGGATGCGGACGCACTATTCCTGGACCTGATGCAAGAGGTGGGGGACGTGGATCTGGTATTCCACGCATCGGGAGTGGGGAAACAGAACCCTACGCTAGAGAAAGATATTGAGATGAGGACTATGGAGACCAATGTATTGGGCTTTACACGCATCATTACGGCTGCATACAGATACTTTGCGGAGCACGGTGGAGGTCATATTGCGGCAATCTCTTCCATAGCAGGAACGAAAGGGCTGGGCGCGGCTCCTGCGTATTCGGCGACCAAGAGATTCCAAAATTCATATATACAATGTCTCTGTCAGCATTCACACATAAACAAGACAGGCGTTACCTTCACAGATATAAGACCTGGCTTTGTAAAAACCGACTTACTCAACGACAGCAAGCACTACCCTATGCTTATGGAAGTTCCATACGTAGCTAAGAAGATAGTGAAAGCCGTATACGCCAAGAAGAGAAAACTTGTGGTGGACTGGAAGTACCAGATACTGGTAGCGGCATGGAAAATGATACCAGACTGCGTATGGGAACGATTGAGAATAAAGAACTAAAAGCCACACCATCATATATGGCATCAATAACATACAAGGAGACACATGACTTCTCGGTTTTAGTAAAAACGATAAGGCTCGCCCCGATTGGAGCGAGCCTTAATTGTTTTATTGGGCAGTGCTATATGCTGCGGTCTAGATTAGATATTAGGTTCATCCCATACCTTAGTTTCTGTACACTCTACCTTAGCGGATTCCTTAGCTATCTTGATGACGAAATCGCCTGCTTCAAGAGTCCACTTACCCTCGCTGTTTACGAAAGCCATCTTCTTTGCTGGGAGCTTGAAAGTTACAGTCTTAGTTTCACCAGGATTAAGCTCTACCTTAGAGAAATCACGCAAACGCTTATTATCTGGCACGATAGAGGCTACGACATCACTTGTATAGAGCAATACTGGCTCCTTACCTGCCTTGTCACCTGTGTTCTTAACATCTACAGAAATGGTGAGTTCGTCATTTACACCGAAAGTAGACTTATCCACCTGTAGGTTGCTATACTCATAAGTAGTGTAGCTGATACCATAACCGAAAGGCCACTGGAGAGATACCTTAGCGTCATAGTTATATGCGCCAGCCATTGTACCAACCTCCTCACTTACCTTATAATCATACGTATTCAAAGAATTGATCTCACGAGGATAAGTATAAGGCATCTTAGCAGAGAAATTAGCGTCGCCAGCCAAGAGATTAGCCAAAGCATCTGCGCCGTAGTTGCCTGGGAGGAAAATATGAACCACAGCCTTAGCCAGAGGTTCGATATCGGCGATGAGACGTGGACGACCCTCGTTGAGAATCAAGACTATAGGCTTGCCAGTCTTTGCGAGTGCCTTTACGAGATCCTTCTGATTAGAAGAGAGATTAAGGTCGTTCAAGTTACCTGGAGTCTCGCAATAGCTATTCTCACCGATACAAGCTACGATGATATCAGCCTTAGCAGCTGCCTTAACAGCCTTATCTATTTCTGGTTTATTCTCATCATAATAAGCTCCGCGCTCATTATAAGTAACGCCCTGCTCGAGGATTACGTTCTTCTCTCCATACTTATTACAGAGCGCCTCATAGATAGTGTTATAAGGAGCATATAGTTCATCGGCATTAGAGCCCTGCCATGTATATGTCCAACCACCATTGAGGCAACGCATCTGATTGGCATTAGGACCTGTAAGAAGAATCTTCTTGCCCTGAGCGATAGGGAGGACTCCCTCATTCTTCAAAAGAACCTCAGATTCCTCTGCTGCCTTAAGAGCAGCGAGAGCGTGTTCCTCGCAACCGAACTTCTCATAACCTTCGCCACCAGTATTAGGATTCTCGAACAAACCGAGACGATACTTAACGCGAACGATACGTTTAACAGCATCATCGATACGAGACATCTTTACGGCGCCCTCATTTACGAGTTCCTTGAGCAAGACACAGAAATCTGTGCTATATGGGTCCATAGACATATCGATACCTGCGTTGATAGCGATACGGATAGCATCTTTCTTGTCCTTAGCAACCTTCTCACGCTGGAAGAGGTTATTGATATCAGCCCAGTCGGTCACGATGAAACCATCCCAATTAAGGTCTTCCTTGAGCCACTTAGTCAGGTACTCGTATGAGGCATGAACAGGCACACCATTGATAGAAGCGGAGTTAACCATTACAGTCTGTGCTCCAGCAAGGATAGCGGTCTTGAAAGGCTCGAAATACTTCTCGCGTAGCATGTTAGGAGCGATATAAGCTGGGGTACGATCCTTTCCGGTGAAAGGTGCGCCGTAGCCGAAATAGTGCTTTACGCTTGTGGCTACATTATACTTACCGAGGTGGTTGTTATCCTCGCCCTGATAACCCTTAATCTCAGCTGCTACCATCTTAGAGTTTACGATAGCGTCCTCACCGAAGCTCTCATAGATACGGGACCAACGAGGATCGCGACCGAGGTCGACAACAGGATTATACACCCATGGGCAATTTGCTGCACGGCTCTCATAGGCAGTAATCTGAGCCATCTTAGTTGCCAAATCGGTATTGAAAGAAGCTGCGAGATTGATAGGCTGAGGGAACATTATACCGCCCTGAGTATACGTCACACCGTGATTATGGTCGAGGCCATAGATATCAGGGATCCCGATATACTCCATTGACTTCTCCTGGATGAGATGAATCCATGACTGCCACTGCTCAACTGTAGCGGCCTTACCAGGAGCGTTGAGAATGGAACCAATCTTGTACTTTGATATACACGTATCCAATTTAGCTTCATCTGGCTCCCAATGGCGATTTGGAGTACCCTCGAAGATATCCATATTATAAGAAGAGAGCATATTGATGATTTCCTCGTCTGGAAGAGAGAGAAGCTGCTGAATATCACCTTCAGTACGACCATACTGAGACATGAGAGTCTTTAGCTTATTGCGATCGAGTTTAGCATTTTCTACGACTATTTTACCCAAGACATCGAAATTAAGCTCAAGCATCTGACCGACCTTCTCGTCGAGAGACATCTTGCTGACGAGGGCTTCAACCTTAGCTTCCAGCTCTGCATCACGAGGGATTGCAGGCTCAACAGATGGCTTCTGCTGTGTGCATGCGCAAAACCCTAATGCGATTAGGGCTGCTGACATAAGTGTTATTTTCATATTCTGCTTTTTGTGAATTAATGGGGTGAAGGTACTGATTTTGCGGGGAATGTGCAAGGAGGGGAAGTGGTTATTGTTCAGAGTTTAGGGGTTACCGACAAAGTGCGACAGTGCACTTTCGGCACATTGTATCTTTGCGTCGGAAATAAAAAACAAAATGGTTATGCAAAACGGATATTATGGAAACGGATTTTTGGGGAGGAGTGTCGTGAGGTGTCTGCGCGTGACGTTTTCGTGCAGTTTTATGATGAGCCTGCGTCTAGTTTCTGATTAGGACTGCTTTCATAAATAAAGGCTCACCTGAGAGAGATTAGGTGAGCCTTTGGAAGATAGGTTATAGTATTAGGTTTGTTGTTATTTCTTTCTTTGGGCGTTGAAGTATTCCTCGAAGAAGTCCATCTGCTTCTGGTTCTGAACGTTATCCAAGTGGAGGCCATTCTTCATGATCATAACTGTTGGCTGGCCTTGCTCGTAGTTTGTCCAGTAAGGGAGTCCTTCTGAGTTAGGATCGCCTGTCTTGGTGAAGTTGATCCAGTACTTAGATATGATGTCGACCATATGCTTCTCCAAAGTAGTGAAAGGCTTAGGTCCGAATGTATAACCGTAGATAAATGGCATTTCGGCTACGTGGATGGCTCCACCTCGTGGACTACGGAAGATGGTCTGCTCTGAGTCCTGATCGAAATAGTACATATAGACATTACCCTTGCCTGTCTTACGCTGGAGATTAGCCCAAGCATATGTACCCCATGCGAAAGAGCCATCGCGGAAGATATCGGCTATGGCGAAACATGCTTCCATCTCGTTATTGGCCGGATATATCTCGAGAAGTTTATCAGCCCACTCGCCATATGTAGCCTTCATGCTAGCCTTGTACATATCAGCCGGCATTGGACGGGTAAAGAGCATACCCTCGTCGGAATTGGTGCCTATGATGACATTTACGTCGTTATACTCGCCCTTTTCGTAGAGCTTGTACTGGTCGTCTGTGATGATATAGCCGTCGACCACTGGCCAAACGCTACCCATCTGGACATCCTTGACGAGTTCCTCGGCTGGTACCTGACGGAGTTGCTTGATATTCTTCTTACCGAACTTCTTCTGAAGGTCGAGACCGATCTGTTCTGCGGACTTGAAGGTTGTCATAGCTGTATTACCATTACGGCTCTCGGCTATTGGCCAGAAAGAGCTACCGCTTTCGCATATAGCACCACGGAAGAGACCCTTGGCGAGAGGAGATGCGCAGAGCATACTAACAGAGATACCACCTGCTGACTCACCTGCGATGGTTACCTTCTCTGGGTCGCCACCGAAAGCGGCGATATTATCATGAATCCACTGGAGAGCGAGCAACTGGTCCATGAGCCCATAGTTGCCAGAGATGCCCTTATCGGATTCCTTGCTCAACTCTGGATGAGACAAGAAACCGAGAATGCCGAGACGATACTCTATACTACAATAGATGATACCCTCCTTTACGAAGCTATCTTGAGTACCGGAGTACGTACCTGTGGTGAAGCCACCGCCGTGGATCATGACGAATACAGGCAACTTATCATCCTTAGACTTAGCAGGAGTCTGCACGCTCAGGTAGAGACAATCCTCGCTCATTGGGATAGAACCACCCCCCTGATTTGGGTCGGCGATTTGAGGAGGGCGAGCGCCCCACTGATCAGCCTTATAGATGCCCTTCCAAGGAGCCTTTGGCACAGGTGCCTTCCAGCGAAGATTACCAACAGGAGCCTCTGCATAAGGGATATTTTTATATAGGGCAAAGCCATTTTCGTTAACGCCCTCGATCTCGCCCTGAGAAACCGTAGTGCGTAACAACTGTGCCTGTGAAGGAATAGTCATCAACAAACCAGACAAAAGAGTAAACAAAGTTTTTTTCATAACATCTTGCATTCTTTAGTATTGACGCAAAGGTAATAGACTTACGACCTTGGCATATTACATTATCATTCAACAAATTTGCGTATTCATTCAAAAATTTGCACGAAAATACAAAAAGCCCAATCAGAGCGAACTGATTGGGCTTTTATACTACGTGGATGTCAAATATCAGAATTATTCTACCTCCATATCATCGATAGTGATCTGACGTTTGAAGCTCTCTTCTAGGGAGATAATAGTTTCGGTAGAAGCTATACCCTCTATAGCCTGCAACTTATCGTGAAGAATATACTTCATGTGCTCATTGCTCTTTGCATAAATCTTGATAAAGATAGCGTACTGGCCTGTGGTATAGTGGCACTCGATAATTTGAGGAATCTTTTTCATTTCGGCTACGACCTTATCGAAGAACTTAGAATCCTTCAAAAAGATACCGATATATGCACAAGTCTGATAACCGATTCGAGTTGGATTGATAATAAACTCTGATCCCTTAATGATGCCTATCTGTACCAAACGTTGAACACGTTGATGGATAGCTGCACCTGACACACCGCACTCTCTAGCGACCTCGAGATAAGGAACGCGAGCATTAGCCATAATCATCTTAAGGATTTTTTTGTCTAGCTCATCTATCTGAGGTATGACATCAAATTTGTTAGTAATGTCTGCCATTTTTCTATAATTTGTAGTTCTTAAATCTTGTATAGCAAAAATAACCCTAATTTTGTAATTGACAAAATAATAACGAAAAAATAAAAACCATGCATCAAATGTCAGTCAGCAGGCATTTTTTCACTGCATTATGTCTTACAATAATGTGTACAAGTTGCAAATTATCAACTTTAGCACATTCATATTCTAATACACAAGAATTTGACGAAAAGTTTCAAAATGTTAGTTTACGTTTAGACATTATATTAAGAGACACACTTCCGAACAGAGCGATATATGTTTCTTCGATTTCCCGAATGGGAGAATGGACAGGACGCAGAGGTGATACATACACGGTTGACAAACATCCGATGGGCAACTTTGTGTACACGCTAGTAGACAAAGAGACACGCGATACGCTATGGGTAGATGGATTCTGTGCGCTCTATGAAGAGTGGGTAGGAACAGACTATGAAGGGAAAAGAGCGACAGACTATGAGCACACCATACTGACGCCGATGCCTAAAAGAGAGTCGATCTTGAAGCTAGAGCAAAGATCCAGAAGTGGGGAATATACTGAAATACTCAGTGTAGACATCGACCCAAGAAACATTGATGACTGTAAAACATTGAAGAGTCCTACAATAAAAACACTAAGAGATGGAGGAGATCCGCGACACACCCTTGACATATTGATATTAGCAGATGGGTACACAGCCGAAGAAGAGTCGAACTTTGACCAAATGGCCGACTCATTAGCCGACGAATGGTTCAGCAGGGAACCATGGTGTGACTATAAAGACAGAGTATCATTCCGTACGGCCTTTATCCCCAGTCCGACGAACAAAGTAGGAGATTGCAGAAGAGACACAATAAAAGCAGAGCAATCATTACTAAACTGCCAGTATGGATGGCATGGTACAGACCGTTACTTAATGACCAACCATATATTTGCTCAGACCGACTATGTAGGGAACACACCAGCCGACTTTGTAATTACGGCCGTAAACTCGACAATATACGGAGGCGGGGGCATATACAACGAGACCACGACATACGCGGCCATGCACCCATTGGCCATAGAGTTACTAATACATGAAGCCGGCCATGGATTTGCGGGATTGGCAGATGAATACTTTGACAACGACGCGGATGGACTAGGCGACTACTACGATACGAACAGTGAGCCATGGGAACCCAACATCACATCATTAAAACACTTTGACCAGAAGTGGGAAACTTTATATAAAGAAGGCGAAGCAGGACTTCTGGAGGGAGCTGCCTATACTAATAAAGGCATGTACAGATCATCTGATGTCTGTCTGATGAGAGTACTAAACGAGCCGCTATGCAAAGTCTGCCGGAAGAGTGTAGAGCGTAAAATCAGAGAGTATTTAGAGTAACAGAATACGCGAAATACGTAATATACTACGTCATACTCGTAAAGTACAAAGCCTTTTTGCGACACAAAGCGAAAAGGCTATAATTTTGCTCACATAAGAAAAAACTAAAGTAAAACACTTTAAAGATACAAGCTAATTATGGCAAAATACGAAGCACAGATTAACGAGTTCATGACGAAGATCATCGCCAAGAACCCAGGTGAGAGCGAGTTCCACCAGGCAGTAAAAGAGGTTGTAACAAGCCTTATGCCATTCATCGAGGAGAATCCTAAGTACAAGGCAGCTAAGATCCTTGAGCGTATGGCAGAGCCTGAGCGTGTTATTATCTTCCGAGTTCCTTGGATGGATGATAAGGGCGAGATGCAGTTCAACCGTGGTTTCCGCGTTCAGATGAACTCAGCTATCGGCCCATACAAAGGCGGTCTTCGTCTTCACCCAACTGTAAACCTCGGCGTACTCAAGTTCCTTGCTTTCGAGCAGGTATTGAAGAACTCCCTCACAACTCTCCCAATGGGTGGTGGTAAAGGTGGTTCAGACTTCGACCCTAAGGGCAAGTCAGACA
>JAKSLC010000092.1 GCA_024401415.1 Bacteroidales bacterium | reverse complement strand
CACTGAGAAATACGCCGAGAATCGTATCGAGGACGATAGCAAGACTAAGGCTTGGTGGCCTCGTCTCCACTCTTTTGCTGTAGGCCTTAAGGGCGCACCTGACTTGGCTAAGGCAAAACTCGTTGCCGATCATATCGGTACCGTTCACCATGAAATCAATTATACCATCCAGGAGGGCCTCGATGCCATCCGCGATGTTATCTATTTCATCGAAACTTACGACGTGACTACCGTTCGCGCTTCTACTCCTATGTACCTTCTTGCCCGAGTTATCAAGTCTATGGGTATCAAGATGGTTCTCTCTGGTGAGGGCGCTGATGAGATCTTCGGTGGTTACCTTTATTTCCATAAGGCTCCAAACGCACAGGCTTTCCATGAGGAGACTGTACGTAAACTTTCTAAACTTCACCAGTACGACTGCCTCCGTGCTAATAAATCTCTCTCGGCTTGGGGCGTAGAGGGTCGTGTGCCATTCCTCGATAAGGAGTTCCTCGATGTAGCTATGCGTACCAACCCACAAGCTAAGATGTGCCCTGGCACTACAATGGAGAAGAAAATCGTTCGTGAGGCATTCTCTGATCACCTCCCTGAGGAAATTGTATGGCGCCAGAAGGAGCAGTTCTCCGACGGCGTAGGTTATTCTTGGATCGATACTCTCAAGAAGATTACTTCTGAGGCTGTGTCTGACGAGCAGATGGCTCACGCAGCTGAACGTTTCCCTATCAACCCTCCACGTAATAAGGAGGAGTATTACTACCGCACTATCTTCGAGGAGCATTTCCCTTCAGAGTCCGCAGCTCGCAGCGTACCTTCTGTACCTTCTGTAGCTTGTAGCTCTGCCGAGGCTCTCGCTTGGGATGAGTCGTTCAAGAATATGAACGATCCTAGTGGTCGCGCAGTTAAGGGTGTTCACGAAAAAGCATACTAAGCTATGGGTCGTAAAATCGAATTTACGAAAATGCATGGTCTGGGAAACGATTATATCTATATCGATTCTGATCGTTTCCCAATCTCAGACCCAGCCGCATTTTCAATCAAATGGAGTAAATATCATACAGGAATCGGTTCAGATGGTGTGATTCTTATCAGTAAATCTGAGGTTGCAGATTACCGTATGCGTATCTTCAATGCCGATGGCTCAGAGGCTATGATGTGTGGTAATGGCTCTCGTTGCGTAGGCAAATATATTTATGATAATTATTATAGGTCTTCTTCGAGTGATGCCCGAGTGCTCCCCGAGTCTAGCCCGAGTGTAGCCATAGACCTCGAAACTAATGCAGGTATTAAGAAAATAGTACTTGATATTAAGAATGGCACAGCAGTAGCAGCTAAGGTCAATATGGGCGAACCTCTGCTTTTCAATAAGGCTCAAGTTAATACAGAGGATGGCACTCTCGATGGTGTCTCTATTGAGGTGGAGGGTTATAAATTCTACCCAACCTATGTCTGCATGGGCAATCCTCATTGCGTAATCTTTGTAGATGATATCTCTCGTATCTCTCTTGAGACTCTCGGTCCACAGATAGAGTTTAATCCTATCTTCCCAGAAAGAGCAAATATCGAGTTCGTACAGGTTCTTCCTGATGGCGTCCTCCGTATGCGCGTGTGGGAACGTGGTTCAGGTATCACGCAAGCTTGCGGTACAGGTGCGTGTGCAACAGCCGTAGCTGCTGCAGTCACTGGCAGAGCAGGTCGTAAATCCATCGTTCGCATGGATGGAGGTGACCTCCAAATCACTTGGT
Organism: Bacteroidales bacterium; assembly: GCA_024401415.1. Classification (GTDB taxonomy): domain Bacteria; phylum Bacteroidota; class Bacteroidia; order Bacteroidales; family Marinilabiliaceae; genus W3P20-009. Next base: position 8,684 of record JAKSLC010000092.1, on the reverse strand, counting down.
CTGAGGCAGATAACATTATTTATATGTATGGCCCGGCAGAAACTTCCTTTGAAGGATATATTATTGAAGATTAATCCCTAAATTTGCAATCCGTTATGACACTTGTCAACGAGAATTTCTTGAAGTTGTCCAACAACTATTTGTTCTCTGAAATCGCACAAAAGGTACGTAAGTACAGAGAATCTAACCCCGAAGCAAAAGTTATCAGCTTAGGAATCGGGGATGTCACTCAACCCCTCTGTCCTGCCGCTATCGAGGCCATGCACAAGGCCGTAGACGAAATGGCATCTTCATCTTCTTTTCACGGTTATGGACCTGAGCAAGGTTACGATTTCCTTCGTAAGGCTATTATAGAAAACGACTTCCTTTCTCGAGGTGTCTCGCTCGATATAGACGAGGTATTTATTAGCGATGGTGCCAAAAGTGATTGCGGAAATATAGGAGATATCTTGGGTACTCAGTGCTCTATCGGACTGACAGATCCTGTTTATCCAGTTTACGTTGACTCTAATGTGATGTGCGGCAGAGCTGGTACTCCAACAAAGGACGGATGGTCCAACATAACCCGAATACCAGTCTCTAGCTCAAACAACTTCAAGCCACAGATTCCAACTAAGCATATAGACATCATATATCTTTGTTACCCTAATAACCCTACTGGTACTGTCATCACGCGTGCAGAACTTGCTGCATGGGTAGAGTATGCCATTTTGCATGGTAGCTTGATTTTATTTGACGCGGCATACGAAGCTTATATCCAGCATGATGACATCCCTCATTCTATCTACGAGATTGAGGGCGCCAAGAAGGTTGCCATTGAATTCCGCAGTTTCTCCAAGACTGCTGGATTCACTGGCGTTCGTTGTGGTTGCACCGTAGTGCCTAAAGATCTTGTCGTTAAGGCTTCTGACGGAACAGAGGTTCATCTTAATCACCTTTGGAATCGTCGCCAGTGTACTAAGTTCAATGGTACTTCATACATCACACAACGCGCAGCAGAGGCTATATACTCTCCAGAGGGTAAGAAGCAGGTACGTGAGACTATAAACTATTATATGTCTAATGCTAAGTTTATGCGTGAGTCTCTCAATGCCCTAGGTTACCAGACTTTCGGCGGTGAGGATGCTCCATATATCTGGCTCAAAACACCAGATGGCGTATCTTCATGGGAGTTTTTTGATAAGGTCTTGCACGAGCTGAGTATAGTTACAACTCCTGGTGTCGGTTTCGGCCCATCAGGCGAGGGGTATGTGCGTCTCACAGCTTTTGGCAACAAACAGCAAACAGAAGAAGCAATACATAGATTTCAACAATGGAAACACTGAAGCACGAATGTGGAGTGGCAATGATCAGACTTCTGAAGCCACTCTCTTTCTACAAAGAAAAGTATGGTACTGAGCACTACGGCCTAAATAAGCTGTATCTGCTCATGGAAAAACAGCACAATCGCGGTCAGGAGGGCGCAGGTGTAGCCTGCGTCAAACTCAATGCCAACCCTGGTGACGAGTATATGTTCCGCGAAAGAGCCGCTGGAACTACCGCCATTACCGAGATTTTCAATAACATAGCTTCAATGCCCACCGGGTCTTTCCTAGGTGAGGTTTACATGGGCCACCTCCGCTATTCAACAACAGGCAGAAGTGGCCTTGATTATATCCATCCGTTCCTCCGACGTAACAACTGGCGTGCGAAGAATCTCGCCCTCTGCGGCAACTTCAACATGACGAATGTGGATGAGATTTTTCAAAGCATAGTGGCTAATGGTCAGCACCCTCGTAAGTATGCCGATACGCATATCATCCTTGAGCAGGTGGGTCATCGCCTCGACCGCGAGATTGAACGTGTATATCAGCAGTGTCATGCAGAGGGTCTTACTGGTCTCGACCTGACTCATGCTATAGAGGAGAAGGTGGATATCGCTAATGTCCTCAAGACGTCTACTCCTATTTGGGATGGCGGTTACGTTATGTGTGGCCTCACTGGTAGTGGCGAGACTTTCGCCGTACGCGACCCTTGGGGTATCCGTTCTGCTTTCTGGTATCAGGATGATGAGATTATCGTATTGGCATCTGAACGCCCGGTTATCCAGACTGTACTGAATGTTCAGGCAGAGGATATTCACGAACTCCAGCCTGGTCAGGCTCTCCTTACTAATAAGCATGGTAAGATGCGCCTCGAACAGATTAATACTCCTGGTCGTAAGCGTGCTTGCTCGTTCGAGCGTATCTATTTCTCTCGCGGCTCTGATGTCGATATCTATCGCGAACGCAAAAACTTGGGCGAGGGTACCGTAGCGCAGATTCTACCTGCTATTGATTACGATGTGGAGCATACGGTATTCTCTTATATCCCTAATACTGCCGAGGTGGCATATTATGGTCTCCTCGATGGTATGAATGCTTATCTCAATGAGCAGAAGGTGAATCTCATCGAGGCTCTCGGTCATAATCCTTCTCACGAGGAGCTGGAGCGTATCCTCTCTATGCGTATCCGCGGCGAGAAAGTGGCTATCAAGGATATAAAGTTGCGTACTTTCATTGCCGAGGGTAATAGCCGTAATGACCTTGCTGCTCACGTCTATGATATAACATACGGTAGCCTTGTCCCTAATGTGGATAATCTTGTGATTATCGACGATAGTATCGTTCGCGGTACTACTCTCCGTCAGTCTATCATCAAGATAATGAATCGTCTCAACCCTAAGAAGATCATCATCGTCTCTTCTTCTCCTCAAATCCGTTACCCTGATTACTATGGTATCGATATGTCAAGTGTCGAGCAGTTCATCGCTTTCAAGGCTGCTATCGAACTGCTTAAGGATCGTGGCATGTATTCCGTTGTGGACGATGTATATAATAAGGTCATAAAGCAGCTCGAGGAGGGCGTGACCGATGATTCTGTCAACTATGTCAAGGATATTTATGCTCCTTTCTCAGATCAGGAAATCTCTCACAAGATTGTCGAGTTGCTCACTCCTTCTGAGGTCACAGTTCCAGTAGAAATCATATTCCTCCCTGTTGAGGGCCTTCATAAGGCTTGTCCTGAGCATACTGGAGATTGGTACTTTACTGGTGATTATCCTACAAAGGGCGGACTCCGTATGTTGGATCGTGCTTTTATTGATTATTACAATAGCTTAAAATAACAATAGCAACATAACAATATGAATACTAAATTTATCTTCGTCACAGGTGGTGTAGCCTCTTCTCTTGGTAAGGGCGTTATGGCTTCTACTATAGGCCGTCTGCTTCAGAACCGTGGCTATAAGATCACTATCCAAAAGTTCGACCCTTATATCAATGTCGATCCTGGTACGCTTAACCCTAATGAGCATGGTGAGTGCTATGTAACTGTTGATGGTTATGAGTGCGACCTCGACCTTGGCCATTATGAGCGTTTCACTGATATAAAGACTACTCGCTGGAATAGCTTCACGACTGGCCGTATCTATATGGAGGTTATCGATAAGGAACGTCGCGGTGAGTATGGTGGTAAGACTGTTCAGGTCGTTCCTCATATCACTAATGCTATCAAGGAGAATATGCTCCGTACTAGCAAGGATAATAGCCTCGATTTCGTCATTACTGAGATTGGTGGTACCGTAGGCGATATCGAGGGCCTCCCTTTCCTCGAGTCTATCCGTCAGCTTAAATGGGAACTTGGTGAAGATGCTATAGTGGTGCATCTTGCCTATGTCCCATATATCGCTGCTGCAGGTGAGTTGAAGACTAAACCTACTCAGCATAGTGTAAAGCAGCTCCAGAGTTTCGGTATACAGCCCGATTGTATCATCCTTCGCTCAGAGCACCCACTTTCTCAGGATCTCCGTCGCAAGGTGGCTGGTTTCTGTAATGTCCGCCCTGATTGTGTCCTCCATAGCCCAGATGTTTCTACAATATATGAATTGCCTATCAAGATGCACGAGGATGGCCTCGACGAGGTAATTCTCAAGCTTTGCAATGTCGACGTAAATGAAAAAATTACGAGCAACAGCTACGCTGATGCTAACCAGAAGCTAAGCACAAGCGTACCATCAACGTCTCTCACCGAACAGTGGAAACACTTTGTCGACCTGCGTAAAACAGCAACAGAGGAACTTCATATCGGCTTCGTAGGTAAATATAACTTGCAGGATGCCTACAAGAGTATCACAGAGAGTATGTCTATCGCTGGTACATACAAGAACCGTAAGGTAAAGTGTCACTTCATCGATAGCGAGAATATAACTGAGGATAATGTAGCTGAGCAACTCAAGGGTATGCAGGGCTATGTCATCTGCCCAGGTTTCGGCGACCGTGGTATCGAGGGTAAGATTACTGCAGCTAAGTATCTACGTGAGAATAATCTCCCAACTCTGGGTATCTGCCTCGGTATGCAGATTATGGCTATCGAGTTCGCACGTAATGTCCTTGGCTATTCTGATGCTCATAGCGCCGAGTTCAGTAAGACTACTAAGCATCCTGTCATTGATATTATGGAGGAGCAGAAGAATCTGGTCTACGTGGGTAATACAATGCGCCTCGGTGGTTACGAGTGCGAACTCCGTGAGGGTTCTAAGGCTCGTTCTTCTTATGCTAAGGAGAAGATCATAGAGCGCCATCGTCATCGTTATGAGCTCAATAGCAATTATATCAATGAGATGGAGAAGTCTGGTATGATAGTTAGCGGTAAGAATCCTCGAAGTGGATTGGCAGAGATTATTGAGATTCCTGATAATAAGTGGTATCTTGGTACTCAGTTCCATCCTGAGTATTCTAGTACTGTTCTCAATCCTCATCCTCTCTTTCTGGCATTCTTAGGAACTGTTCTCGGAGAGTAATTCAACCCTTATTTCAATACAAAGAACGACTGGTACTTACTTAGTGCCGGTCGTTCTTTTTCTTTTTTATGAGATAAAAAAAGTCGCCCCACATGGAGGCGACTAAGAATGAAGGATATAAATCAAATAATTACTTTGTAGTCAGGTCTACACCATGCTCGTTCTTTACGCTGGCACAGTTGAAGAATGCTTTGTGTCCAACTTCTACATTGTCTCGGAGCACGAATTTCAAGTTGCGGCACTCTTTGAATGTCTCTGTGCCGATTTTCTTGACTGTAGCAGGTACCGATACGCTCTCAAGACCTATGCAGTAACGGAACATATCTGCTGGGATATAAGAAAGCTCTGGCAAATCAATGTGCTTGATAGCAAAGCAATCTTGGAAAATACCACGCTCAAGTTTCTTGAGAGAAGATGGGAAGTTGATCTGCTGAAGATTCATACAACCTCTGAATGCCTCGAAAAGAATAGCCTCAATTTGGTCGTTCAATACTATTGATCGTAGGTAGCGGCAATCTGTAAATGCGTTACGGTTGATAGTCTTGATCGATTGAGGAAGAATAACCTCTGTGATATCTCTATTGCGGAATGCTCCATCGCCAATGGCTACTACTTGGTATTGTACACCATTGTTTGTAACAGTCTCAGGGATAGTAATGGCGACGTCAGTCTCCTCTGCCCATTCCATACCTTTTACAGCTACTGCACCTTCTTGGTCATCTAAAGCTTCATACACTAGTGTAATGCCTTTGGTAACCTCCTGACGGAATTGCTGCTGGGCAAATGCAGGTATTGCAATAATGCAACCGAGCACAAAAGCAAAAATCTTATTCATATTAGTAGATTTTATAGTTAGCGTTATCTTGAATTATTATGACTTACTACGAACTTGTTATTAGTAGGTTTCACAAATTATTAAGATCATTGCCATGATTTAACATCATTGGCATCCTCAGGTATCATATCTTTATGATACTCAGGGTCCAACCCTTTTTGCTTCTGTTCGTTATAATTTTCCCAGAGTTTACTCACTTTTGGGGAGAGTCGTAAAATTGAATATATGTTTAGAAGTACAATGGAGCACATGCATAGGTCTATTATCGCCCATACGTCATCCAGGCTCATTAATCCTCCTACTATTACTGTCGCCACGGTAATGCCTCTGAATACCCACATATAGCGCCTGTGAGGTGTTAGAAATCTCACCGATGTCTCTCCGTAGTAGTAATTGCCTATAATGGAACTGAATGCAAAGAAGAATATAGCAGCCGATACGAAATATCTAGCCCAAGGTCCAACGTGGGTCTCTAATGCTCGTGTAGTTAGTATTATGCCGTCCGCATCACTGCTTTGGTATACCCCAGAAAGAAGTATTATTACAGCAGTACATGTACAAACTACTAGGGTATCGGTGAATACACCCAAGGCTTGCACTAATCCTTGTTTTACAGGGTGCGAAGTTTCAGCAGTAGCTGCAGCGTTTGGTGCCGAACCCTCTCCGGCTTCATTGGAAAATAAGCCTCTTTTTACTCCTTGTGCTATGGTTATGCCTATAGCACCACCAGCTGCCTGCTGTACGCCAAATGCACTCGATACTATGGTGTATAGTACATCTGGTATCAGCGTAATATTTGAAATTATTACATATACTGCCAGTATCAGGTAGGCAACAGCCATAAATGGTACGATGTATGATGATACTTTGGCAATGCGGTGAATCCCTCCAAGTATTATTATGCCTATCATCGCTGCTAATACTATGGCAACGGAGAGGCTGCTTACTCCAACGGTGTCGGATAATGAGGCGCTTATCTGATTGCTCTGCATTATCTGATTTGCCATGGCAAATGTTATTATCATGCAGATGGAAAATATTACGCCAAGCCATCGTTTGTGAAGTCCGTAGTACATGTAGTATGCCGGACCTCCTATGTATGCTCCTTTGACTTTTACTTTGTAGTATTGGGCTAGGGTAGACTCTGCAAATGCTGTGGCCGAACCTAATAGAGCCATTATCCACATCCAGAATACCGCTCCTGGACCGCCGACAAATATGGCCGATGCTACACCTGCAAGGTTGCCTGTGCCTATGCGGCTGGCCAGCGAAACTACAAAGGCATGAAATGAACTGATGCTTCCCTCTTCTGCCGGTTTTTTAGCCGTTTTGTTCGATTCTGTCAGCTGCCGTATCATCATTCCTATATGCCGAAACTGAAATGCTCCCAGCTTATAGGTGAACCAAAGCGCACAACATACCAATAGTGGTATTACTAGCCAAGTCCACAGATAGTCGTTGATAAGTGTAATATATTCCATATTCGTATTTGTCTTTTTCGTCTACAAAATTACGAGAGTTTTGTCACATTATGGTATAATGTCGTGATTATCTCACGCATAGGTATTACATTTGCACATAGATTATAGACGATTTATTATGATGAAAACATATCAAGAGGTATTGGATTATCTCTATGTGCAGTTCCCTGAGTATCAAAAGGTCGGTGATAAGGCTATGAAGCCTGGTTTAGGTAATATGCTAAAACTAGAGGATCATCTTGATCATCCTAGTCGTGCTTTTAAGGTTATTCATGTGGCAGGAACCAATGGAAAGGGGTCTGTGGCTCACTCTTTGGCTTCTATTCTTCAGTCTGCTGGTTATATCGTCGGTTTGTACACATCTCCTCATTTGCACGATTTTCGTGAGCGTATCCGTGTCGATGGCTCAATGATTCCAGAGGAGTATGTAATGCGTTTCGTTAATGAGCACGAGGAGTTCCTAAAGGATTTGCACGCCTCTTTCTTCGAGATATCTACAGCTATGGCGTTCGACTATTTTAAGTTCGTAGGTGTAGAGGTCGCAGTAGTTGAGGTCGGTCTTGGCGGTCGACTCGATAGTACTAATGTCGTATGGCCTCAGTTGTGCGTCATTACTAATATCGGTATGGACCACACTCAGTATCTCGGTTCATCTTTGGCTGAAATAGCTAAGGAAAAGGCTGGTATCATCAAGGAGGAGATTCCTGTCGTTATTGGTGAACGTCACCCGGAAACAGACGATGTCTTTGTCGATATGGCTGGTGTTCAGGAGGCTCCTATTTATTTCGCAGAAGATGAGTACAAGATTATAGATTGTAAGACCGAGGGTAATTTGTCAGAATATGTTATTTTGGACAGGCAGAAGAATCATCAGCACAAGATTCCTTTCTCTCTGACTGGTATTTACCAGAAGAAGAATCTCCTTACTATTCTTAGAGCAGCAGAGCTTCTTAAGGATCTTGGGTATGATATGGTCGATATAGTTTCTATTCGCGAGGGGTTGAAGAGCGTTCAGGAACAGACTGGACTTATGGGGAGATGGCAGAAAATAGCCTCTAATCCGGATATGATTATCGATACTGGACATAATGCTCATGGTATGAAGTATGTTGCCGAACAGTTGAACGATGAGATGACTAAGTACGATGAGCTGCATATCGTCATCGGTATGGTAAACGATAAGCACCCAGAAGAGGTGTTGCCTCTTTTGCCTGCCAATGCAAAATATTACTACGCTCAAGCCTCTACCCATAGGGCTGTTCCCTCTGAAGAACTCAAAAAAATGGGCGAAAAGACAGGTAGGATGGGTAACGCCTATCCTAATGTACGCGAAGCTGTCGAGGAAGCGAAAAAAAATGCAACAACTAACAGCTTGATTTTCATAGGCGGAAGCAATTATACTGTAGCAGAACTGTAAAAAAAATGAGGTAAAGTATTGCAGGTAAGAAAAAAGTCCTTACCTTTGCATCGTCTTAAAGAAAGGGACACTTGAAAGAAGGGCGTTTAGCTCAGCTGGTTCAGAGCATCTGCCTTACAAGCAGAGGGTCGG
>JAKSLC010000091.1 GCA_024401415.1 Bacteroidales bacterium | reverse complement strand
TATCAATAAAATTATGACAAAACACTCAAAGTATTTCGCACTACTAGCGTTACTTACAACGGGCGCGGTGTGTTTTACGTCTTGTGAAGATGAGGACAATGAGGAACTCATGGGTAACTGGGTCAATGCAAGAACAAGCATGGGCGGTTCTCCACGAGGTGGCGCTGTTAGTTTCGTAATTGACAATGTTGCATATATAGGAACAGGTGCTAATACATTGAATCCAGAGAATAGAGATCGATATACAGATTTCTTCTCATGCAAAACTGTTATACCAGTTGTGCAAGCTGGTGAAAAGAAAAATGGTACTATAGCATATTCAGCAGCTGGAGCTATAGCACCTATGCCTAAGTACAACAAAGATGGTGTAGTAAGTTCACGAAATGGCGCTGTAGCATTTTCTCTTAATGGTAAGGGTTATGTAGGTACTGGCTTCAATGGTGTTACATATCTCAAAGATTTTTGGGAGTTTGATCCTAAGGCTGATTTTGATGCTTCGGCATACAGAAATGCAAGTGAGGCAGATAAGCGCAGTATAGAGACATCGGCAAGCTATCCTTGGAAGCAAGTAGCAGATTATCCAGGCGATACTTGTAGATATGCTGTTGCGTTTGTGATTCCAGGAACATCTAAGATGAGTGATGGTACCATATCTCAGAATACAAAGAGTGGTAAGGATCTTGCTTTTGTTGGTACAGGAGAGGATTGTATCAGTATTAAGAAGAACGATTTCTACTGTTTTGATGGTGAGAAGTGGGAGGCAGTAACATCAATCGGTGAGCCACGAGCACAAGCAGTAGCATTCGTTGCTGAGGGTTACAATGCAGAAGGCAAACTACAGATGTTTGGATATGTTGCAGGAGGTATGTCATCAAGCCCTGTAATAGGTTTCCAGAGATATAATGCTTTGACAAATGAGTGGGAACACTTGAATGACCTTGCTGATCAGACTATTGGTTCATTTGATGATGACTACCGTAACTTGGCTATTTCAGGTTCTACAGGATTCGTAGTAAATGGTCGTGATCCATATAGCCAGAGAGCATATTTGGCTACAGGTGGTCCTAATACTTATGGTACATACTGCTGGGAGTATAACCCATACAAGGATTATTGGATTCAGAAGTCCTCTTTTGAAGGTGCTCCACGTAGATTTGCAGTATCATTTGTATTGCAATTCCCAAATCCATGGCATGAAGGAGAGATGATGGATATTCCATTTGTAACAGGTGGTACAACAGGATCTTTGAATGCCGTAGGTGTTGAAGGTACATTCTTTGACGATACATGGTACCTCCGTCCATACGAGTCAAGAGAGCCATTGGATTAATAATGGAGAAATAATCCCACCGCAGAGTGTTGTGGTGAGGTAAGAATAGAGAAACAGACCTCAGCAGTCGCAGCTTACAAGTTGACGTGCTGAGGTTTTTATTTATAGAATTGTGAAATTGATATCAAAGATAGAGCGTAAGCACATATATTTACTGCTAGCAATAATAGCTATTGTGGTGTTGGTAGAGTGTGTAGCTTGGGGTGTTTCTGTAGCTTTAGGAAAGGGAGCCATGGTAGATACATACGTAAGGGTGATGTGTTGGACCATGGAGATATTAGGAATACTGATGGTAGTCATGGTTTATTTCTTTAGAGAAAAAGATGAGAAATCTCAGAAGAGGGAGATAGATTTGACGCATCAGAATATTGAGTTTGAGATGAAATTCTTGAAATCTCAGATTAACCCTCACTTTCTTTTTAATGCGCTAAATAATATCTATGCTCTGTCAGTTATAAAGAATGAGCGTACGCCAGAGATGATACTAAAACTCTCCGATATGCTACGCTATACACTATATGGCTCTGAGAATAAGAAGGTGAAAGTAGGTAAAGAGATAGAGTATATTCAGAACTTTATAGAGTTTCAGAAACTCAAGATGGATTCTGAGCCTAGTATAACCATTGATACGCAAAACTGTAACACGGAGCTCCTTATAGAGCCAATGCTTATTATTCCATTTATAGAAAACAGCTTTAAACATGGGAATATAGATAACCCGAAGAAAGGATGGCTGCAAATGGAGATAAAGACATTGGGACCTATTTTGATATTTCAGATAAAGAATTCCTTGCCGACTATAGCCATTAATAAAGATGTTGTAGGAGGTATAGGAGTAGAGAACGTCAGAAAACGACTTGATATACTCTATCCAGGCAGATATGAGTTGCAGATAAAGACTACAGACAGTGCGTTTTCTGTCTATATGAAGATAGATACATAAAAGATTCACTTAAAGCGAGAATATAGAGATATGATACGTTGTATAATAGTAGACGATGAGTTCCCTGCGAGAATATTGCTTAAGGAATTTATTGAGAAAGTGCCTACATTAGAGTTGGTGGGCAGCTACAAGAGTGGGCTAGAGGCATTGCCTGTTGTACAATCAGGAGGAATAGATCTGATGTTCCTAGATATACAAATGCCTGATATTACAGGAGTTAACTTTTTGAAGATGCTTTCTATACAGAAACCGTTAGTAGTATTTACAACGGCTTACTCTGAGTATGCTATAGAGAGTTATCAGTTAGATGTGTTAGATTATCTGCTTAAGCCATTCTCATTTGATAGATTTATGCAGGCTGTCAGTAAGGCTATGCAGCGTGTAGCGCAGAGAGATGCCATAACATCAGTGCATCAAGTGGCTGAGCCAGTATCTGCTACAGACAATGACGAAGAGGGGAGATCTGCAAAAAATAATACTTCAAAAGGGAAGACTCCAGAAAAGACAGACGGAGAACAAGATGACGATACTCCACACAGAACTGTAGAAGGATCATTGACAGATAGGGTTATACTAGTTAAAGGCGACCACAAGATTATCAGAGTAAGATATGAGGAGGTTTTATTTATCTCCAGTTTGAGAGACTATGTTGAGATTCATACTACTACAGGAGAGAGATATCTAGCGCTCATGTCGCTCAGGGGGTTAGAAGAGTCTCTTCCAGTGACAGAATTTATAAGAGTACATAAGTCCTACATAGTTCGTGTTGACAAGATACGATCTTTGTTTGGCAATCAGATATCCCTTGATGGGGTAGAGGAGTATATTCCGATAGGGAAATCGTACAAAGACTATATACAAACAAAACTATTTGAGCACGATTAGCATGAAGATAAGGAGAATAGTGTTGTTGCTCTTGGGGGTGACGACTCTAGTAGGGGTTAAAGCGCAAGAAGAGGCTGATACGACAGCATTGATGGATCTGGCTGCCGAGGAGGCATTGTCTATTGAGGATAGTTTACTATATGACTTGACAGATACACAAAATCAGCTAGATAGTATGTTGTCTGTCTGGTATAACAGCCATACCCAGCTTATGTCGGCAACGAACGATTTAGTGCCAGACACGTTAGTTCTAGGCGATAGTATAGTATCAGGCATATCTGACGATGTATATGTACAGAGACTACAAGCTTTGCAATCGCCTATTCCCATGACATACAATAACCAGGTCAAGAAATTCATAGAATTATACATAGTTAAGCGAAGAGAGCAAGTAGAGCGCATGCTAGGTCTATCAAGATATTACTTCCCATTGTTTGAGGAGATGCTTGATGCCAATGACATGCCGCTTGAGTTGAAATATCTGCCAATTATAGAAAGTGCGTTGAATCCTAGAGCTTTATCTCGTGTAGGAGCGTCGGGCTTGTGGCAATTCATGTATTATACAGGCAAGAGATACGGATGTGAAGTGACATCATACGTAGATGAGCGTAGAGATCCCTATAAGGCGTCCTTAGCGGCGGCAAAATTCTTGAAAGATCTGTACGCGATATATGGAGATTGGCACTTAGCTATTGCAGCCTATAACTGCGGTCCGGGTAATGTGAATAGAGCCATTGCCAGAAGCGGTGGACTACGAGACTTCTGGAAGATATATTATCATTTGCCTAGAGAGACCAGAGGATATGTGCCAGCATTCATAGCAGCAGCGTATGCAATGAACTATGCAGGAGAGCATCAGATACGAGCCACCCCAAGTATATTGCCACCTGTAGCAGATACAGTAATGGTAGTAAAGCCATTGAATTTGGCGCAAGTGTCAAATGTCCTGCACCTTAGCTTGGATGTTATTAGAGAGCTAAACCCACAATATAAACACGATATTATTCCTGCGATAGAGAAAGGAAAGTCGTATGCATTAAGATTACCTGTTGAGATGACATTTGCATTTGCTCAACAGGAAGATTCTGTATATGCATACAATAGAGAAAAATATTTCCCAAATAACAAGATAGTTCCAGTATCTGAGGCTACTTTCGGAGGCGCGGTTCCAGCAAACAGCGTTCACTTTATATATAAGGTAAAAGAAAATGATGTACCGGGAACTATTGCGAAGAGATTTGGTATCAGGTTGGCCGATTTGACATATTGGAATGGAATCAGACGCAATATTATCCGTCCAGGTCAGAAACTGCACATCTACGTTCCGAAATCAAAGGCAGACAAGTACGATGCTATGGCGACTAGAGTGAAATAGCGCAAGTAATTATTTCTTGCGCTTATAATCGCTATTATTCTTTACACCTTTTATCTCCTTTTCTTCGATTTTGGTATGGAATAGATCCAGTATGTCTTGGAACGGCAGAGAGACTAGAGACGCTCTTTGAGAATTGCCTGCATACTCTGCCAATGCGCGGATATACTGCTTACCCTCGATATATTGAGATATAGCATCCAAATCAGTGGTACAGATAATCAAAGTACCATTGCCGACTTGACATTCCATGAGTATACCCAAGTTGTGATTTCGTTCAACATTGTCTATTGCGCGAACAATAACGGGGATATTAGTCTTAAGACTATCCAATACTAAAGGACGGCTATTCCTTGCTATTGCCCACCATTGAAAATCAGAGTGAGACATAGTGCTGAACTGATTGTTGCAGAATATAGGATGGAAAGTGTCTATCAGATAGCCCAACGTGCCAGGAGAGACAGGTTGGTTATTATTCTCAGAAATAGACTTAAACATAGCGTAGTTCCAATAATCTGGAGTGAATAACCCACCTACAGAGATACTATCTATAGTTGAGAATTCAGGATTAAAGATCAGAGTCTCTCCCATTTCCAACCGCTCCTGAGTCTCACGGTTAAGAGTGCGAACGATATAAGGCTCTATGCTGATTGAGTCGGGATTTGACTTAATAGCCCATACATCATACGAATTGGTATGATTAGCTATATTGACAGTCAGCAACAGAGCAGACATGCCGCACTTGAGAGAATCAGAGAGATTTTCGACATAAAACTTGTCAGAGTAAGTCGTATTACCCTGTGGGACATCCAACTTAAAAGAACCGCTGGTAATAACATGATTAGCCTCGTTACGGATACCCCAGCGGACAACCCCCTGCTTAATGTCGTGCTCTGAATAATTTGCTACGGCGAAAGAGAATGAGAAACTATCAGCAGGCATTATATAAGAATCCATTATAGCCAGAGGAACAACCTCGGAGCAGAAAGCGGAGAACATCGTACTATCAATGAACTCCTTAGGATCCATGAACGCGTCCAGCGGTGCGCAGAGAGCTGACCCCTGGCCAGGATAATCCTGAAGGTCGAGAAGCTGGAACCCACCGAAACCTCGTGTGCGGAGACAAGTCTCGATATCAGCCTTGTAGCAAAGCATGGATAATTCACCCGATGCCATGTGATACAGATGAGAGAGAGAATCGAGTCCGGCTTCGCGTAATCTTCGATGGAAAATCTCGTGGTTTAGAGGGCGTAGTACCCCCGTGTACTTAGCCATTTCAGAAGAATCTGGATAAATCTGGAACTGGCAAGATTCATGGCTTATTACAGGGACTGTCACGTTGGCGATAGCCTCTTCGTATGTGAAAGTTGTATTTGGATATGTTCCATTGAGTATGCCTCCATCGTGAGCATCAGCGAAAGAGAACGAAGAACGGACGTGAGTATTGTACTCATTATGACGTTCTCCGCCAGCGCGACATGTTACCCAGAAATCCTCGCCATTAAGCTGCCCCATCCAACCGAGGAAATTATTTGAACCGAAAGAGTACAGATGGCGAGGGTCGCGAGCCTTGAAGTCATTTACCCACTGGTGCATAATAGCTGTATCTCCGCAAAGTTCATTACCATGAGCCATCATGGTAAAAGAAGGGTGATTGCCTACGAAATCGAGAAGCATATCTCCTTCATTATGTAAGAAATCGAGCAAAGTAGAGTCTCCCTTCTCCAGACATCCCCAATACGGAAGTTCAGGCTGGAGATAGATACCCTCTAAGTCGGCAGCAACGAAAGCCGCTCTAGGAGGTGCCCAAGAGTGGAATCTATAGTGATTGATGCCGAAAGACTTGGCTCTACGATACACAGTTCGCCAAGAGTTGACATCCATAGGAGCATAACCAGTAAGAGGAAATACGCAAGCATCGTGTTTGCCACGAAGGAAAGTCTTCTTTCCATTAATTACGAACTGGGAACCCTCGGTATGGAAATCCCGCACACCAAAAGAGGTCTCTATACGATCGACAGATTTAGACTTTTTTTCTGTATCGTTGGAAGATAAAGTTGCGACGAGGGAATAAACGTTAGGATGCCACTCAGACCAAAGTTCTACCTCTTCGGGTATTGGGATAGTCAGATTAAGGGTATCCTGAGCGTGATACAAAGTATCTTGTAAGATATATGGATTCCCTATGGTGCTTTCTTGTTCATCGTAATTTTTTATTTCAAAAGAGAGGTTGACTATCTTTTGAGACATGGCTTTAGGGGCGCGATTGACGATGGTCTGGATGGTAATGCTATTATCCTGCAGATTAGGAAAAACCTGAACAGAGTGGATATAAGCATTGTCCGTAGCCTCGATATAGAACAGTCCCAATATGCCATTCCAATTCGTCTGGGTATGTTCAGATACGGCATGAGACCCACCTATTTGTGGAAGGATAGCCCTTTCGCTATTGTCTATACGGATACGTATGCGGTGTTCGCCAGGCTTAATGCCAGTGATATCATAAATATGAGGGGCGTAAAGATGCGAGAAAGATGCGATAGAGTCCTCATCAATCCACAGAGTAGAAGGCTTGGTACGTTCCATGACGAGACTGATATGCTTGTCTCGGAAAGATTCTGGGATATTGACAAGATGCTCGTATGTGAGCGCTCCTACGAAAGAGTGCTTTCTTGAGAGGCGTCCAGTTTCATTGAGATCAGATATGGTATCACCGAGGCAAGCCTCGTCAGTTGTACCTGGGAGTTGGACGCTACCCAAATCGGTATACCAGGCATCGCTAAGGTTGATGTATTCACGATATACTACCTGTTCGTCTTTGCAAGAAACGAACAAGATAGAGTAAAGAACAGCAATTGCTGGTATGCAATGTTTCATTACAAACGATGTTTATTGTTAAGGTCATCGTCAAGGTCGACTTCGGCCTTGAGATACTTCTGACTTAAGATAGCCATGAAATGACTGATGCGCATGAGAGCGTTAGTCGTATCGGCGAGAATAGTTTTTTTCTGGAGTTTGAGGAGAAAATAGTCGTATATAGCAGTGAGAGCCAATTCGACATGGTGCATTTTATCACCATTAGGGATTTTCGCCATCAAAGCCTCCAGGTCGGGCCAAGCATTCTGAAACGCATTCTGGTAAGGAATTTCAGATTCGAGAGTCAGCAGATAGAGATGGTAATTATACATGTCATTCATCAGATGTTGAGTAATGATGATATGACCTCCATTCTCCTTCTTTTCATTGTGCATCATTTCGATAAGGTTCTCCCACCACTCACTAATCTGGCCGTGAATTACAGGGTCTGTGACGCCATATTGAGAGATGACGCGTTCCTCAATAAGATTTATGTCGAACTGATTGGCGCGGATAAGATCCTCTACCTGCCACATATACAGCAAGTACTCTACAATATTTTCCTTACGTCTTTTCTGAGCTATCAGCATAATCTCTATTATTCTTCAGTATCTTCTAAATCATCATCATCGTCATCCCAATCGAAATCAGGCATGAACTCATCTGCAATATCTCCGAAATAGGAGTCGATATCTCGGCGGTCCTTTTTGGTAGGACGGCCCAGACCCTTCTGTCGGTTCATAGATGCGGCAAGCTTTTGGAGTTCGATAATCTCCAATTGATCGGGAGTCGTGACCTCAGTAATATAATTAGGCACCAACTTAGCTCCGACGCGGCTACGAGGGATATCCAATATTTTGAAAGAACGAGTAGCAGGAGGAACTCGGACATCAACGGTATCGCCAGCCTTGACGGTACGAGAAGCCTTAACCTGTGTGCCACCCATACTGATACGGCCCTTTTTGATAGCTTCGGCAGCTATTGTACGAGTCTTATAGATACGTACTGACCAGAGAAATTTATCTATACGTGCGTCCATACGGATACTACTTATTATTGAACTGAGTCATGGTACGTTCCAGCCCGACAGCAATCCAGGAAGGGATGATCTCTGTAGCCAAATCGATACGATCCTTGATAGTTTTCTGTTCTTCCTCGGTCCAAGAACCCAAGACGAAATCTATTTGACCGCCTCGAGCAAACTCATTGCCGATACCGAAACGGAGGCGAGCATAATTTTGAGTACCAATGAGAGCATTTATATTCTTCAAGCCATTATGGCCGCCATCAGAGCCCTTGCCCTTTAGACGAAGAGTTCCGAAAGGAAGTGCTAAGTCATCAACACAAACGAAGAGATTCTCGATAGGAATCTTCTGATCCTGAAGGTGGTAATTGACAGCCTTACCAGAGAGATTCATGTAAGTGTTAGGCTTGAGGAGAAAAATCTGATGGCCACGGAACCGATAAGTAGCCATTTCTCCATGACGGCAACCCTCCCAAGGAGCATCATTCTTAGCAGCGAGGGCGGTAACGATATCGAATCCGATATTATGACGAGTATGAGCATACTCATCACCTATATTTCCAAGTCCGACTATAAGATACTTCATTATTATTTCTTGAGGGATGCGAAAATGTCATTGAAAACGTCCTCAGTCTTAAGTCCGGCCGCACGTATCTGCTGAGGAATGAAACTAGTAACAGTCATACCAGGAGTTGTATTAACCTCGAGCATAAAAGGTTCACCCTCTGGAGATATTATGAAATCGATACGTACTATACCGCGCATGTGCATAAGGTCATAGATACGAGATGCTGTAGCCTGTACCTTATCACGAACGTTGTCAGGTACACGTGCAGGAGTAATTTCCTGAGCCATACCTGGAGTATACTTAGCCTCATAATCGAAAAACTCATTAGCAGGTATAACCTCTGTAAGAGGGAATACAGTAGTTTTGCCATTAGCCTTATAGAGACCGCATGTAACCTCAGTGCCGGTGAGAAGAGATTCGATGAGAACAAAAGAACTCTCCTTGAGAGCCTTCTCGATAGCAGGAACGATTTCGGCCTCGGACTTTACTTTAGAAACGCCGAAACTAGAGCCGCCAGCGGCAGGCTTGATGAAACAAGGTAGTCCGATCTCCTTTACGATTTCAGAAGGAGTATACTGAGCAGAGCTCTCTACCATGATAGACTTAGCGAGATTAACGCCAAGATTGCGAAGGAAAGTATTTGTTACGAACTTGTCGTACGTCATGGCGGAGGTGAGGCTAGGGCAAGTAGAGTAAGGGAGACCAATCATCTCGAAATAACCACCAAGCTGACCATTTTCTCCAGGATTGCCATGTATAGTAATATAAGCGCAATCGAAAGATACCTTTTCACCCTTAGAATTGGTATAAGAGAAATCGTCTCGATTGATATCTACAGAAGGTTCGCCTACAGGCTCTGCAGTCCACTTATCTTCCTTGATTTTTACTGGAACAATAAAATGAGAATTACGGTCCATCATAGTCATGAGACCATCCTTGCTACGTTCTGATACTACTGCCTCTGAGGTGTAGCCACCATATACTAGAGCTACGTTCATTGTTAATCTGCTATTAAAGATGATTTACTATTAGCGTTATAATGTTGAAGGCTAGTGCGAACATTGCGAATCTGGCCCTTGATATGAATAGTTTCACGCAAGAGAGTAGCGAGATAATAAGTTTCGCGTATAGCCTGTTTGTCTGTATCTGTGAGCATAAACTTATACCCTGAACCCTTAGGGGTAATGAGTGTTATGCGTATTTTCTCATCGGAGTGATTGGCGATAAACTCACCTACACCATTGTCAGATGCATTTCTGAACCTGATAGTTTCCCAGAATTCGCCACCATCATTGAACGAATGGTTAAGTGCGTCGTCAGTAATGGTGTCCGATACGGCGAAGATATCTCCAACCTCTGCCTTTATTGCGTAATGGTGGATAGGAGAATCTCCGGTATAATGAGAAGAGATGAAGAAATTTTTGCCCTGATCCAAAAAGAGGACCAGCGGCAA
>JAKSLC010000090.1 GCA_024401415.1 Bacteroidales bacterium | reverse complement strand
TACATCCGCATGAGCCGCATCGACTACTCAGCACCTATCGAGGGTCTCGAGTAATAGATGTAATACTCATATACAATTTTCCCCCTGCATTCTCTGAGTGCAGGGGGATTTTGTTTTGTGATTTTGTCATATTGGGATAATCTGCTTATGAGATGAGCAGATATTATTATTTTAGAATGAAAGAATAAGACTGTGATCACTCGGGCTACTCTCGGGCTATACTCGGGCTACACTCGGGGGAGACTCGGAGAAAAAATAGTGTAGAAATAATATTATTTAATGTGATGAGGTATGGGTACTGAAGTTGACAGAATCCTCACTTATACCTGATATTCGAATTCGTCAAAATCCGTATATCCCATCTGCATAAGTATCCTCTTACTATATTCTATGTCGTCTTGTGTATTGAAGTTGGGTATGCGAGGTATACGTATAAGACATCTGGTGTGAAGCCCCGCCTGTGATAGGTACTCCAGGTTAGCCCTTACTTGTGTGTTGGTTATACCTGTGTATGACTTATAGATATCATTGTTCATATCCTTAATGTCGATTATGAACTGATGTATGAATGGCGCTATTCGTTCAATATGCTCTTGCGGAACATTGAGACTTGTCTCAATATTGATTTTCCAGACCGGATTACTTATGCTTCTGAATTCTTCTATGAATCTACTATGCTTGGCAGGTTCCCCACCGCCAAATGTAATACCTCCTCCAGTAGCCTGAAAATATAGATCGTCTATCACTACCTTGTCTAATAGTTCTTGTGGCGTCAGATATTCGCGTATTCCGTCTTCTCGCAGACATTGCGGATTGAGACAATACTTGCACCTTAAAGGACAGCCATGAAATGCAGCAAGTGTAGTCACTCCTTCTCCATCTCTGTCTATTCTATGCCGACTGATTCCTATAAAGGGGGCTTTATTCTGCATTGGGGGTTATAGGACTGAAGTTAATGGGTACGGTGTATTTTACTTTTACTGCCTTTCCGTATTGAATTCCAGGTTCCCATTTTGGCATTGCATTAACTACACGTAGAGCCTCTTTGTCCAAAAGTGGATCAACACCACGTACAACTTGAG
Source organism: Bacteroidales bacterium (assembly GCA_024401415.1). Taxonomy (GTDB): domain Bacteria; phylum Bacteroidota; class Bacteroidia; order Bacteroidales; family Marinilabiliaceae; genus W3P20-009. The sequence continues at coordinate 9,492 of JAKSLC010000090.1, read as the reverse complement.
CGTCTGTTACAGAACCGTCTTTATCAATAACAAAAGATACGAATACACGACCTACACCTAACTCTCCGGCAAGAGCAGGATACTTTATACTCTCGACCAGGTATTTTCTCATAGCATCCTCCCCTCCAGGAAATTGTGGCATCTGTTCAGATACTATATATACTCTATCTTCTTCATCATCAGGATAATCAACATTAATATATACATATTCTGTTGACGGCTTTTCTCCTTCTAATTCAACCTTTCCTACTAGTTCATTCTCAAGCGCACGTTGGTTTTCTGTTATAGATTGATTGTCAACTGTATCTTTCTTCACACATTGCGCACTGGCATCTACTGCAAAGGCCGATGACAGACCTGTAGCTAACCCAACAATAGCCACTTTCTTGCCAAGCGATATACGTTGCTGAATCTCTCGTTCTATATACCGCATCTCCGATTCGCACTTCGGACAAGTACCGCTGCACGGACCGTCATGGGTACACTCCGTAGGCTGATATTCTATCTCATTAGCATCAGCAATCTGTTTGCGGATGGCCTTCAGCTGATTGCATGTTTTCTTTCCTGTGTACATGATGATGAATATGAGAGTTGTAGATTATGAAAAATTGCACGTTACTGCTAAGCATTGTGATACGCAAATGTAATATATTAATATAATACTTGTTGCGTAAAAATGGCGAAGGGACTGGAATATGTATGATGAGAGGCTAATAATACAAGATGCCCAATGTTTATTCTGACATTTTTATTACTATCTTTGTGCTAGATATGATTCACTAATACGTATGCAGAATACCCCATTATATCCACTACTATTTGAAAACAACTTCCATGAACTTGTTTGGGGAGGTCATAAAATACGCCCTATGAAAGGGTTGGACCCCAACGAACAGCCGATAGGCGAGTCTTGGGAGGTTTCTGCTATTCCAAATAAGGAGTCAGTGGTGGCTAATGGTGATCTTAAGGGTGCCCGATTGTCTGAATTAGTCAAGATATATGGTTCTCTCCTTGTGGGAGAAAAGGTGGCTGCAGCGTGTGGTGATGTCTTCCCTCTGCTTATTAAGTTTATTGATGCCAAACGCGACTTGTCTATTCAGGTGCATCCTGACGATGTGATGGCAAAAGAGGTTCACGGAGGATTGGGTAAAACAGAGATGTGGTACGTCATGTCTGCCGATCCCGAAGCAAAATTGTATTCCGGTTTTAAGAGCCCAATATCTCAGTACGAATATCAGAAACGTATAGAAGACGGCAGTATCTGTGATGTCCTGGCTTCTCACGAAGTAAAAGAGGGGGATGTGTTTTTTATTCCTGCAGGTCGCATACATGCTATCTGTGGCGGCCTTATGATAGCAGAGATTCAGCAGAGTTCTGATTATACATACCGTATTTTCGATTATAATCGTATGGGATTGGATGGAAAACCTCGTCAACTCCATACCGATTTGGCGGCACGTGCGCTCGACTACAAGGTTTACTCTGATTATCGTACCCATTATGAACGTAAGATTGACAAGCCTGTTACCATAAATGAGTGCGAGTTTTTCACTGTCAAACTTTTAGAGGTAAATAGAGCATTCCATCGCAGACTATACAAATACGATTCCTTTGTTATATATATGTGTCTTGAAGGTGATGCAGATGTAAGTATTCGTACTTGGGAAAAATTACCTCGAGAAATGGGAGCTCCATGTGTTACAAAGATACACCTGACAAAGGGTAATTCATGCCTTATCCCTGCCGCAATAGCAGACTTTGATGTCGTTCCAAATAATCCCTCTGGTTTGACAAAGCTATTGGAGGTCTATATCAATCGTAGAGATTTCTAGCAAAGCAGCATGTCGTTTGATATGCTTTGTCGCGATTTATTTATTGGGGAAATAATCTCTCTATATCCCTCTCTTATTCATTGTTTGACACAAATACCTTGTATTTCGTCACAACATTGTGTTATATATCCCGAATCGTAGTATTCTATCCCATTCGCTTGAATGTGGTTTGAGTTGGAGCTAATTTCGCGCTCCAAAAATGTATAGCCACAGACGTTATGTATAAATCAGTATTTTATCGCATCTTTATAGCGATTATTCTCATCCTTTGCCCATCTATACTATTAGCTCAAGAGCAAATAACGATTTCGGATGATTTTGTAGTTAAAGGAGATAAGGTTATTGAAGGCAATCTGCTTATAGAAAAGGGTGCTAGGCTCATATTCGACTCTTCTGATAGCCATTTGTTTGTACACGGTAATATTGTCAACAGAGGTGAGATTATTCCTTCAGGGAGCGAAGCTTTGGTAAATCTGTCTGTGAAAGGCAATATAGTCAATACCGGCAAGGTAGTTGTGAATAGCTTATTGGTAACTGGTAGAATGAGTGTTTCTGCAGGTTCTGTAGATATTCCACATTTGACATTAGGTGTTGTCTCTGAGTCGGGTATAGGTGAGTTCCTTCTTTCCGGTGGTGTTGTCAGGACGTCAACTTTCAATATTGCCGAAACAGCCATGGCGTACGTAAATGGGGGTAGCATAGAAATTGCACACTCCGAGCAATGTTCTGTCATAGAAATAGATTTTCGCAGTAAAATTACGTTTGGAAATATAGAGTTGAAGATAAAGGATTGTCACGATGTCACTATTAGTTCCAATAATACTAGTTTTCCTGGGTTGAGGCTTGAGGAGTCTGACGTCGAGTGTCTTGATGATAGTCTTGTTATAGACGGAAATCTTACTCTTTCTGATGCGAGTTCTTTGATTTTTAAGGGTAGTATAGACTTTCAGGGAAGTGTAATGGTCGATGAGAGTTCTTCTATTTTGTCTGATGCACCTAGTTATTGTACTGTTTTCTCCGGAAATAGAGATACATATTACGATGTCAGAGGTACTTTCTTGTTGCAAGATATATTAGTTTCAAAAGCAGATAGTGCCTCATTGACATTCGTTACGGAAGATGCTATAGAGTTGACAGGTAGTTTTTCTGCCCACAGTGGTCGGGTAGTAGGTAAAGTCAGGTTTATTGCACTTACTCAGCAATATATCGATGGAAGAGACGCTGATTTGACAGGGTTGACATTGATGATAACTTCATCTTTGGTTCCTCTTAGATTGAAATCAGATATTCATGTCAAGTCTCTTGTGTTCGAACGATTCCAAAGTTTAATAAATCCAGCTATATATAAACTGAGATTAGATGAACAGCCAATATGCTTAAAGTCAGATTTTAAGAACTTTATTTTTTCTGGCATACAAATAGATCCGAAAGTGCCGACACCAGTGGTAGAGGTACCGATAAAAAAGGATTTCATATTGCCTTTTATCGGGCCTGAGTCTTCTCATGCGGTTTCTATAGAATATACCGTTGAAGGAGCTACTGCTCTTGTCTCATTCGTACCATATCTTCATACTACGTTGTCTATTGAAAATACAAAACAGAGTGATCGATTTTTCTTGAAAGTAAAAACGAGCGAAGATGTGAAGTTGTCTCCAAATCAGACTACATATACATGTTATTATTCTGGTGTAGCCGAAGATGCCGATGCATTGTGCTATGTTGATGGAGAGTGGAATGTGTGTGGGAAGGTGATACCTGGTACAAAATATATTAGATATGATGGTGTCACTGAGGGTGACTTCTATTTCGGTTCAATACCTGATTTGCACCCTAAGACGTATGTGAGCACACGTTCGTCTAGCTATGATGGTAGAATATGGGCTTTAAAAGATAAGGATGAAGATGAATTGCACACGTTCGATGATTTCAAATACGGAGATACGTTGATAATCAGCCCAGGTAATACGATAAATACTACTTGTTCAAAGAAATATGGTACTACATTCTGCATGATCAAGTGTTCTGTAATTGATATTCAAAGGAATGGTGATAATGCAGGAAAACTCATCATAAAGTATGAAGACCTAATGGGGTATACCGAAGACTACTCCAGAAGAATCTATATTGGAAATGGCATCTTGGAATATCATACGTGGTATCTGACTGGTGATGTGAATAATAACCGTTTCTCAAAGGCAGATTTCTCTCCATTTATGTCTAATCCTGAAAGCCTGTTCATTTTTCATAATGAGAAAGAGAAAGTTCTACTTAGTAAGGATAACATTGTTTATCACTCTTTTTTGGGTCAGCGTCATTTATGTAATACAATATTTACGGGAGAACGAATGCTTGTCAGTGGTATCGCTAAGGATTTGTTCATGGGAGATGTCAATATTCAGACTGATATGAATTTTTATGGAGATGACGTTGAGTTCGCAAAAGATGTGATTATAGCTGAAGGAAAAACTGTCGTGTTCTCCAATAATGGTCATTACACTATCAAAGGGAATCTGATTAATAATGGAACTTTGATAGTTAAGGATGATGCAATATTGGATTTTCAGGGTAATGTGCAGAATAATGGGGCAATGCATCTTGAAAATGTTCATTTTTCCGGAGAAGCGAACACAAAGGTTTGTGGAGCACCAATTGAGTTCGGAATAATTACCATAAATAAATTGACTGATGGCATTGTAACGTTAGAGACTAATGATTCAGATTTGTCACTTTCTCTAAAGAGTGGTACTATACATTTGCCAAGTATCATTACTGATCCTGTGAATATTAACTTGGTTAATGACAAGATTTGTAGTAAGGGTACGCTATGGTTGTCTAATGCAAACACAATATTTACATCTCCAGTTCTTTGCGAAGGTGGATTGATGGTGGACAATGAGGCAAAAGTGAATTTTGGTAATAATTCTCTCCTATACCAAGGGGTGTTTAGTAAGATTCATGTCAAGGATAAGGCAATCGTTTCTGCCAACACAGTCTCTCCATACTCAATAGTTAATTCAACTCCAGAATTTATCTTGGACAACGATGGGTTATTGAATGTCAGAACAGGGTTGAATCTGATTGGAGGCTCTTTGTCAATGAGAGGTAAATCTAGGATAATGATAGAGGAAAGCGGTAATATTCATTACGATTGTCACACAGTCTCTATTAGTCCATCTTCTGCTATATGCATATATGGAGTCATAGATGTTAGTGTCAGTTCTTTAACTCCATTGCCTAATGTCGTCATCTCAGAAAAAGCAAAAGTAAAAGCTGTCGGTTGCTCAATGAAAATTCAAGGAGATCTCTTTGTCGCAGAGAACTCTATGTTGGATATGGCTGGGTGCGACTTGATATTGGGTGGTAATCTCGCTATAAATGGTGAGTATGTTCACGATATGAATACCACAATATTTAATGGAGATGGTGAACAAAGTGTCTCTATATCGAGTGGCGTATTAGGAAGTTTGAAAGTAGAGTCTTGTAACCTGCATTTGTTGCATGATATTGAGGTTTGTGGAGATGCCCTGGAATTGAATAAAGGTGCGCATATCGTGGGCAATGGTCGTATAATACTTAATGGTTCCGTATCCCAATCATTATATGTAGATGGTATTGTTGATAATCTAGTGATTGATAATCAGTTAGGTGTAATGGCAAGGGGCACCTTGCCTAAATCTATTCAAATAGGGAAACAACTGACGCTCAAGAGAGGAATTTTGGATATAGGTTCAAATGTTGTGGAATTGTTGCCAGGAGCCGTAATCGATGGGGGTGATTTTTCAAAAGACTGCTACATAAGGGTGAGTCAGTCACCATCTCTTTCCGGTGTGAAAATACATCTGAACGCTACTGAGGGTTATAGCTCGTTGATTCCTGTTGGAATAGGCGATAGCTATTCTCCTGTCTCATTGTCAGATTTGCGTTCAAGTACTACTGGTGCATTGTTGATAGCACCTCGAATCATTCCTATGAATGATAAGATAATGCCATTATGTTGGGTAGTTGCCTCAGAGTCTATTGCTCCTGAGAGTGGTAAGGTAAGTTTTTCTGTTTCAGAGCTTGGGGAAAATGAGCAATATCTACTGTTTGTTAGTCCGTCTGATAATAGTGTCTCTGTTTATGATAGGGTCAATATGAAAAAGGGTATGCATAGTGCAGAGATAGGTATTTCTGAATCTCAAGTATGTTCTTCTTTCAATGGTATTTTTGCTTTTGGGGAGTGTGTTGTGCCATATTATAAACTCATATCGAAGCACGACATTACTTCTATGAAGTCGGTATCTTCTGACGATTGGGATATATTCGATACCAATGGTAATGTAATAGCAGATATGCCTTTAGGTGATTGTGTCTTTTCTATGGAGATTAATCATAATGTGTCAATTAATGAATATGGCCAAGGGTTACATTGCATATCTTGTGTCGTCAATAAAGGAGCAAAATTAAATTTGGGAAGCGCTCAAGGCGTATATCTAGGTCAGGTGTCAGGCGGTGGAACTATAAAGGTGGAATCAGCTCATGCAGAACCTGATGGAATTTTTGATAGATTCCTATCTGTAGATGGAGGAACGTTTGAGTATGGAGGCGACTCGGATTATGAGATTATGCTGCGTCATAATCGTTTCAATAATGTAGTAGTATCAGGATCAGGAAAGAAGACTCTTGCAAATGGTACTCGTATTATAGTCGGCAATCTTCACATGTCATCTGCCAATATACAACTGGACCTCCCCAATAATAGTGGTGTAGTTAGTTTACGCGGTAATCTGTATTTAGATGAAGAATGTACCACTTGCAACCTGCCTATAACGATGGATGGTCATTTGCCTCAGTTTATTATCGGCAAGCCTGGTACTTCTGCTAATATGTCGTTTCTGAAGGTTGATAATTGTTTCTCTGTTGAGTCAAATGTAGATATTTCTGCACACATTGTAGAATTGTCTAATGGATTGCTGATCCTTCATAATCACTCTCTTTCTGTGTCAGGAGATGTAAAGGGTGGTAATGATAAGTCGTATATCTCAGGGACACTTAAAAGATATCTCAGTATGGGAGATGAGTGCTGTTTCTATGTAGGAGATAAGATACATAGCGGACCAATATCTATATGTGCAGAAAATGATGGATGGTGGCAAGCTGAGTACTATCATAGCCCTTGTGATGAGGTTGCTTGTAATGCTCCATACTCTATTTCGCATGGATATTGGCAGGTCTTGTCTTTGTCTGATCCGACGGATTATGGTAGAGTGCGACTCTTTTTTGATGAACTCAGTGGTTCTATAACGTCTCATTCTCATATAATGACGATCGATGTTAATGGAGGGCAGAGATGTTGGCGTCCTATTGATAGTTATACTCCTTTCGGAACAAAATATGTCGGTTCTTTGTGCTCTCAATCTATTTTAGGGTCAGCAAGTCCACATAGTGCGTCTCCTAGATTTTTCGCTCTGGGAGACACTGAGCACAATTCACTTTGTATATGGACAGGTATTGATGATGACGCATGGGATAATGCAAATAATTGGCAAGGTTGTGCAATGCCATGTTGCACGTCTGAGGTTTTGATAGGCAAAGGACATAATAATCCTGTCGTCAGAAACTTTGGCGCTGCTGCAGCTAATATTACTATAGCAGAGGATGCCACTTTGTCGTTGTATGGCGCTAATGCAGGTTTGTCTGTCCAAGGTAGTATATACAATTATGGTTCGCTAGATCTTTATTATCAGTATACTAAGGTTCCTCAATTGGAGTATGGGGGGGTGATATTTGATAATGGCGGCCTGAATAAGCCAAATATTTACCGTTCTTTCTTGCGTGGACGTAGTTACTATACTGGTAGTGCTACACGAGAGGGTACTTTTTCAAATCTTTTGGCTTTGAATATGCAAGGGGGCGACGTATTGCATCAGTACGATTCATTCAGCCGTAGTTTCTATAATGTAGATAAGTTACAGGGCGAAAGTTTGGCGCAACAGGCAGGGTGCCTGATATTAAACTATTCGCAGCACTCTTCCAATGGCAGAAATGATAATCACGTCATTCAGCAGGGAGCTCCAGTGAATACGATGCTACAATACACGGCTCCTTTAGCGCGTGGTTGGCATTGGCTGGCAAATCCCTATCCTTTTACTGTAGACATTCAAGGGTTCATTGATGTGCGTCGAGGTCGTATCAACCCAACTATTTATGTGCGTGGATATAAGCAGGACGCTGGTTATGCTGGGTATCTTTTCTATACTTATAATTTGGTCGAAAATGTGTCTGTTGCTGGCAATTTAGAGGATATTGTTTCTTCTTTGGCTCCCTTTGAAGGTTTTGCTGTCTTTGTAGAGGAAGATGAAACCGTTCTTGTTCTGAATCCTGTGAAGCACGATGAGGGTTCTACTTCATTAAAGTCTGTTCCTCTGCTTCGAAATGATATGCTCAGGGTCACGGTAGGAAGCGGGTTCCGTAAAGATGAAGTGGTTCTCGTATTTAAGTCGGGAGGAAGTATGCAGAGCCACTTGTCCGATTCATACAAGTACTCATATCAGCCAAGGTCTTCATACCAGATTTTTACTCGCAAAGATGCCGAGGATATCGCCATCGCAATTATGCCTAAGGTAGATAATATTGTTTCTCAGGAAATCCCAATATGTATAACTGCAACATTGGGTGATGGAACCAAGCCTATAGTTGAATTTCCCAATATTAACGATTTTGATGATGAGTGGGAGGTGTTCTTTGTTGATCATCATTGTGGACGTATAGTTAATGTCCGGCAAATGTCGACATACATTATTCCTGATGCTGGCGTGTTAAGTGCAGGCCGTTTCTCTGTCAGATTCGAACCTAGAGGAACAATAGTGTCTGAATTGTCTGATATTGCCACTAGTGATAATAATATTGTCGAGTCAGATCCTATAGTAGTAAAGAGAATCCGTGATAGTATATTTATTAGCGGTAATCCAACGTTGCCAATGTGTATTACTATATACGATATTATGGGTAGGGTAGTCAAATCGCAAATGGCTCACGGAGAAGTTTCTCTAACTATGCCAAAGAATAGCCTCTATATCATACAAGTTCAGCAGGGAGAAATCTCGTGTACTAAGCAGTTGGTTATGTGAATTTAGATATTAATTTGCTTGTACTACAGCAGCACATACTATCTTTGCAGAAATATCAAGATGATAAAATGAAAACGAGAAAAGTTATAGGTATAGGCGAAACCGTATTCGATATTATATTTCGCAATAATAAGCCTGTGGGTGCTGTTCCTGGTGGTAGTACTTTCAATTCCATGATATCGCTTGGCCGTTGTGGCGTGCCTGGCGTATTCCTCTCTGAAACTGGAGATGATAGAATAGGTAATTTAGTATGTTCATATCTCGAGGAGAATGGGGTCTCGTCCACCGGAGTAGATCGTAATGGGAAAAGCCATATATCTCTTGCTTTCCTTAATGATAAGAATGATGCTGAGTATGTATTCTATAAGGATCATCCTCACGATAAGGCATCTATGAGTTTGCCAGAGATAAACGCTGATGATATTGTTCTCTTCGGTTCATATTATGCCATTAATCCTGTTATACGCGCAAAGGTTAAGTCGCTTATAGATTATGCTCATAAGCAAGGTGCTATCATCTATTATGATGTCAATTTTAGAGCATCTCATGCC
>JAKSLC010000009.1 GCA_024401415.1 Bacteroidales bacterium | reverse complement strand
AGTGGTGCGTAAGTAGCCATGTGGACAACATCAGCATTACGTTCGATACCTGTCATGAAGGCAGCCTCGAGGAGAGAAGCATGGAAATGATTCCACTTCTTACCCTTACCATGGCAAGCATACTCACCAGCAAACACCTTTGGTCCGTTACGGTCGTACGAATCGTAACGATTACCCTGTGAAAGGAACCATGTCTCTGGACGATAGAAATGCTCGTCGACCAAATCGGCACCGAGGCGTTTCATCTCTGGCCATAGATACTCGAACTGCTTACCCTCTGAATCTGGGCCGGATGTACCTACTAGCTTGATATTAGGATACTTAGCACGTATTGCATCTACGAAAGGAGCAAGATGCTCTGGATACTCTGGACCCCACTGCTCATTACCGATAGCAAGGAACTTGAGGTTGAAAGGCTCCTCATGACCCATCTCTGCGCGGAGCTTACCCCACTTAGAAGTAGCCGGGCCATTTGCGAACTCGATGAGATCTAGAGCGTCTTGGATATATGGCTGAAGTTCCTTGACTGGCACATGAGCCTTCATATCCTCATTCTGGAACTGACAAGCCAGACCTACGCTAAGAACAGGAAGAGGTTCTGCACCGATCTCCTCAGAAAGGAGGAAGTACTCATAGAAACCGAGACCGTATGACTGATAATAATCAGGGTAGAAACGGTGAGGGAATGTATAATGCCAACGGTTCTCATTGAGAGGACGATTCTCAACTGGACCTACTGTATTCTTCCATTGGTAACGAGTCTCGAGATCTGTACCCTCAACGATACAGCCACCAGGGAAACGGAATACGCCAGGATGGATATCAGCGAGAGCCTGTACGAGATCTTTACGGAGGCCATTCTCGCGACCTTGCCATGTATCTACAGGGAAGAGAGATATATGCTCGAGATCTACGCTTGCTGGTGAATCTAGGAAGATACGGAGAAGACCGCGCTGTACGTCTTGTGTAGACTTGAGGACTACGGTATACTTCTTCCACTCCTTAGAGTCGACAACTATCTTCTCACGAACGTTGATATGAGATTCACCCATTGAGGCAGGATCAACCAATTCTACACGGATCTTAGAAGGCTCTGAAGAGGCCTGACGAGCCCATACAGAGAAACGATACTCAGCGTCCTTCTGAGTTGTAACGCCAAAGAAGCCCTCATTCTCAAGGCCTGTGCGCTTATGTGCGTGGCGAGGATCAGAGAGTCGAACATAGTGAGGATTGCGAGGGAATGGAGCACCATCTGTGCGTACCTCTACCTTACCATAAGTATTCCAACCCATCAGGGCCTGAGGAAATTCGAACGAACGGTTCTTGATCTTCTCTGCATAAAGACCACCATCGGCACCATAATTAATATCCTCAAAGAAGAGGCCATACATTGTACTCTGTATCTCAGCGCCCTTATGAAGAACGTCGAGAGTGAAGTTATTTTCATCGGTTGCGCTAACTCCATCATTGTTCACAGCACAAGAACAAGCTAGAGATGCTGCAGCGAGAGCCGAAAGGAAATACTTGTATTGCATTATATCTTGTGTTTATTATTTTACAGCTACAGTAACTACAGATTTAGCAGGCATAGAAATGGTAAGAACACCATTCTTGAGTTTACAATTCTTAGCGCCATCTGTAAGTTGAATCTTATTAGGCTTTTCAAACGAATTATAGTCGTTGATCTTATCAGAAGTAAGTACCTGCACCTTCTCAACAGCATTAACCTTAACGCCTCGAATATCAACAGATACTTCTACCGACTTATTGAGGTCGAGATTTGCTACAGATACATGAATTACTCCATCCTTATCAACCGATGCGGAAGCATTAACCTGATCTACAGAGAACTCATCTACAGTAAACTTCTCTGTCTTGACAACAGAAGGAAGGAGAGTAGCATCCTGGTGAATCTTGTACATATCGAAGATGTGATATGTAGGAGTGAGAAGCATCTTATCTCCATCAGTGAAGATTACAGCTTGAAGAACATTGATGATCTGAGCAAGGTTAGCCATCTTAACGCGATCGGCATGCTTGTGGAAGATATTAAGAGTAGATGCTGCGATAAGAGCATCACGCATAGTATTCTGCTGGAACAAGAAACCTGGATTTGTACCTGGCTCAACATCGTACCATGAACCCCATTCGTCAACAACCAAGGCAACACGTTTCTTAGGATCGTACTTTGTCATAATAGCATCATGACGAGTAACGAGTTCGTCCATTTTGAGACAACGTTTCATAGTCTCAGCATATTGGCGGGGAGTAAACTGAGTAGCAGAACCCTTATTATCCCAACCACCAGGGTGTGTATAATAGTGAAGAGAGAGGCCCCACATAAAACGAGCAGGTACACGCTTCATCATGACCTCTGTCCAGTTATAGTCATCAACATTTGCACCACCTGCTACCTTAAGCAAGTGATTGTCTCCATAATTACGGCAGAATGTCTGATAACGACGATAGTTGTCGGCATAGAACTCAGGTGTCATCTCGCCACCACAGCCCCAGCTCTCATTACCTACGGCGAGGAACTGAACCTTCCAAGGCTTCTCGCGGCCATTCTCCTTACGGAGCTTAGACATTGGGCTCTCGCCATCAAATGTCATATACTCTACCCACTTAGACATCTCCTCAACTGTACCAGAACCTACGTTACCGCAGATATATGGTTCGGTACCTATAAGTTCACACATATCGAGGAAATCGTGAGTACCGAAAGAGTTGTCCTCTGTAACGCCACCCCAATGCGTATTAACCATCTTTGGGCGATTTTCCTTAGGGCCTATACCATCCATCCAGTGATACTCATCGGCGAAACAACCGCCAGGCCAACGAAGGTTAGGAATACGTAGATTCTTTAGAGCCTCTACGACGTCATTACGAATACCCTTTGTATTAGGAATTGGAGAATCCTCACCTACGTAGAAACCGCCATAAATACAATGTCCAAGGTGTTCAGAGAAATGACCATATATATGGCGAGAAATCTGTACGTTGCCTTGATCGGCATTTACTACGATGGAAGCCTTACTCTGTGCATAAACTGCAACACCCATTCCGAGTGCCACTGTCACTAATGATAGACCTCTTTTAAGGAAAGCGTTCATGTTATATGTGCGTTAAAATAAATTTACGTTTATAGGCATTAAGCCACTTTGTTCACTTGCAAAGTTATCAATTGTTAATAACGCACACGGTAAAAAAAGAGTTTTTAAGGGGTAAAAAATAAAAATGTGCTCTTTTCGTATGTAGAAAAGAGCACATATATAGGATTATAGTATAATTACTATTCCATTACCATGCGAACATTGGTCTAGGAGACATCATCTCATTAACCTCTGCGCGAACAGTAGCAATTACCTTCTCGTTCTCTGGATCTGCAAGGACGCGGTCGATCATATTAACGATAATATCCATATCAGACTCAACGAGACCACGAGTTGTGATAGCAGGAGTACCGAGACGGAGACCTGATGTCTGGAATGCAGAACGAGTATCGAAAGGAACGAGGTTCATGTTAACAGTGATATCAGCTGCAACAAGAGCCTTCTCTGCAACCTTACCTGTAAGCTCAGGATACTTAGGACGAAGGTCTACAAGCATAGAGTGGTTATCTGTACCACCCGATACGATGAAGAAGCCCTTATCCATCATGCCCTTAGCGAGAGCAGCTGCATTCTTCTTAACCTGAGTCTGGTAAGTCTTGAACTCTGGAGTGAGAGCCTCGCCGAATGCGACAGCCTTAGCAGCGATAACATGCTCTAGAGGACCACCCTGCTGACCAGGGAAGACTGCAGAATTGATAAGAGAACCCATAGAACGGATCTCGCCCTTCTTAGTTGTCTTGCCCCAAGGGTTAGGAAAATCCTTACCGAGGAGGATAACACCACCACGAGGACCACGGAGAGTCTTGTGTGTAGTAGAAGTAACGATATCAGCGTACTTAACAGGGTTGTCGAGCAAACCTGCTGCGATGAGACCTGCTGGGTGAGCCATATCAATCATGAGGAGAGCGCCACAAGCATCAGCGATAGCACGCATACGCTTGTAATCCCACTCACGGCTGTAAGCAGAACCACCACCGATGATCAATTTTGGCTTCTCACGCATTGCTACCTCCTCCATCTCGTCGTAGTCTACGCGACCAGTCTCTTTGTTGAGGTGGTAAGCGCAAGGTGTGTAGAGGAGACCTGATGTATTGACGCCAGAACCATGAGAGAGGTGACCGCCGTGAGCCAAATCGAGGCCCATGAACTTATCACCAGGGTTCAATACAGCCAAAAGAACAGCAGCATTAGCCTGAGCACCAGAGTGAGGCTGTACGTTTGCGAACTCTGCACCATAGATCTGCTTGAGACGTTCAATAGCGATAGTCTCAACCTCATCAACTACCTCACAACCGCCATAGTGACGCTTGCCTGGGTAGCCTTCAGCATACTTATTGGTAAGGCAAGAGCCCATAGCCTGCATTACCTGATCGCTCACGAAGTTCTCAGAAGCGATCATCTCGATGCCTCGCTTCTGGCGATTGTGCTCCTTTTCGATGAGCTCAAAGATTGTATTGTCTCGATTCATTATCAGAATATGTGTAAGTGTATGTGTATTTTCAAATTACTTAATTACCTCGAGGAGCTCGATATCGAAGATAAGAGTCTCATTAGGAGCAATATTATCACCAGCACCACGCTCGCCGTATGCGAGTTCAGATGGGATATACACCTGCCACTTGTCACCCTCCTTCATAAGTTGGAGAATCTCTGTCCAACCCTTGATAACACCATTCAATGGGAATGTTGCTGGCTGATTGCGCTTGTATGAAGAGTCAAATACAGTACCATCGATGAGACGGCCCTCATAGTTGCACTTAACCTTATCATCTACTGTTGGAGTAGCACCTGTACCTGCAGCAAGAACCTTGTACTGAAGACCATTCTCAAGAACTACTACGCTATCCTTTGTTGCATTCTCCTCGAGGAACTTCTTACCGATCTCGATATTAGCTTGAGCCTTAGCTGCTTTCTGCTCGTCCTTCAAACGGCGCTGCTCACCAGACTTCAACTGGCAAATGAAGTTAGCCTGCTCATCAGAGAGCATTGACTTACCATGGAGGTACTGATGTGTAAAACCATACTTGAAAGCATCCTCGTTCAATTTTGCCTCACCAAGGAGCTGATCCTTTACCATCTTGAGGTAATCCTCATGAAGAGAACCACTTGCGTATGTCTTAGCTAAAGCGATAGAATCAAGACCTACAAGAGGGAAACGCTCTGTCATCTGCTTAAGCTGAGCACCGATAAAGGTACCGAGTGCATAGCTGACACTATCCACATCGTTATTGAGTTGCACTTTGCCTGTGTATGACTTAGAGCAAGATACACTCAAAAGAGTAGCAGCAGCAAGAGTAGCTACTGAGAAAAACTTTGAAATTGTTTTCATTTCTTATGTTGATACTTTAATTATTTGATTTCCAACAACTCTACCTCGAATATGAGGGCTGCATATGGAGGAATGGATTCTCCTGCGCCACGTGTACCATAAGCGAGATTGTAAGGGATGAAGAGCTTCCACTTAGAGCCTACAGGCATAAGCTGAAGAGCTTCTACCCAACCAGCAATGACACCATTTACAGGGAATGCAGCTGGCTGACCGCGACGTACTGAAGAATCGAATACTGTGCCATTAACCAAAGTACCATGGTAGTGGCAGAGAACTGTATCTGTAGCCTTTGGCTTAGGACCGTTGCCCTGTGTCATGACTTCATACTGAAGGCCACTAGGAAGTGTAACTACACCCTCGCGAGTAGCGTTGGCTGCGAGGAACGACTCACCCTCCTCCTTTGCTGCTGCAGCAGCCTTCTCCTCGAGTTCTGTAAAGAACTTGTTAAGAAGCATACCTGCCTCCTTATTCTCGATACGTGGTTGCTTTCCCTCAAGTACAGCCTGCAAACCTGCAGCAACTTCTGCATAGTCCAAACCCTTTGCGCCACTCTGAAGAAGATTAGCGCCGATATTCATGCCAATGGCATAAGAGATATTCTTCATTGTATTATGTTATTTCTTTTTTTGCTATTAAACTTTAGTTGTCCTGACCTTCGCTACACTCGGTCTATACTCGGGGATCACTCGGGGAGTACTCGGGATAGACTCGGGATATAGAAAAAGAAAGAAAAGTTACATATCACTCTCCTTGAGACGCTCTGCATTCTCGGCCACGATCAGATGATCTACGCAATCCTGAATCTCGCCATCCATGAATGCGCCAAGGTTGTAGATTGTATAGTTGATACGGTGATCTGTGATACGCCCCTGTGGATAGTTATATGTACGGATCTTTGCCGAGCGGTCGCCCGTTGATACCATAGTCTTACGCTTGGAAGCGATATCATCAATATATTTCTGATGCTCCTTGTCGTAGATAAAGGTACGCAAGCGGCTGAGAGCGCGCTCCTTATTCTTTGGTTGGTCACGAGTCTCGGTACACTCGATGAGAATCTCCTCAACCACGCCTGTGTTAGGGTTCTTCCAGTTATAACGGAGACGCACACCAGACTCAACCTTGTTAACGTTCTGACCACCGGCGCCTGAAGATCGGAAAGTATCCCACTTTATTTCGCCCTCATTAATCTCTACATCGAAAGGCTCTGCCTCTGGAAGAACGGCAACAGATGCTGCTGATGTGTGAACACGGCCCTGAGTTTCAGTAACTGGAACACGCTGAACGCGGTGAACACCCGACTCATATTTGAGAGTGCCATACACCTTTTCGCCGGTAACGCTGCAGATGATCTCCTTATAACCGCCAGCAGCACCCTCTGATGCACTCGATACCGTCAAATGCCATCCCTTTGTCTCGCAGTACTTTGTATACATACGGAAGAGGTCGCCAGCAAAAAGAGCAGCTTCATCGCCACCTGTACCACCACGGATCTCCAATATTGCATTACGATCATCCTGTGGATCTGCTGGTACGAGAAGAAGCTTTATCTCCTCTTCCAATTCAGGTATACGCTTCTCGCATTGAGAGGCCTCCTCACGAGCCATCTCTTTCATGTCAGGGTCCGACTCATTAGCCAAGATATCCTTAGCCTCCTCCAAGCCGTTAAGGGTATCTACATACTCCTTACGCACCTTGAGAATCGAATCCAAATCCTTGTACTCTTTGGTAAGTTTACGGAAACGAGCCTGATCGGCTATCACGCCTGGGTCGGTAATCAGAGTTGACACCTCCTCGAAACGCGACATCAAGCCGTCAAGACGCTCCAATATGGTAGTATTACTTGCCATCTATAATGTTTTGTATTAGTTGTATTGGTATTCTCCGTTTTCGGTCTTGAGGATAACCTCTTTACCACCCTCCTTAGCCTCTACACGGCCAACAATCTGGGCGTCGATACCGAACGACTTAGAGATAGCGATAACCTCCTCAGCATGTTCAGGTGCAATATAGACCTCCATACGATGACCCATATTGAATACCTTGTACATCTCCTTCCAATCTGTACCCGACTGCTCGTGAATAGTACGGAATAGTGGAGGAATAGGGAAGAGATTTTCCTTAACGATGCGGATACCGTCGCCGATAAAGTGGAGAATCTTGGTCTGAGCACCACCAGAGCAGTGAACCATACCATGAATCTGAGGACGGAGAGCATCGAGGAGCTTCTTGATTACAGGAGCGTATGTACGAGTAGGTGACAATACCAACTTACCTGCATTAAGAGGAGAGCCCTCTACATTATCTGTAAGGCGGAGAGCGCCTGAATATACCAAATCATAAGGTACACCATGGTCGAACGACTCTGGGTACTTCTCTGCCAAATACTTAGCAAAGACATCATGGCGGGCAGAAGTAAGGCCATTAGAACCCATACCACCATTGTACTCCTTCTCATAAGTTGCCTTGCCAGATGAAGACATACCTACGATTACGTCGCCAGGACGGATATTGCCGTTGTCGATGACATCTGAGCGCTTCATACGGCAAGTTACAGTAGAGTCTACGATGATAGTGCGTACAAGGTCGCCCACGTCGGCAGTCTCACCACCAGTTGCGTAAGCGCCCACTCCCTTCTCGCGAAGTTCAGCGAGGTGCTCATCTGTGCCGTTAATGATAGCCGAGATAACCTCACCAGGAATAAGGAGCTTGTTACGGCCGATAGTTGAAGAAACGAGGATATTATCTACGGCGCCCACACAGAGGAGGTCGTCGATATTCATTATGAGAGCATCCTGAGCGATACCCTTCCATACGCTGAGGTCGCCTGTCTCCTTCCAATAGAGATACGCCAAGCTAGACTTAGTTCCAGCGCCATCGGCGTGCATGATGTTGCAATATTGCTCGTCACCACCCAAGATATCAGGGATGATCTTGCAGAATGCCTTTGGGAATATACCCTTATCGATGTTCTTTATAGCGTTGTGAACATCCTCCTTCGAAGCGCTGACGCCTCTTGCTATATATCTTTCGTCTTGCATATATATAGGTGTATGTCTATTGATTTCTTAGAATTCGCTAGTAAAATGGAAACGCACGTCCTTGAAGCCTTCCTGAGCCATCTGGAGCATATAGTTAGACTCTGCGAGGAACACATCCCTACCCCACTTATCCTTTGCCATATACTGGACCTTACGTTTCTTGAACTCATCGAGCTGAGCCGCATTATCACTCTCGATCCAGCAAGCCTTGTAGAGGCTGATTCCCTCGTAGCGACAGGCAGCCTGATACTCATGGAGGAGTCGGTATTGGATAACCTCGAACTGGAGAGCGCCTACAGTACCGATAATCTTACGGCCATTAAACTGATGGACAAACAACTGAGCTACGCCCTCGTCCATAAGCTGGTCGATACCCTTAGCAAGCTGCTTAGCTTTCATAGGGTCATCATTCTCGATATAACGGAAAAGTTCTGGAGAGAAACTTGGGATTCCCTTGAAGACCAACTTCTCGCCCTCTGAGAGCGAGTCGCCAATCTTGAAGTTGCCCGAATCAGGGATACCCACGATGTCGCCAGGATAAGCCTCATCTATGACACTCTTCTTATCGGCCATGAAGGCAGTAGGACTCGAGAACTTGAGGTCCTTACCTAGCTGAACATGACGATATGCCTTATTACGCTCGAACTTACCACTGCAGACCTTCACGAAAGCGATACGGTTACGGTGGTTAGGGTCCATATTGGCGTGAATCTTGAATACGAAACCAGAGAACTTCTCCTCCTCTGGATGAACAATTCGAGCTTCAGTCTGCGAAGTTCCTGGCTGAGGAGCAATGCGCAAGAAACAGTGGAGCAACTCGCGTACACCGAAATTGTTCAACGCAGAACCGAAGAATACTGGAGCAACTTCTCCACGGAGATATGCCTCCTTGTCGAAATCTGTATAAACACCGGCAACGAGTTCCAACTCCTCGCGAAGATGCTCTGCAGCACGTTCACCCACCATAGCATCGAGTTGTGGGTCAGCCACATCAGCGATAGCTATACCCTCCTGAACCGTCTGCTTAGATGCCTCATAGAGATAGAGGCTGTTCTCGAAGAGATTGTATACACCCTTGAAAGTCTCGCCATTACCGATAGGCCAGCTGAGAGGGCGAACACCGATATGGAGTTCCTTTTCCAACTCATCAAGAAGGTCAAATGGATCACCACAAGGGCGGTCCATCTTATTGATGAATATCATCACTGGAGTATTGCGCATACGGCAAACCTCCATGAGTTTTCGTGTCTGTGTCTCAACGCCCTTTGCGGCATCGACTACAATAATAACGCTGTCTACAGCAGTGAGGGTACGGAATGTATCCTCGGCAAAGTCCTGGTGACCTGGAGTATCAAGAATGTTGACCTTATAGCCATCATACTCAAAACCCATCACGGAAGTCGCAACAGAGATACCTCTCTGCTTCTCAATCTCCATGAAGTCCGACGTTGCAGTCTTCTTAATCTTATTGCTCTTTACAGCACCAGCCACGTGAATAGCTCCACCAAAGAGAAGGAGCTTCTCAGTCAATGTTGTCTTACCGGCATCAGGGTGACTGATGATGGCGAATGTGCGCCTACGTTGAATTTCGTCTATTAGCATAAATCTGTCGTTATACCGCACTTGCTATCGAACTACGCACTGCCTCTATCAGGTCATCGCGTCGTTCCTCGTACTCTGTTATATCTATTGGTTTATGTATTGTCATTGTCACTTTGCCAGGCTTGAGCGAGGCAAGATTCTTACCCATTACCTTATAAGTATCCTTGATAGACACTGGGAGGATAGGAAGCTGAAGGTCCATAGCCATCTTGAATGCACCATGCTTGAAAGGACCCATCTCCGGCTTACCGCTGCGAGTACCCTCTGGGAAAATAACTACCGAAGTACCGCCAGTAAGAATATTTTTGGCGCGTTGGATACTATCGTATGCCGCACGGCGTGAAGAACGTTCGATGAAGATATGTCCCATGTGCTTACAAGCGAATCCGAGTACGGGAGCCTTTCGGAGTTCCTGCTTGAGGATCCAACGGAAATTAATGCCGAGAGAACCATAAATTGCGAAAATATCATATGCACCTTGGTGGTTGCAGGCAATGACATAAGACTGACCTGGCTTCACATTCTCCCTACCCACTACCTCAACAGGCATTGGTGTTATCCACTGCATAACTTTTGCCCACACTACTCCGCAGTAGTATGTAAGGCTAGGGTTTATAAAACCCAGTATGACAATGAATACGGTAGACACCACCGTAATGACAGCAAATACTGGCACTACAAAAAGATATTTGTATAACGCGTACATTGAAATCCTATAACTATCTAAAATGCATTATATTTCAACTTGCAAAAGTAGTCAGAAAATACCGACAATGCAAACTCAATTTCTACTGAAATAATTTGGATAAGAACAAACATAGCACTACTTTTGCATCTCTATTAGCAAAAATAGGCATACACCTTGGGGTTGACATGGATTTGACAGCATTTGATGGGGGTATGTAAGCATGCAGAGCTGGTGGAACTACGGCTCTTAAATCTCGGGTTTCGAACTATAACTGGCGAAAACAATTACGCTCTCGCTGCCTAATCGAAGTACAGTAGATAGGTTTTATCTCGGCCTAAGAGGCTGAGACGAGACATCTCTCAAAAGCCGAATCCAGGAGGCGTTTGGTTCAGAGGTGCTGGAAATTCCGGGATGGTCATTGGTATGCTCCTTGCCTGTGATGAGATTTAAAGAGATAAGGGTGGTTTCGGGTGCCTTTACCCACAGCCATCACGAAAACCAAGAAAAGGCTAAGCATGTAGAAATCATATTCTTACGATGTTTGGACCGGGGTTCGATCCCCCGCAGCTCCACAAGGCATAAAAACGGGTTGGTTTTGACCAATCCGTTTTTTCTTTTATACTCTTAGGATCTTAGATTTATCTATAAAATACCTAGAAAATGGTGAAGATTACATTGATGCTTATTGCACTAATACTAAGTGGTAAAGTATATTCCCAACAGCATTTACGTTCTGTTGATGACTCCGTATGCACAATACTTGTGTTGTCATCTATGCCAGAGTTTGAAGGCAATCTTAGGGAATCTATTGAAGACATACATTATCCGTTTTCAGCTTTAAGGGACAATGTAGAGGGGAAAGTTTTTCTTAGATTCACGGTTGACACTTTGGGCCATATAAACAACCAAGTTATTGTACGAGGCATTCGTCATGATTTAGATGAAGAAGCGCTGCGCGTAGCTAATATGTTGAGAGTTGCAAAATCATCATATCAGAATCAGAAAAGAGTCAGCGTAGAAATGACTATACCTTTTACTTTTGCTCCGTATGCTAAGCATTACAAAAATTATTACTCAGACACGATGAAAATTGATTTTTCAGCGTTCAATACTTCATCTATTGGGAGAAGGGAAATGAAAAGGTATTCCTATGGTATTTTTGACAATCTTGAAAAATACTTGATTGGAAAAGATTTGCTGATTATTCCGTTTTTGAATCCTTGGGCTGCTGAAGGTTTTGACTATAAAGACTATGTAGATGTGTATTCTCTAGGACTTGTCTCTAGTCGCAACGAACAGTTTAGAAACCATCTAATTGCAATTGTGTATGCGCCTAAAGATATAGATGCATTTGCATATAGATTGTGCATGATAAAAGAGGTTCAAGGCAACGTGAGGTCGATCCTGATAATCTCAGAAGGTCAGAAACTAAACGGACATATTGTTAGTAATCATCTTAAGAAAAAGCGGAATGTATGGATTCAAGACAACATAATGTGTAATGGTGACGTAATATACAATTGTACGAAACATAAATTGTGTACTAATACAAACCTCGAATCACCGCGCCTGTATCGGATAGATAAAGATGGGTATGTGAAAGAATGATGATGTGTACAATAATAATCTCATGTCTATACACCTCCTTCAGTAACATTGCCAACGTTTATCCACTCAAATCTTCACCCATCACACTTCTCCTATCTCCATCCTCTCATTCTTCCCCTCTCCCACTCATACCTTCGCACCGAATGAAAAACATAACCAATAACCTGACAACAATGCAAACAATCAACTGCAACCCCAACATCTCTTTTAGCCAATTCCAACCCAAATCCCAGATTGCTCTCACCGTAGGCGTCTCATACAGCACATTCTTCCGTTGGCTCAAAATCGCCCAGTCCGAACGCCCCGACCTCTTCCCCTCTCCTCAATCCAAACTCCTCTCCCCTGCCGCCATCGCCTACATGGCTCACCGCTTCTGCTTCGATTGCGACCTCATAACCCCTAGCTATACCAAGCCCTAGACCCCTGCAAACACATACGCTCGTCATACGCACATCATACGCTCGTCATACGCTCGTCATACGCACACAATAAAAAAGCTACCCACGACATTCAATCTTGGGTAGCTTCTTTCTTTTGCCTTAGCTTTATTGCTCTGTTCTTTCTTAACCTTGTGCCAACTAGTGTAAACTGTGGTTAATATATAATCCGCTGAATCCGTTGAATCTGCGTGAGATCCCTCCAAACCCCTCCAAACCTCTCCCAATCTCGTCACATCTCGTCAGCGACCTCCCGGCTCTCCGTAACTTTGCATTGTCAAACGATAGGGATGGCACTCAAGCCAACAGCCCAGTCATAAGTCGGAATAACTATACAAGACTCATCAAAACGCATTCCGCAGCCGCTCTTGACTTAGCGCCCCCCTCTCGCTACTGACATCTCACATTACAAACCATCCAAAATTCAATCACATGGGAAAAATTTGCACACCATCTTATCTCCGCGACATCCACGGAAAGGTAGGCTCGGAAGAGTCCGAGTACTTCCGCAAGACTCCTTCTGGCAAGACGTCTATCTGCCACATGGATAAGGACTACTGGGAGAACCGTGTCCTCACCGACGGCCAGAAAGCAGCTACAACCAAGTTCACTGCTGCATCTGCTCGTGTCAAGGAGATCATGGCTAATGCCACAGAACTCGCCTCCTACAAGGCCGACTTCCGCAATCAGAAGAAGTACAAGACTCTCCGCGGTTTCATCTTCGCCAAGGTTTATCCTTTGGTATAATCAATCTCTATCTTATGGCAAACGTAGATCTCGAACATCCAGTCCAGGCCCTTCATGGCAAAGTGTCATCTAAGGACCATACTTTCTACAGACATGTCTTCGGTATCACTCGTCTCAACCGATTGTCTAAACGTCAGTCTGTAACTAAGTACACCGAAAACCAACTTCGCGTACAGAGTCTCTTCAAGGCTGCTCAGGAGGCCGCCCGCAACGCTCTCATGGCATCGGCCACTCGACCAGCCCTCGAGGCAGAATTCAAGGCTCAGTCAAAGTACAAGACTTTGTGGGGCTATGTATTCGCCAAGTTCTATCACTCTTTATAGTACAATCTTTTCATCCACATTCATTATGAAAAATAAAACTAACATCTTCCGCTCAATTCTCAACTCTCGCAACGGAAACTCGTCACCTTCTTTCCGTCGCCCCTCTTGGCAGGACGTCATCCTCGCCATCCTCTCCGCCCTCGTCGGCGCCTTCTCGGCCTCGTGCGCCGTCTCTTTCTAACCGCTCAACTCTAACCGCTCAACTCTCCCTCGGGTGCCACGCCTCGCGTGCGCACCCGTTTCTTTTACACCTCCCCTAACAAAAAAACGCCAGCAGATATCTCATCTACCGGCGGACGTTAAACCACTAAATGTCCATTAGCATGTTTCTATATTTGTTATACTATGATTTTGCTTCTCTTCTGCAGTCTAGCACCACCCATTCATTCTCGCTCACATATACCTCATTCACCAACTTCCTGCCATTGTAGCGCTCCCTCAACATATCTCTTATCTCCCTTAGCTCGTCAATTCGTTTCTCCCCTTGCGCTATCACACACACCATCCGTCCCCGCGGCTCCACTCTGTACTCCCCTCCCGATACTCTCTTTATTATCTCCCCAGTAACTGGATACGCATAATACATATCCTCCAGTGCCTCCATAATCTCTTCCAGTGCTTCATATAACGTCTTATCTTCTTCCTTTTCTCTTCTTTTCTCCATATTCCCTGTCAGATTCTTGCTATATCGCAAGACAAATCGCTTAAACCTAAAACCTCGTTTTTGGTTTTTGAGTGTATTACAATTCATTCCTTTGAATTTGTTGTTTGTATTTTTAAGTAGCATACCCTGTTTCAGAGTACTGTTCCTGTTGTAGCTACAGCCAGAAACATTGCAAAGCTACAATTATATATTCGTATAATCAAACTACGGTTCGATTATTTGTTACAGAATACGCAAAATACGTATCGCTCTCCATTTCGCCCTCTCCTCGAGCATAAAAAAATAGCGGAATAGCATTCTCATGCTCTTCCGCAATACTCAAATATATCTTAAACTACAATTATTTCTTTATTATAAGTATCTCAGACAATGTCGCCAACTGCTTCTGCAGATTATCCACTTGCCTTTGCAGAAATTCTTTGTCCTTCTGCAACTCTTGTATGGTGTTTCGTTGCACATCAAGCTCTCTGTCTTGGCCAGCTCCATTTGTCACAACCATTTCTCCCCTTTTCTTTGGTCCCTCACCTGTCATCAGATAGTCATAAGAATACTCTCCTATATGTTCTGCCAATACCCACAGATCGCAGGTATTTCTTTTCCACCAAGTTGATATTGTCGACTGCGGCATTCCCAAAAACTCCGCTAGCTCTTTGTCTGTCCTGAAATGATAGAGATCCTCCTTGAACCTCCGCAATACATTTAATGGTTCCATGTCTAATTCGTTTTAATACTAAAAAATGCGATACGCCATACAATCAATTACGAAATCGCGTAAACAATTTATGCAAGTCATTTATCTCCATCGCAAAATTACATAATTATTCAATATTTCACAACGAATTAACGCATTTTTCAATATACCCCACTCATTTCCTGTCCATTCCCTCTCCTCTCAATGCCAAAAAAGCAGACCATGCTTCATACAAATCTCGCCGACATACTGTCGTCAACCGACATAGAGTTTGTCAATAAATGAGCAACGTCGCGCCTCTAGCCCATCTACCCCAACTACCATACCTAGCCCATCTACAACATCTCCACCTCCTTGCCACACTCCCTGCACTTTACCTTTCCCATCTCACCCAGACTCTATTCCCCGTTCGTTCTCATATCAAAGAAAGATTTCGCACCCATCCTCTCATCCCATGGCATCCACACCCCATCCCTTCAATAGGAGTGTAATAGGAAAGTAATAGGATAAAGTATACATAAGAAAACAGACGATCAGTAACTACCCCCCGCTAATGTTAAATCAAGCATTTCATACATAGCTATTTATATTTTTTAATAATTTTGCATTTCATAACAACATATTGAAATGTCATGGATAATTTGAACCGCATAAAGGTAGTCCTAGTCGAACAGAAAAGGACTGGTAAATGGCTTGCTGAACAACTTGGAAAATCACATTGCACTGTCAGCAAATGGTGTAGCAATGCCATACAGCCCGACCTGAAGACAATGTCGCAAATAGCAAAGCTACTAAACGTCAAATTAACGGACTTGATAAATAACGCAATATGATAGACAAATCAAATCTTCTTAGTATGCTTGAAACTCTTGGTTTCAAGAAAGAGAATGGTACATTATGTATGTACTCATATTCATTTGGCGGAACTCTATCGAATAAAATTGTTGTCGACTTCCAAAACGAAAAGATCATATACCCCGAAGGCTTAGACACTGGTTCCAATTGATTTTTATGAGGATATGCAAATTCCTGTTCCTTCCCCTCCCGAGCAGGAGCGAATTGTAAAACTCGTGGAAGCCGAGGAGAAGAAAATCAATGACGCAAAGGCTGTAATGGCAAGCGCAAAGAAAAGGAAACAGGCGGTATTGGATAAGTATCTCTGATTATTTGATTTTTTATGGACTACAAGGAATTAATAAACAACATTTGCACCGAATACAAGTATTCGTATTCCTTCCCGTACACTTACAAAAGGGGGGAGGACTTTTATGAGTACGTATGTAAAACGATCGACGAATACATTATTGCGCTAAACTCGTTAGACGATCAAAGTTTACAAGAGCTTAATGGCGGAGATACAATACAGAGATTCTGGTCTGAATATAATAAAGACACAAATCTTTTTAAAGATGTTCAAACTATTGCACGTGCTGTAAAAGATGCTTTGAGCAAGTATATAAATGGCTACACATTTGGTGCTTATAGTTTGATAAACGACTTGTTTTTTCCGTGCGAAATAATCGAAGGTAAAAAAGATGAGGACAGCTACTACTATGCAATTCTTCCCAGATTGACGACAAATGTAGATGAAATATTCTACAGAGTTCGGAAAGACTCTCATTGTGTGACTGACGGAGATTATGGTCAAATGTACCATGTTCCTTTCAATCTAAGGCATAATGTGAAAACACTGAGGTATAATCGTGAAGGATATCCCGTTTTGTACCTGTCTAATTCTTTGACGGACGCTATACGTGAATCAAGAGCTAACGAAGGAGAATTTGTTTATACAAAGTACAAGGCATCTTCAAATTTATGTGTACTAACTATAGGCGCTATTCCTCCAAACGCCTGTAACAGGCCAATAGAAGCATATTCTCTCTTAGCATTCATGCCATTAATCATAGCTTGCTCTGTAAAAGTATCTAATGAGGAGAATAATTTCAAGCCAGAGTACATACTGCCTCAGTTGATCACAGATTTAGTTCATACTAAGAAAAATGGGGAAAGAATTGATGGGGTCGTATTTGTACCAGCAGGAACAGTGTTGTCTAATGACTACAAAAGAAATTTTGCATTAACTGTCGATAAGAATGAATATAAGTACGACAAAGATCTTGCATCCAAATTTGAAGTGACGAAGCCATTGTTTTTTACTGATGATGACAAGCGAGCAATGTCAAATAAAGGATTGACATATTCATCTCCAGCTGATGTTGAAAAATATTTATCTCAAAGAGACCAAAACGAACAGTTTTCGCCTTTAGATCAGGTAATCTGAAGGCATAAATAAATGAACGTTAATGGTCTATAAGACCATAAGATAGCTATAGTATATAACAAATAATCAGAGTAGCACATGGCGCAATCATACAAAGAACAGCTAAGTCAGCATGTTGAGGACATTTTCAAAGGTTACTCAACGCCAGGGCTTCACATCTGTGACATTGCCACGGGTGGTGGCAAGTCGTACACCATTGGTAAGCTTACGTGCGAATACTATCCTGATTATTTCGATAGGATTGTCATCCTATGTGTGCAGAACAAACTGATAGAGGGTATGAACCGTGAGATTGAACGATTCATACGCTCCAAAGGAAGTAAACTACGCCCATCCGACAAGCTTGTTATTGAGAACAATCCAGAGGTTATAAGAAAAGCCATTGACAATGGTTCCTTTCAGGATTTACTTGGCCAAATGTCCCGACAGATTGGCGAACAGGACAAGAAAAAATACAATGTCAAACAGATTCTTTACAGCTACTCTTGGGTGAAGAAAACGTATGAGGGGCTGTCAGGCCTTCATGAAACACTCAAAGCTAGTGGCAAGAATGATTATCTTCTCAACCAGATTAACGAAGGTGAGTCCAACCTTCGCAGGTCGGTCAGGTCATTCTTCGAGACTTTCAAGAAGCATCTGGAGAGTACAAAACAGGTAAAGAAGGTTTCTGTAGCTGATATTATCAAATTGTTTCCTGCTCTTACCGATGTATATCCGCAAGTAGAGTTCCGTAGCAAAAAGTTGCTGATCATGACTGTTCATAAAGGCATGTATGGTGTCGATCCTATTCTGACCGAAAAGATACAATTAGCCGACTTCGCAGATAGGAAACGTACGCTAATACTTTTCGATGAGTCTGATCAAGCTGCAACATCCATGCGAAACGCTATCATTGACCAGGCTATAGAGGCAGCTGGAGGGAACAAACGTTTTGCCAAGGGGTATAATGGTTACATTCAGTATCAGAAACTTATAAGCGATCCTGAAAATGTTTCTGACCGCTACCACGGCACCCTGCTCGAAGAAAGCATTCGCAAAGCGCAATCAATAAGCAATACCAACTGGAGCCGTACGTTCAAAGATACGAAACCATACAACAGCATATTCCTAGACGATATAGCAGACCTCGAAAACTATCGTCGAGGTGTGTTCTTCTCTGGGCCTGCACTCCAGTTGAATATAGCAGACACAAAAGATAAGAATCATACATACATCTGTTACAATCGTGGAGAGCGGCACTTTCGATTAGTTCATGGCGAAAACGAAATCGAGCTTCGTAAAGAGTACAACATCGTTGTTCCTATGATTAAGTTCTTGTCACTGGTCACGAACAACACCACTGCCATCAAGTCACAACTCAGAAAGGTAATAACAGACTCTCTCCAAAAGAGCCGTGAAAGGTTCGAGGAGGAAGCTAAAGCAGTGGCAAACAACTCGGCTACTCGTAATAACTATCTTGGTTATCCTACCCTTGAACGTGAGATACATACTCTGCTTTCTCGATTTGAATCGACTTCAGAATATCACTTCGAGCAGCAGATGCACGAGTTTATTACCAACAGAAAAAACCTGCTGGTTCAAAATGGTGATGACAGACTCAAACTTCCCGATTACTCAGTATATTCTCAGGGCGTTCAACTATTTCAGGAAGAGATTGATGAACGAGACAACCAACATCGCGTACGCTTGTCATGCCGTGAGATAGCCACCACTCCAGAAAAGACAATTGTAGATTTGGCCAGTTCTGGCGAGACTTCTGTTGTGCTATGCTCTGCAACGGCATCTAGCAATTCTGTTGTCAGCAATTTCGACATCAAATATCTAAAGCAGACTCTTGGCGGCAAAGTTCACACTTTGTCCAATGATGCAAGAATGCGGTTTGACGATCTCGTATCCAAGACCTATCCCGATGAACATAAGATAGAGGTTGTGCCACTACAGAAGTATGAACTTCCACGTCTTGACCCTACCCGAATATCATTGCCAGAAAAATACAAGGTCATGTTTTCCAAGGAGGCACAAGAGGAAGGTTATGATGACGATTGGTTAAGAATTACCATTCGAGAACTAAACAAAGACTCGCAGACTTCCAAGAACACAGACAACATATCGTTTCAACTCTATCGACTGTTTCAATTTATCGAGGCGTATCATTGGTTTTACACGCACGATGACATACACAGTATGTTGTATTTCCAGAACCAAGCAGGCGATAAGAACAGCAAACAGTTCCATGTTCTCAGTTGCTTGATAGATGGCTCATTCAAGGATTATTCCCCATTAGAAGGAGAGATTCCGTCTGATTGGAAAAATAACCATATCCGTATATCAAAAGACCTGGAAGAGGTAGAAGATGGGGCCTTGAAAGAACTTAGCAGCGACAGAGACGCTAAGATCATGTTAATATCAGCCTATGGCAGCTTTAAGGCAGGAGCAAATCTTCAGTATCGAATACCAGAAGGACTTGAGTACATAGCAGGCGACAATTGGGAGACAACAAATGAGAATCTTAAGAAGGACTGGGACGCTGTATTTCTTCAGACTCCAACTAGTTATCTGATGATGAACGAGGATGGCAACGAACAGACTTTTGAAAAGAGTCTCTATAATGCCATGCTCACGCTCATGATGTTATTCGAGAGAGGATGCTTGTCTAAAGCAGATGTGGCTAGCTGGATGTATAAGGCACTTACCAATGCCTTCTATTTCGGAGAGAAGAACAATCCTGGAATAATAAAGGATAAATCTGCCTGGGCGCAAACTATTGTTGAGCAGGCCGTAGGTCGTTTGTGCCGTACAAGAAACAAGCCCAAGACGACATACATACTCTTTGATGAATCGATGACACCACTCTTCGACCAATCCAACACCGAAAAGTCTCTCACGAAAGAGTTCCGCGAGTTCATTCAGTATGTATTGACGCATCCTATTGACAGCCAGAAAGCAGATAATCCTGAAGAAATCATCAGATGCAACGACGCGAACTACGCTCAGCGCCAACTTGACAGAATGCGGCACAACGCATTGCGTTTCACCCCTCATGTTGTTGAGAATGATGATTTTGACGACGAAGACGATGACGAGAATGGTGTGCCTCATGTGGTGAGAACCAGTCAAATCATGAACCAAAGCTACAAACGAACCATCATAAGCAAACCTGTCATTGGCTCATTGGACGAACTTAAAGAAGAGGATAAGATATTGACTTTCATTAGCAAGTGCTATGGTAATTGGGAGCGCAATGAGCTGAATGAATACCGTTTCAACTGCGATGAAAAGAAACGTATTTGTCCGTTGAACAATAAAGCAGGTTATGGTATCTCTCCATCCGAGGTAAGACTCGATCTTCTTATGAAAAATGAAGTCATAAAGACCTACTTTGAAGATCATGGGTATGCTACCGATTGGGCACGTGAAGGTTTGATACTGCACCCAAAGATTCTTGCGACAGACTATGCTGGAGAAATCGGAGAAGAAGCGTTCAAGGCTCTTGCACTTCACTATACAGGTTGTTCCGAGGACGATTTCGTCCACCTGGAAGGTAAGGATTACGAACTGGCCGATTTTGTCATCAGGAAAGCGGACGGAACATATAAGATCGCCTTCGATGTGAAAAACATGCGCCCCGAAGTCAACCATGATGACCAGCCTGGAGACATGCCAACGACTCAGAAACGCGCAATAAAAAAGGAGCGTTTGGGGTGCGAGATAATAACCGTCAACATGCTAGAAATACATAAGGATAGCATGGATGATATTCGAGAAATCAATGGTATGATAAAAGAAGACGGAACAGTCATACTAAGTGCTATCGAAAGAATCAAGAACCTCATTAATGGATAAGCAATGATAGACATTAGCGATATAGAGAAACAGCCTCTAGCAACGAATAAAATCAAGGTCGATGTCAACATGGAAAAATTCTTTTCCATGTACTCGGTCGTGTCTTATTACAGCCTGGATAAGGAGTATAAAAACATGGCTTATGAGCAACTATCCGACGCACATTGTCTATCTGTGACAGGCATAAGGGCTAGATGGAGCAAATCAGGTTATCCATTTGTCAAGTTTTTCATTCTTGTGGGAAAGGACAAGGTGCTTGATGTTGTAAGTAGTCTCAGGCTTCACGACCAAGTTCGTTTTCAGTATGACTCGTTGAGCGACTATGACGACTGTCTTAAGAAACGAATACTGGCGTCACTTGCCATCAACTCTTTAGGCAAGGTCAAGAACGGCAAGATGATGTATAATGACGGAAGTCTGCTCCTTTGCGACGACAAGAATTTCCTCGTGCCAGCTTCACGAAAGGAATTGGTGTGTGTCAAAGTGGAGATAAACGAATACATGAACCTCATAGCTAAGACAACTTCGTTCTCTACGCCTAAGAGTATTGAACAGTTACGTAAGCACGGCAACTGTGTATTTCAAGTGAGTAAAGACGTACATGGACAATGGTGGTCGGGGCAAGCAGTAAAACCAGTAGTGGTTCGCAAACTGAAGGATTCTGAGATTAAGCTAGATGAATTCTACATCAAGAAAAAGAAGTTCAGCGATAGGCATAATATTGTGCCATATTGGCCGTATAATCCAGAAAACTATACCCATGGCAAACTATATGCCTTGTCTCAGGTTGTGGAATCTGTCAACAACAAGTTTAAGGACATTTTGAGTGTTGGGTTTGAAGATTTTCCAATTGAGCATTTCGACCAGCAGCAGACAAAGAAGGAAATGGAAACGTCGCTACTGGAATATTTCAACGGGAAGAGTATATCGTTTGAAGACCCATTTGATACCAAGGAGTCAAGTGAGCTGATTGCAAACATAAAGACAGAATTTTGCAATATCATTGGTGAAACTATTCATTTCCCCAAGAAGCGAATGCAAAACGACATGCTAATAAAGCTCGTTGAGCCCAAAGAGGAAGATGCACCGACAACTCACTACACCCAATCACTCTACCGTCTTGGAAATCCTGCATTACAGCATAAAGAGTTTTATACCAACAAGGAGAATAAAATCAGTACATCTGAAGCTCGTAGAATACTGATAGAACTGTTAGTAAAGGATAGTTTGATCAATCGTCGGATGACTCGAAGCTTGAGTAACATGATTCAAGGTTGGAACTTCATCAGATATAAGATTAATCAAGGCAACGTCTATGGCGCTTCGTTGTCTGTTGATAAAGACTGCAAAATCAACATTACGGACTATGGGTTCTCCAATAGGACTATGCCATACGATTTCGAGAGTTTCGCTTGTGACGAGCTGCACTTTGAAGAATGCGAAAGAATCAACGGAGCGCAGGATTACATGGCACTAAAGAAAGACGGCAATGTATATCTCATTGTAAGTACAGACGAAATACCTATACTTGATGTGTCTCTTTTGGACGAAGAATATCCTCAGATTGCAGAAGATCTTAAGCCTTTAAGCTTTTTCAAAAGGAAAGGCGAGGCGCATAAATACCTAAGAGGATATGTCGGATTTCATCTGTGGCGTACAGACGGACTGGAAGGAGAGCCTAAAGCTTCATTCTCGTACATCGTTGGAACGAACAATGACAGTCTTAAGATAACAAAAGCGACTTTGATGGATAAAATGCCAAGAGCCAGACGTGTTTTTGTCCTTCATAAAGAACGGCCCGAATTGATACAATCGCAGATAATGTCTATTTGTGATATGCTTAAGTTAGGCTTCGGTAGGTGGAACGAAATGATGACATATCCATTCCCGTTCAAGTTCTTACAGGAGTATCTGGATGATGCGACAGAGACAGCATATAGTAAGCACTGGAGCGAGATTACGTGTAAAGGAGATTTGTAAATCAAGAAATATTTGTATTTACTCTTTCATACTAGATACCTACCCCCTACTTCCTCTCTATCAAAACCTTTATCATCTCCCCATTCTGCTTCTGCAACTCTGCCAACTCTTTGTCTGCCCTGAAACGATATAAATCTTCCTTGAATCGCCTCAACATCTCAATCTGGCTTGCCCAAAATTCACTTTTTCGTAAAATTTAGTCAAATACACTTGTTGAATTAAAATATTCGTAATATATTCGCATTGTCGAATTGATAACGAATATTCGTTATTCGTCAAATTGTACTGCTTTTCAAAGATATATTTTATTCTTGCACAGAGCAAATGGAAGGAAGAAAAATAACTAAGGCTGAAAATCTCGTACCAATGCCAAAATACGCCATCATCAATAACAAGAAGGTTCGCACTGGCTTCATATCCAAGTTCGAGGTATGTCAGGCGGTACAGATGTCGTGCAATTTCTTCAATCGCGTTATCCATCAAAACGTGAATCTTATGCGACAACTGGAGGCTTTGGGCTACAAGAAGACGAATAAACTACTTACTATCCGACAGGCTAACCTCATTGCCAGACATCTCGATGTCTACATAGAGGGTGTCTACGAGGAGCCTATTACTAATCTAGAAGGAATGGAACAAAACATAACATACTAACATACATGGACCAGATTCAGCTTCAACAGAGAGTATGGTTCAAGCACTTCGCAGATACTGCCGAATCACAGATCATAGTGAAGTTGCTTATCCAGCTCGGGTGGGATGCTTATGGAATCTACAATGGTCTTCTTGAAAAACTTCGCCGCACAACATCTGGTTCTTTGCCCGTCGACTACGATTCGCTCGGTTGGCAATTGCGCTATGATAGCGGCAAACTCAAATCCATAATTGAGGACTACGGTCTATTTGTCGTCAGAAATGGTTACTTCTACGCCGAGAGTCTTATGGAGGAGATGAAGCACTACGAGAGGGTCAGCGATGCAAAAAGACGTGCCGGTATAGCTCGCGCTTCACAGCGTTGGCAACCTAATGGCTCGGATAAGGCAAACGATATTCCTATGCCCCAACATCAAGGTATAGCACATGCTACCTATCCTATAGCAGATGCTAAGCATACGCTACCGGAAAATATGCAAGATAAAGATATAGATAAAGATAATACTAACCCTAATAACCCCCTTCCAGGGTGTGGAGTGAAAGTTAGCGAGTTCGTCAATCATTTTCTTGCAACCATAGAGGAGCCTTGGCTCAGCATAATGTCCGACTGGATAAGTTACAAACGCCGTGAGCGTTCAATGTATAAGACAGAGGAAACATTGCGCCGATGTTATAATCAACTTCTCAAGCTTTCAGCAAACAATGCCGAATTTGCACGAGAAATGGTCGATTCTTCCATCGCAAATGGCTACAAAGGTATTTATCCGCCTCGTGGCAGGAATGGACCTCAAATGTCGCCGAACTCGATTCGCCCGTCGGATCAGAAGAGTGTAAACGACCTCTGGAACTGAATTATTATTGTTTTTGTGTTTGACGCGATTGCAAAGACCGCCCGCAACAGGGTCGGGCATGGCACCGCGAAATTTTTGAATCTTTTTATGACAGAAACCCTACAGCGTTCGTCTCGCTACCGTTCGGTAGAGGAGGTGGTGCGCGAAATAAACGGAATGGGCATTGGTGGTCGCATACAGCGCTACCCAGTGCAGTACGATATCAACGAAATGCTCCAGTATGTCAAGGCGTTTGGCGATTACCATACTGGCAATTTCAAGTTGACGGAAAATAACAAGTTTCTATATGTCAATCTCATAAAATGGCTGATGGGCGACAGCTCGTGTCAATGTCTCTCCCCATCAACGCGAGATAGGCTTATTCCTGCCGATCTATCAGCAGGTATCTACATCGGAGGCAAAACGGGAACTGGCAAGACTGTCGCCACGCGCATTCTATGTGATTTGGCGCGCATGGTCCAACCGCCATATTTCTTCAACGGCAAATCCAACACTATCTGTTGGCGCGACTTGCGCGCTGATGAGATTGTGGAGAGTTTCTCTCATGGTAAGTACGACAGCACTCTCAATACTGTGGCATTCCTCTCCATTCAGGACCTAGGCAGTGAACCGAACGAGGCAATGGATATGGGCAACCGCCAGAATGTCATCAAGCAGCTCTTGGAGAAACGTGCCGACAATGGCGCAGCCACCATCATCACGAGCAACTACCCCCTGTACAGCAATGCGATAGTGCAACTGTACGGCGATCGCATCCAGTCTCGCCTAATGAGCTCATGCAACTACTTCGAGCTTCACGGCGACGATTACCGAAAGAGATAACAACAGTTTATTCTCCCATAATAGTAAGTCATTTGAAAAAACATCCACGCTCCTCCGTGACGGAAAGCGTGGATATTTTGTATTGTATCAAACCTCATCGAAAAACAGTATGCCTTGTACATTTGCAATTATACCTCTATTGGCAAATTCTTGCAATACTAGATGAATTACGCATGCGACTCCTGTACCTCGGTTAATGTATAAGCAAGTTTATCATCCTTACCCCATCGACGAACTGTAAATAGCATTGGACCGGTTTTGTGCAAAAAATAATCGGTATTGAGGCGGCTGTTCTGAATGAACCCGAAAGAAGCTTTGTCTAGTATTTCTCCGTGTACTATCTTGTTGTCCTTAAGAAGGATCAGCAAGTTTTCACATTCTGATGTAAAGACCTGACTTGAATATTGCTGGCCGAGTATTTCTGCTATTCTTGCATGCGACAGATACTCTCCAAGGACATATATCTCGTCAAAATCTAAGTCAATGACAGAGTGTAAATCTACCATGGCAGTATCATTCTTATACTGAAGACCAGCAAGACACGATGAAATATTCCTCTCGACATTGGTGCAAGAACAAAGCAATATCGAAATAATTATGTACTGTAAATTCTTCATATCTCACTCTCTTAACAGCCAGATTCTTTTCCTCACTGCTGACTCATTGACGTATATCATCTTCATAAACGTAGGTTCGTAGGGATTTCCTTTAGGAATTCTGACACTAATTGTATCTCCCTCGAAAAAGAATTTTCCTCTATAGGACTTACGCGTCTTAACGGAATTCTTAAACACCTTACCATGATAGGTGTACTGGATGTATGCCACAGACTTGCCAGATGACTGTTTGTAGTCGTATGATATTTTTGAGCCATATACGTATGCCTTTCTGTATTCGTATTCAATATCTTTATCCTGTACATCACACGAAATCAGTATGAATTGAATAGCGACACAAAGAAAGAGAAGCATATTGACTCTTTTGGGGGGATATCCATTACTTTGATCAACTACCATGGCGAGGGCAAAATAATAAAAATGGAAGATGGCTGCAAATTCAATATGGCATCGATTATAAATAATATACAATTAGTACATCAACCAAACTTAAGACTTTGATGAAGAACGATAATGAATGACATTAACCTAGAAATTCCATTCTTCGATTAAGACAGGCAAGAGTTCCTCTTGCGTATTATGCTCGGTTTCAATAAGACGACGTTGCTGTTGCAATGCTTCTATGACCTCAGATTTACAATTCGCCCTATCTGCTATCTCTATACTTACTAGTATAGACTCCAACGCCTCCGTTTTATTACCTTCAATTGCCAAGAAATAGGAATAATGAGCCCAATGAGTACATTGGTATGATACAGAACTGTATGCACAATTTTCATCATAGCTTACTTCATTAGCAGACAACATTGTGCTGCCGTACTTGAATTTGTAAAAAGAACTTGTGTTAACGAAAGACAATGCGATACCACAAATAAGAATTTTTATCAATACACCATTTCTAATATTATATAGACTACCTCTCTTATAGTCATTATATAAATGCAACGCCACGAGAAATATAGCAGCTTCAACAAGATACATATATGGCCAGAACATAAGTCGACCAACCAAATACAGTATCAATACAGAACAACTGAGAGAATAGACTAACAACGGTCTAAATTCTTTAGAACGGATAGCATATATTACAGACAGCAATACTTGCAATAGAAACGAGGCTACAAACAAAAGGCCATTACCAGGAAGATGATTAATCATCATCAAAAAAGCGACAATGGAGAGAGCGTACGAGAGTATAAGGGATACCTTCATGTTATTATAGTTTTGAACAAAAATAGTGATATTTAGCGGAAAATTACCAAACATATAACTGCCCAAGAATGACAAATGTTTGCATATGCTATGACAGTTGAGCAGAAGTCTCTCTACGCCATCTGAAGAACATAATTATAGAATTTACGAGATATACACTCCACATAAGCAGTACGGCAATATTCTGTCCGCCATTGTACAAATCATACGCCCACATACCCACGGTCACAATGTTTATGAACATCCAGAGAAGCCATTGCTCCATATACATCTTGATGGTAACTAGCATGGCAACAACAGAGACCACTGTAGATAGAGAGTCGACATAAGGCAACTTACCATTGAGATACTTGAGGAAGAGGCCATAGAGAACAGTTGCGACAACTACTACTATGGCTACGATCCAGCGTTGTCTGGCAGACATACGTCTTTTCTTTACCTCGTGCGTGCTGAAATCCATGTTCTTATACCATTCATAGACACCATAGAACTCCAATGGGAAGAAATACAGGAGATTGAGCATTACCTCTCCATAAAACATTGCACCAAACGCTATATAGGCATATATCAGACGTTGAGCTGTACCAAACAAGTAGCAACTAAGTTTACCCTTGCCTGTGAGCACAACGCTTATTGCTCCGCAAGCGCCACAAACAAGTCGCAAAGGGGTGTTGCCTGCAATATAAGAAGGGATAACGATAGCGGTACAAGCGACTGCCATCCATATAAGCTCCCAAGTTCTCCAGCCAGAGAACTCATTCTTTACTATATCTGAAAAACTCATTCTTTTCTTGATTGGACATACAAAAGTAGAGCAGATGAATCGGAAAACAAAATCTGCAACTTAGTTGCACTACCCTATCCTTAGCTTTGCACTGAGAAACGACAAAACGACATACGAAAAAACGACAAGGCAATGATTTGGGATATACTATCACCGCTGTACGATACATTTGAGACAATCTACAACGGCAAATGCTTTAGAGGCATTGCAGAAGAGATAAAGAGGCACGTCACACGAGACGACACAGTTTTGGAATGTGCGTGTGGAACGGGATTGCTTACGTTGCCGATGGCGCAGATCTGCAAAAAGGTGACAGCCACGGACTACTCAGAAGGAATGATGAAACAGGCACGCAAGAAACTGAAAGGCTACAGGAACACCACATTCCTGAATGCAGATATTCTTGACCTTCCATTTGAAGATGAGCAATTTGACGTTGTGGTGGCTGCGAACGTCATACACCTTGTAGACAATTCTGGCAAGGCACTATCTGAGATGCAAAGAGTTTGCAAGACAGGAGGCAAGATAATAATACCCACGTACATAAACGAAACGAGCAAAAGCGCTATAATCGCTGCGAAACTACTATCAATGATTGGCGTGAGATTCAAAAAATCATTTGACTTTGACAGCTATAAAGAGTTCTTTATCGTCCACAACATCACGGTTAGTCAATATAGCCTGGTGGATGGGCGTATGCCTTGTGCATTTGCGATAATAGAGAAATAGAAACTTTGGGTAGGCCGTTAGAGAGTTTGTCGGTACATATAGTTGATTTCAGACTTTGTGGTGCCGTCGTCGTTTAGGATGATGAGCAACGACTGGGCTGTAGGGTGCTCCAGACAGTCTACTAGTATCAGTTCCGGGCCTGGATTGGCGGGCGTAAGAGATATTCGTCTGATACCATATTGCTGCGTATGACCTACTATCTGTGTTATTTTCTGTTTGTTGAATGCGTATTGGCATAGAGTCTCTGGGCGAACCCATACAGGAGATTGGGCTGGCGAAATACCATAGGAGTCGATATGCCTTGCATGATTCCTGAAACGGAACGAAGGCAACGACTCTTCTACCCTGCCATTGCACATATCGTAATACTGCTTGCAGAACAACTCATTGGCGAAGTCAGCCAGACGGCAAGCATCAGACGTTTCATCCAGCTTATATTCCGAGCGAATCTCCGACTCAACCCGCACCCAAGGGTCAGTAAAGCCAGCATGCGAACATATAATACTCTCATTTATGGCATACGCTATTGACCTATCAGACACAATCCCGCAAAGCAAATCCCTAATCTCATCCTTACTGTCAATATCCATTCGAGAAGACTCCTCATGGTGAAAATAATGCAGATCGTGATTACCCATAAGCATTACTCCGCCATGCTCCCTACAATATTCCTTTATCTCGAGAAAATTGGTCTTCATATCATCGAACGACATGAAGGAATACGGGTCGAAATAGTCGCCTAGAAAGATATTCGTTGCGTCATCTACAACAAGCATCCTCCATTTAGTACGGCCATGAATATCACCTATAACGTTATATCTCTGCATATCGACTATAAAAGTAATACCATTTAATCAAAATTCATAATTGCCAATACTCTTTCTCAGATGGGTGTAAAAATATTACATTTGCAGTTGTAGACACCATTTGTTAATCTATGACATTCGAAATATAGAGGACGTGAATATTCTACTTATAATCATATTAACAATCTGCATTGCTGTTGCTGTCA
Source organism: Bacteroidales bacterium (assembly GCA_024401415.1). Lineage (GTDB taxonomy): Bacteria > Bacteroidota > Bacteroidia > Bacteroidales > Marinilabiliaceae > W3P20-009. The sequence goes on along the minus strand of JAKSLC010000009.1, from coordinate 6,409 downwards.
GTCTTAAATGGTTGATGCGGGATACCAGCCCCAAGTCGGCCTACACGGACTTGATTCTGAATATCGAGATAGAAGAGGCTGTCAAGAATGGCATGGCGAGCAAAAAGCCGGTAGAAAATGGCGAGCAGTTGTTTCTTGACTTTCCGACGCCAATTACGAAGTACAAAGATGGGCGTGTGAATGTAATGCACATGGTATCAGAACAGTATACCATTCACCGAATTATCATCACTTCCGACCAAAAGGTAAAAATATACGAGAGTCAATATGACGCCCAAGACAAAATCCATGAGATAGCGCTAGAAGATCTGGAAGTGACACTGCATTACAATCGTCACACAAATAGTAGAAGCATTTGTTTTTATGACAAATATGAAGCGAAAGTCGGCATAAGCCAACTGTCAGGCCATACATACTGGAATGAAAGCAGAAAGAAGACAGTATATAAGACCCTAAACAAAATGGCAGCAGACAGACGATACGAACTAAGGAAAGCACTATCTGAAACGCGCAACAAAGACGAAGTCACAGACGGCAGCGACGTACAATGGGAATCACTGCCGAACAACACCTTATGGTAAACGACACAATATATGCGTCACGAACCTATGGCTAAGCAGTTGCCAGCATAAGGGAAGGTACAGCTTGCCCACAATCTTTTTATTATGGAGGAAAAGTATTACACCTTAAACACCTTTATCGCCTCGCCCATCTCCGCAACCATCTTCTGAATCTCAGCAGTACGCGAAGCCATCTCTTCTGCCGAAGCTGCATTCTCTTGAGTAATACGATTCAGATCGGCAATAACAGAATTGACTTGTGTTGCACCTGCATTCTGCTCTATACTAGCCGCAGTAATCTCATTCATCTGAGACACTATCTGCTCAATCTTAGGAACAATATCCTTGATACGCTCATTAGTACCGTCGACCTCCTGGATACTGCTATTAGCATTCTGAGTAATACCCTCAGATGTCTCTCTAGTCTGTTCAGCCAAACGACCGACTTCCTTAGCTACGACAGCAAACCCCTTACCTTGTTCGCCAGCCCTAGCTGCCTCTACAGATGCGTTGAGAGCCAGAATATTAGTCTGTTTCACGAGCTCATTAATTGCCTCAATATTGCTAGCTATACGAGAAATTGATTCAGAACTACTTGCAGAAGACTCTCCCACTATCTTCATCTCCTGACCTATACTCTTAGCCAGATCATTAGCATTCTTTGCATTGAAACTATTCTGCTCTGAATTAGAATTCATCTCCTCCATTGTACTTGAAATCTCCTCCAATGCAGCAGCCTGGTTGCCAGCTGCTTCAGACACGACAATAGACACTTGGGCCAACTTATTGGTATTAAGACTTGTCTCTTTTGTCTTCTCAATTATCGGCACGAGCACACCTCTTATATTATCTTTCATTGCCTGAGCGCTCTCGCTTATTGCAATTATCTCAGAGCAAGAATTGTGTATAAGCACGTCGCCCGTCAAATCACCATCTGCCAGATTCTTCATCTTTTCGACAAAATGCCTAACAGGCTTTATCAATCGGATTCTCAAGAGGAAAACCAACAGCAAACACACGCAAATAGAGACAATGGTACACATCAACAAAATAGTACCTTGCTTAGACACGACGTCCTCTGTTTTCTGCATGAATGCATGAACCGTCACAACAGCAGACACATTGCCCTTATAGCTACCGATAGGAGTACAATAATAATACCCATAAACATTGTCGATCTCGAGTTCCATTACAGGACCCTTCCACCCCACGAAACAGGTATCGATAATCATTTGAGGTGTTGGTATTTTAGAATATTCGCTTGCGTCGAGATATGTAGACGCTATACAATGCGTCGTATCAAACAACAAAGATGTGGCACCTTCGATATTAACGCCCAATGCCAATTGACCTTTTATGCTGGTATTCATGCCCACAGCTACATATATAGCCACAGGCACATCATCATCATCCCTTATATAATCTGCGCTGAATGTACAATATTGATCTTCAAATATAGGATCCATACCAGACACGCGACCTCGTTCCTGCACAGCAGCTACAATACCAGAAAGAGTTTCAGTATTGATATTATCTTGCGAGGCCAAAATGAGTTCTCCCTCAGTATCAGTAAGAATATACGCATACAGTTTAGAAGTCATCTTATACCATTCCATCTCGGTATTAAGATAATCCATATCTCTTTTGCGAATCTTCTCATACAGTTCTGCATAGTTATCACTCAAAGAAGCATTAACCTGAGCAAGAGCCTGACCATGCTTGAAAAACTCATTTCCAAAAACACCTGCCTTGGAATGCAAATCTGCCAAAGACAACTCTTTGATATCTGATTTTACTACAAAGTAATTGGTAACGAGGAGACCTAAAAAGATTGCAATTGCAGCAATAACAGGACCCATTATCAGGGTAGTCAATTTATTCCAACGGTTATCCATAAAAGAGATTCTATACTACAAAATAAGACATATTATTGTGTTACGACGAATAGCAAAAAAAGTTCGCAAGAAGGTAATTAATATGAGAGAAGAAAAAATATTTTACATCGTGTACGATGTATTAAAAATAAATACTACATTTGCAGCGTGAAAAGCAACAATACTTTTTACCAACATCAATTTTATACAATAAACAATCGCTTGCGATATTTAATAAGCAAGCATAAAACAACCTAATACAATAGACAAAATGGGAAACATTACAAAAAAGCAACTTTTAAAGTCGCAGCAGGGCGAGATCGATGCAGTATTGGTATATCAAAAGCTTGCCGACAGAGTAGCAAAGAACCATCCAGCTATATATGAGACACTCATGAAGATAGGCTCAGACGAAGGACGACATGCCAACATGCTACGCAAGATTACAGGAGAGACACTCAAGCCAAAGGCTACCCTATCAAACATTGTAAATTGCCTCACATACCTAATAGGCAAGAAACGCACTCTACAGTTCCTTGCCAAGACAGAACACAAGGCACTAGAGACATACAAGCCATTTGCAGCGGAGTATCCGGAACTTGAGACGATGCGTCTTGACGAAGGCAGACACGGCGATCTACTAGACGGGATAGTAAAAGAGCTATTCAGCTAACCACAAGGCGGTATATTCGTAAGAACAGGCAAAACAAAACAAAAATAAGATGGCATACGAGCAATTAAAACTGCAGAACCAACTTTGTTTCAGACTATATACGGCCTCGCGACTTATAATTCAGGCATACGCTCCATTCTTCAAAGAGCTAGGCATAACCTATCCTCAATATTTAGTATTACTTGTTTTGTGGGAGAAAGACAATAGAGTAATAAGCGAAATAACAGAGCAGATAGGATTAGAGACCAACACCCTGACACCATTGCTACAACGCATGGAAAAGATGGGACTGATAGTACGTTGCAAGGGACAAGTAGATACCCGACAAAGGATTATAGCCCTGACAAAAGAGGGCAAGAAGCTGGAAGAGAAAGCCAAAGAGATACCTAGCTGTATGCTAGACACGATACTTGACGACGATCTGAAACTATCAGACCTAACAGCAATAGCGCCACAACTTGACAACATTATAACACACCTGAAATAGGGGTGGAACACAGGAAGGACGTAGGGGGTGTAGAGATTTTCTGTAAGGTTGCCATTGTGCATGGTTGACACAGACTATTTGACTAAAAACATAAAAACATAAAAACATATATGAAATCATACAACGTTAAACAAATTGGCATTCCAACTAAAAGATATTGCCAAACATTACAACTAGTAAACGAACCGGCACTAATAGCCGAGTACGAACGACTCCATAGTCCAGAGTGCAGCTGGAAGGAGATAAGAGACGGCATCAGAGAAGTAGGCATCCTGGAGATGGAGATATACAGATACTCGAACCTTCTTTTCATGATAGTAGAGACCCCACTGGACTTTGATTGGGATAGTGCCATGTCTAGATTAGCCACATTACCTCGTCAAGAAGAGTGGGAGAATACCGTAGCGGCATTTCAGCAATGCGCAAAGGGAGCTACCAGCGACGAGAAATGGCAAGGAATGGAACGCATTTTCTACCTCTACGAATAGGCTTTGGCACGATTATTGCTTAAATATCATGCAGTAACCAAAAATTATAACCGTCATGAGTTTAACAAAAATATTAGCTGTATTACTTGCAGCATTAGCATTTGTGGCTTGCGAAGAAGAGCCAGACACGCCATTAGCCCACTTGTACCCTATCGACTACATTAACGACCCACTTGATTTTGATGGTGATACGTTAGACGTTATTCATCATTATCCTACTGTGGTAGACAGTGGATACCATGTAGTAAGCAACAAAAGTGACTTCGACAGATACTTCTCTGAGGGGAAGCATGACGTGGATATAGACTTTGATGCAAACAATGCCGTGATAATAAATGGCACATCTAACTATGGCGTTGCATTTGCCAAGGTAAGAATTGACGAGACTACTGATGGCAATTACAGACTCGACGTCTTCATAAAGCAAAACATGCTTTGCGTCATGGAGCGCTGGTGCATTGTATATCCAGTACCAAAGAGCATGACATACAAAAATACCAAATGCAACGCACACTATGTACGGTCTTACTGAACTTGCGATACAGACATAGCACTTTTGAAATATTAAACTCCCTACTGCAGACCGCTTTCGCGGTGCTATACAGTAGGGAGTTTTTGCTTATAAGAAGACACACTATTCCTTTGGCAGTGGCGCGAAAACTACTTGCTCTTCGTAGTTTTGGAGGCAATCGTAAAAATTATCCATGATACGAAACATAGGATCTTTGTCATTACCATTTCCGTCTTCGAAATTGTGGATTTTCAACAGCTCCTCCTTGGTAACAAAATGAAAATCGTCCAACGTTTCAGCGAACTCATCATTAACCGTGAGAGAAGTGCGATACATAATAGCAATGGTTTTCAAAAGGGAGAAAAAATAGCACACAGCAACCTTCACCTCATCCAACGACATCTCTGAGACCTTCATTGTTTTACCCCATAGAGGAAACTCCAGTTCAGGGTATTTTGCATCACCGGCAGAAATTTCCACTTCATCGGACAGAGCGAAAGACATCTGAAAGAGCATAGGCCAGAGCGAATCTTCACAATTATCGAAATCAGGGTGGTTATACTCAATAGGATCGAAGAAGCGTACATAATACTTATAGAAAGGCATAGTTTCAAAACTATCCAAATTCATACCTGGATCTTCCATCATAGCATTTGAGATATTCTTTGAATCCTCGTTAAGGTTCATATCCTCGACCAGCCACTGGAACCCAAGAGGATAGATATTATATGGCTCACGCGCCTTCAGAGCACTAAGTGCTTTATCGAACTGCTCCTCGTACGACCCAACGTTATTGGAGAGATTCTCGAAATCGCAATCCTTCAACATCAAAGGAGAGAATCCAGTATGAGAAGTTGCATTCCAGATCAGACCTCTCACTTCATCATACAAAGCTTCGGGAACTTTAACTTTGAGAAGATGATTCAATTCTTCTGTGGAAGGATTATCAGCAAGAACTTGTATCAAAGCGCCGTACACCACATTGAGAGTGAACAACGGCACTTTTGTTATCTGAGGTTCGACCTCCACGATAAGATTCACCTGGTAAACCTCCCCCTCTTCGTCCGGATCGTCCTCTCTTTTTTTGCTATCAACAGAGACTTTAACATTAAGAGAGAAGTCATCTTCAGAATTTGCATCACCCCAAGGAGTATCTGAGATTTCATATGAGAAGCGTTTCAGAGCTCTGCATAATTCGTTGTGTTTCAATGTATTCATATTATATAAGGTTATTGGTTTTCATTCAATTGTTTCATGACATACTCCTTAGTAATCTTGACGACCATCTTCTCTTGAGAAGACTCAGGCATATCATAGTATACATTACTGAGAGCCTTAGCCAAGAGGCTCTTGACATTACGGAAGCCAAGTCCTGATTTATGGGCAACTTCGGCGACATAGCGGACAGCCTCATCATCGAACTGTAAATCGACATTTACACTACTACAGAAATCAATATGCTCTTGGAGAACACTATTCTTAGCATTCTTCAAAAGATCGTAGATAGCATCCGTCGAAAGATGGTTAAGAACGACATAATTACCGATACGACCAATGAGTTCCGGCATGAAGCCCCATGACTTAAGATCGTCAGAATTGAGGTACTTAAGAAAAGACTTATTTTCTCCATCGGCATCAGCGCGAGAACTAGTTATGTTTGAAAATCCAATCATAGATGTGGACTTCTTACGCTTCTTAATGATCTCCTCTATACCATCGAATGCTCCATCGAGCATGATCATGAAGTTGTCAGTGGGCAAATTAACGCGGCGAGGCTTCAGAGAATCCTTTTCAAAACCCAAATCCAGAGTGACAT
>JAKSLC010000089.1 GCA_024401415.1 Bacteroidales bacterium | reverse complement strand
ACTCATGAGTGGACCCCATATCATCGTGCCGTCAAAGTATTCTGTGTTGGGTTTGTCGGCTGCTATGATGGCGTTGTCCTGCATGTAGTTGCCTATGTTCTCACATCCCGCGTATATGCTCCAATAGCGGAACCATTTGGTAAGCTGGGCATTGAACATCTGGTATGACCCGAAGTGAGATGCTCGCTGATACTCAATAGGGTTTCCTTCTGTCGTAGGTATGCGACCTCCACCATTGAGCTGCATGTTGACATCAAATTGCCATGTCTTCAATGGTGTCTGGTACGAGACTGCTACCAAGCCTTTGTAGTTGCTTACTAGCGGACGTTGACGTAGTTCTCCGTTTAGCATCTGTTTCGCTTCGTTCCATCTCCATGCCGCTGTGATGTCAAGTCCTTTATGTCTGTACGATGTCTCTATTTGCACCGTATTGGCGTATGAACGTTCATCTGTGTTGTGAACATATATTTCTCGTACACTGCGATCGGTATCAAGTATTAATTGATGACCGAATTCGGTATGGAAGTACTCTAGATTCACAGATAGTCCGGTTTCTCCTATTGTCTGCTGTATGCTGCCTCCCATGTTCCATGCAGTCTCTTGCGAGTATACGTCGTCCTTTTCATATTTCCAGTTGCGGGCCGATGAAAGCATGTAGTTGTTCTCTGCAAATAGCGCCGCTGTACGGTAGCCTTTGCCTGCTCCAGCTCTCAATACTGTGTATACAGATGGTGCATAACGTACATGAAGTCTCGGAGTGAAGAATGTACCATGGAGTGTATTATGGTCTCCTCGTATTCCTGCTATTAATGAGAGCCTCTCTTCCAGACTCAGTGTGTACTGGGCATATATGCCCCAAGAACGTTCCTTGAGACTGTATTCGTTACGTGTGCTCGCTTTGCCAAATGATACGGTTTCTTCGTAAATGTCTCCTGTAGTTGATACTCCTCCATCAAATGTATGGAGGTCCTCCTCCCATGCTTTACGGAATAGGACATTCACGTAGTATGTGTGCTGTGTGCCTACGTATGTACGTTCACCAAGCGAAGCTCGCTCGCCAAAGAATGAGTTCTGCCTGTGGTAGATGTATGAGGTTTGGATGCCTAAGTTCGCATCATCTTCAAAGTTGAAGCCGTTTTTCATCCACGACTCAACACGGTCGGTATTGATGTAAACCCCGTAAATGTTATCCATAGGTTTTGAGCCTGTGAAGTCCATTTGTCCCCCTCTTCGTATCTCGTTCATTGTCTTGACGACTATTTGTCCCGTATAGTCGTTGCGGTGAAAGTTCCATCGGTTAAGAAAACTCAGTTGTTTCGTCTGTGGTTCGTCACGGAAGTTGTCGTGGTTCTCGTCCATGCTGTCGAAATCTTTCGTCGCACTTAGAATAATGGCGGTCGAGAGACCCTCTGCTACATGTGTGGCTACAGAGGCGTTTATTTCACCACGACCAGCTGTAGTGCCGAATAGACTTACAGAGCATATCTCTTCTGAAACGGGCTTTTTGTATTCGTAGTTGATCTGCCCGGTAAATGCCTCGTATCCGTTTAGTACGGTACCCACGCCTTTCGATATCGAGATGCCGTCCATCCATGATCCAGGTACGTAGCTGAGACCGAATGGTGCTGCTATGCCTCGTAGGTTTGGTATGTTTTCAGAGAGCATCTGAACATATCGTCCTGATAACCCAAGAAGTTGTATGGTGCGGGCTCCTGTTGTCGCATCTGCGTAGTTGACATCTACAGAGGCGTTTGTCTCGAATGATTCTCCTAGATTACAGCATGGCGCTTTGCACAGTTCGTCTTTGTTGAGTTCTTGGGTAAGTTGCGGAGATTTACGGTTGATGCTTGAGCCTAATTTGCGTTGCGCAACAACCACCTCGTCTAGTTGCTCTGGTTGAAGGGTTATGACAATGTTCTCCTTGTCGGTTATTTCCGATACGTCGATAGTTTGCGTAGTGTATCCTACGTACTGGAATGTTAGTTTCGATGAAGCTTTGTCTGCGTCAATGGAAAACGAACCGTCATAATCTGTTACAGTGCCATGGGATGTACCTTCCCAGATAACGAATGCTGAATAAAGCGGTTCTGCTTTCGATGGGTCGCTTGCGTCTGCACCAAGAACTGTGCCACGATATTGCGCGCTAGTTGTTGCTCCTACTATAAGCAACACCAAGAATGAAAATAAATGTTTCATGAAAATGTTATGTACTGTCGAAAAATCGAATTGCTGTTCAATGACGCAAAGCTAATAGTCATTATTTGCAACCAGGTTGCAAATGACCGCTTAGCTGTCATAAGATTCGATATCGCTTCTAACAAAGCATAGTACACAACAAAGCACACAGCCTTGTATTAGGTTCTTCTGTGTCTTTAATGAATGTTTGGTATTTATAGCACTTTGCGTCAGTATCCTCTGCCGCAGTTTGTAAAGGCTGACTGAATGTTAATAGCTTGATGCATTGTGGCGCATCTATCACTATGTTTTGATGTTGGATATCTGTGTCAAAATCTATATGGACAACTATTTCGTCGTCGGTACAGCCTTCCCCACAATCTTCTGATTCGCTATGCCCGCTGCAACAGTCGTCTTCTTTGTCTAGACAAATCATTAGGGCTTCTGTGCCTGCTAGTAGATCTATATCTAGATGCTGATGGCCGGAATGTATACAGGTGTGCTTATTGAATCCTATACCACATTGTGCAATGAAAAGCGACAAAACAACCACAGCTACAAGTAGAATTCTGCTTGCAGTTGTCAGATAATTTCTTTTCGTATAGTTCTTTATGCTCCTCATTGCTAGCACAAAGCTACAAATTATTTTTCTGTTTTGTCTTGCTTGTTATCCTCTTCTACACCATTCAACCCCTCTTTGAAGCTCTTGACACCCTTGCCGAGCCCTTTCATGAGTTCTGGTATCTTTTTGCCACCAAATAGAAGAAGTACTAAAATAGCGATGACAAGTATCTCTTGCATGCCTAGGCCTAGAAATAATAGTTTCATATTTTGGTCGTTTATGTATGTCTAATTGTATGTATCTTTTTTCGCAATAGCGTATCTTCACTATTCCTCTTTAAGTGGAAGGCGTATGAAGAATGTCGTGCCTTCTCCAAGTTTAGAACTAAAGTTTATCGAGCCGTGCGCATCAAGAATAATCTTGTTGACTATCGCAAGACCTAGTCCCATACCTGTCGATTTGGTCGTAAAGTTAGGTTTAAATATGTTATGTTGTATATCTTCTGCTATTCCTTTACCATTGTCTTTTATCTCTACAAGTATATTTTCTTGCTCTTTGCTAATGCGTGCGTTGATATTTATTGTCTCCTGATCTGCATTTTTAGCTTGTTGGGCATTTTTTATAAGGTTGTTGAATACAGATACTATCTGATCCGGATTGATAAGTGTAAGTGCTTTCTCTGTGTGTTTCTCTAATGCTATCTCCACGTCGGGTTCTCGTTGGAATAGATATACGCATGTCTCAAGTTTTTCTACCAGATCCACCACTTCTGCCTGCCCATTCGGTGTCTTGGCTAGAGATGAGAATTGCGTTGCTACGTATGATAGCTGATCTATCTGTTCTATAAGTGTCTTGCTGACGCGTTGAATGAATTTGTCAAAATCTTCTCTACCTTCATTCCACGCTTTTAGCAGATATTGAACGTTCAGTTTCATCGGTGTCAGAGGATTCTTTATCTCGTGCGCAATCTGACGAGCCATATTGCGCCATGTCGATTCGCGTTCTGTGGCCGCTAGTTTCTGTGCACTGCGTTCCAGCTCGTCTATCATGCGGTTGTACTCCTCTACTAAAAGACCTATCTCGTCGTTGTGTGGATAGTCTAGTTTTTCATTTCTCTTCTCTAGCGCCACATTGCTAAGGCTTTTGCGAATGCGACGAAGTGGTTTCGATATCGTGTTGGCCATGAAGTATGATCCGAATATCGAGAGAATAATGATGAGCATGTATAGGTTCACAATAGGCAGTAGGGTAGTTATCATCTCCTGCTTACGTGTCTTTTGGTCTTCGAAGTAGGGTATATTTAGGAATGCTATCTTCTCTCCGTTGCTGTCAAATACAGTGGCGTATATCGAGTAATAGTACATCTTTCCTATACGGTCTTGCTGGAACACCTCTTCTGTTACATCATATTTCATCTGGCTGAGTGCTCTGTCGTCCATAAGGTTCGACTGCACTTTGTGTAGCAGTAGCTCCCTGCGAGATGTGCTTATAAGCCTGCCTTCAGCATCGTATAGGTGTGCATCTGTGTCGTATTGTGTGGCAAGTCGTTTCAGAAAGTTGTCTAGCTCTTGCGCAGATGATTCTCTGTCTAGCGAGTTGGCTGGGTCTTGTAAATGAGCCGATAGTATGTATGTCATGCCTCGAAGTGATGCCGACATCTGGTTGTACATCGTAAGTTCATTTCTTTCGAACGAACGGTATATGGTAAGTCCGCAGAAGAGTATGAATATCGTGAGTGATAGCAGAATGATGATGTTCTGCATCCTCTCATGTATCGACATGTCAACGTATATAAGGTTGGTAAAGCGCCTTAATACGTATAGTATTATCGTCGATAATAGAAGCATGTATATGAATAGAAAGGAATAGTCTGCCAGAAAGGTATATACTGTCATCTGTGGGTAGGAAAGTGCCACATACTGATTGTCTTGTGTCTTCTCTACAAGATGTATATGCTTGTCGAATTCGAATGTATACTCTTGAGTGCTGTCTGCTATTGTAGGAGGTAGACGGAAAATTTGTGGATATTGGTATGATCCGTACGAGTTGGAAAGTCTGCCTTCGTAGTATTTGGCGTATGAGTATCCTTTTAACTGCGCGTTGTTTATATGGTCGCGTTTGTTTGTCAACAGTTCCAGATATCCTCCGTCTTCGTTGTTTGTCCGTGAGTTGAATTCTAGGAATAGTCGCTCTTGTGTCTCGTTTTCATGGTTGTTTATGCGTAGTATGCCAAAGTAGCTGGCTCGTCCGTCGTTGTCATTGAGGCAGTAGAAGTCACTACGTTTGTTGATACGAACGCCGAATGTCTCCACCATGTCTCTGAAGTATTGGTAGCAGTTGTATACCAAGCCGTTTTGGGTGAGTTGTATGGTGCTCTCTTCTCCATGGCAAGGTATCATCTGAAGGTCGTATCGCGTCAGATATCCGTCAAAGTATGTGGCTCTTATATATTTATACAGCTCTTCTTCTTTCGCCGGGTCCTTGCTGCTCGCTATCATCAGTTCTTGTATGGTCTTGTCGTTGCGTAGTTCTCCCTCCATGTCTGTTAGTAGATGCTCAACTACAGGGTCATCTTCTCGCATTAGCTCAAATGCCAGATTGTCCATCAAAAGCCTGCTGTTCTGCTCTTGTTTCTCGGTGTTCAGCAATAGCAGCCTTAATGATATGAATAGGGCTGAGGCAAACATGAACCATACATAGTTGCTGAAGTGTATGCCGTGATGTTTCTGCCTCTTAAGAAAGTAGAACAGAATGTTTGTACTCACAAATCCAAGGGTGATAAGGTGCCCGTAGTCGCATGTGAATATGTCAAGTGGTATTGTGATTACTAGTACAAATATGCCTAATACTATACAGAATGAACGCATTGATATTTTTCTAGCCATAGCTACATATACACCATCAAGTAGTATTATGTAGCATAGCCACAATAGAGTAATGATGAATAGTTTCATTCCGGAGCTCAGTGATATGTCAATTTCATTTACATATAGTAGTAGTTGCGACGAGTGATGTACCATCAGGTTTATCATGTCGTTTATGAGTATGAATACTATGAAGGCTACCAGCATGAGTACCCCAAGCATATATTTCGGTTCTGATAGTATCCCTATTTGCTGACGTAAGTGGTGTATTCTAAAGCAACGTACCGTGAGAATGGTAAACATAAATGTCAATGATACCATTAAGGCAAAATAGCCTATAGATGGTATCCACCAGTCGTAAGCGAATACTTGCGAAGAGAAAAAAGCACTGTCTTTAAGTATGTTGGGGATGTGGATGTGTAGAGCCCAAATGTATACTCCAGCACATAGTATTATGCTGCCGACAAATGATATCAAGCTTCCCCAACGAAGTCTTATGTCTATTACAGCCATATAGACAAAGCAGATTATTGCTATAATCCATATGCATAGGCATATTATTTTAATTATGGATAGCGAACTGCTTGTGTTTATGGTATTACTCTCTTGCGGTCGTATGCTGAATATGTATTCGCCACAGCTGTCGTAAATAGGTACGCATGTAGTGTCGCTCTGTGCTTCTAGTATTAACTCTGATTGCGCTGTTATGTTGAATGTCGGGTTCCATCTGTTCTCCATGTAGTCGTTATCAAATGGATATTCGCTCCTCAACTTGTATAGCGCAAACAGGTTGTATTCATTCTCGCTGTCGTCTTTTTGGAATGATATATGGGATTGCAGATAATACCCATGTTCCGTGTAGAATACCGTTTGCTTTTTTGCTAGATAATCAAATGTCGGTTCGGTAAGTTCTGTGTTGTGCCACGCGCAGAGCTGATGGTCACAGTAAAGGTATGTTTCGTATTTGGCTGTCTCAAAGTTGGTGATTTCAAGTTGAGGGTGTTTGTCGCTTTTTTTTATCTCTTTTGATAGTCGCCAGATGTAGTCGTTTATGTCAGCCTGACGTTCTGTAAGGGCTTTCTGAAAGTCGGATATCATGTCTGCATCTACCTTTCGAGGTGCGTATGTAGTAATGCACTCGTTTACGATAAATGCAATGATTGCTATGATGAGAATACTGTATTTGTTCATTTCTATGGTGTTGAGTGGAGCAAATGTAAGTATTTTTTGTTTAAAGGTCGACTTATATCTCTCGTACATATACAAATAATAAAGAGAACCCACCGTAAGGTGAATTCTCTTTATTGTTCAGTTAATTATCGGAGTCTCCGAAACTAGATTACTTGTTGATCTTGTCCAAAAGCTTTTGTGTAATCTCGTTCTGGAGCTTGATTGCCTTCAATACCTGCTCCATAGCAGCAACTACTGAACCAGCTACAAGTACGAATGAGTCGTTACCCTGACCAGCGGTGTGTGTGTTGATGTTGCCTTGAAGTGGGTTGCGAAGCATTTCACCATGACCTGTCAATACCCAGTCTGCGTTGATGTTTGAGAAGTATGCTGTCAAACGTGACAAGAACTTCTGTGTAATCTTTGTCTTACCATTAATGAGCTGAGACATGTAAACCTCCTTGTAACCAAGGATGTGTGCCAAATCTTTCTTTGTGCGTGCCTGACGCGATTCTATGAGGTATGCTACAACCTCTTTTAGTCTATCAAGTTCGTTCATAACCTATGAAAGTTTAGGGTTAATTACTTGTTGTTTATTATTGATTTTTTAATTGTTTATTTCCTCTTCTTTTTCATGCCGCCTTTGGTAATAGGCTTGCCATACTTCTTGCGCATGAGCTCTTTGTGCGATACTCGCACGTTCACTTTCTGGTTCTCCAGTTTTCTCTCGTGGAAGGCTTTGCCTGGTGTGGCATCTGTATCCACTAGCTGGTTTTTCATCTTGTATGTCGGTACGTCCAGTGAAGTAACAAGTGTCGATATCTCAACCTCCTCTGGAAGCTCCACTCTTGGTATCTGACCGTTTATCAGTTCCTCTATTTCTATCAGTTTCTCCTCCTCTAATGGGGCTGAGAATGTGATGGAATGTCCTTGCTGTCCTGCACGTCCTGTTCGACCTATGCGGTGTATGTATTGCTGAGGGTCTGTCGGTAGGTCAAAGTTTATTACGTGACTTACTCCCGCAATGTCTATACCTCGCGCAACAAGGTCTGTAGCTATGAGAATACGGAACTCTTTGTTGGCAAATCCTTTCAACGCGCGGAATCGCTGACTCTGTGTTCGTCTGGAGTGTATATAGTCCGCATCTGCAGCTATCTCATCGTCCAATAGCTCAAATACCTTGTCGGCCATCTGTAGAGTACTTACAAATACCAGTACTCGTGGTAGCGCCTCTTTGTCGGCTAGTAGGTAATTCAGCAGGTTTATCTTCGTGTGGAAGTTTTGTACTTCGTAAAGGTTCTGACTGATTTGCTCAAGAGGCGTGGCTGGTGGTGCCGCCTCTATAATCTCAGGACCATTAAAGTAGGTGTCAACTAGCTTGCTTATCGCGTCTGACATAGTTGCTGAGAATAGCAGATTCTGACGTTTCGCTGGGAGAAGGTCAAATATTCTTCCTAGCTGATTGTTGAATCCTTGCTGAAGCATCTCGTCAAACTCGTCTATCACAAGTTTCTTGACTCCTCTCGGAGACATATGACCGTTCAGTATCATATCAAGCAGTCTGCCTGGGGTCGATACTATAATGTCTCCTCCATCTGCTATGGCTTGCGCTTGAGGTTGCATGCCGACTCCTCCATAAAATTGCACGGTATGTATGTTGGCTCCCTCTGTCAATTTTATGATAGTCTCGTACACCTGTGTTACAAGCTCTCGTGTCGGAAGTAGGATAACTATTTGCGGATCAGGACTCTTAGTGAATTTCCACATCGAGAGAACAGGAAGAAGGTACGCAAGTGTCTTTCCCGTTCCTGTCTGCGCTATACCCACAACGTCTCTGCCCGACATCGCAACTGAGAACGACTTCTCCTGAATGCATGTGGGCTCTGTTATTCCTATTTGTGACAACGATTGCCTTAAAAATTTAGGTATCTTGATATCATCAAACGTCATGGATAGTAATTTTTATTATAAGTGTGTTGTCCTATTTCATAACACGAGTGCAAATATATAGAGATTTCTTTACTTACCAAGCAAAATGGTGTATTCTTAAGATTTTATAACATTTTCCTTTTGAATGGGATATATTAATAGAGTCTTGAAATATCTATTGGTTCTCTATGTTTGGAGCATATTCTACATTGGCTGGAATGTGAAAATCAGTGTGTTTCATGTGTATTCGCAATATGCCAAACCAGTTCATCTTGATGCTTATCATATGTATGGCATTAACAGCGTATCTCTTGTGACATTGAACAAATGTTGGCACAAGTCCTTTAATGCTGTCTATATAACGTTCCAATTCTACCGGAATATCTCTGGTTTTAATGTTTTTCTCTTTGTCTAGATACACAACTTTCGTATAATAACCATCATATGATGCATATAGTATATTGTTTGCCTCTACCAGAATAGTTGGCGTAATCGGTATCAGTTGCTCCATTACAGTATTCTGGATATACTTCTTATATAGTGTTACCTGTTTGTTTATGCGCTGTCGTTTCTCTTTATTGCGATGTGTGCGGTAGTTTATATAGTCAAATAAAAAAATAATTAGCGTGATAATCAATATGTTGCGTGTCAACTTGAATGCATTTTCCATTATCTGGTACGGTGTCGCATCAAAGGCTATCGCGTTTAGAACTGATATGCCTACTATTAATTGTGGTATCGTAATCACGCCAATCGCTGTTCGCCCCCAATAGCCAAGTCTTTTCCTGGATAGTTTTAGCCATTTCCACGACGCTACTACGGCAAGGCAAACAGAGATAGTTGAGATTAATGCGCATACTAGGGCGTATGCCACTATTCCCATAGATGAGAGCTCAGCTATTCTCGAAGGTCTCATTATCGTAATGAATGTAAATACAACGATGAATGTAACTCCCGCACTGGTAAATATCTCCTTTTTCATAGTATTTCGTCTTTTACCTCGTCGCAAATATAGTTATATTATCGTCAACTTTCAAATTGTCTGTTTTTTACCTGGTTTTTAGATTATATGTTCTTTATCTCTCACTCAAATAGTTATATATCGAAACAATGGTAACTATGTATTGTTAATTTACGTAAATTTACGTAAGTCTGTATAAAGCATACTGAATACTTTTGCAGCAGTAAAACGGTATTATGAATTATCATTGTTTGATGTATGAAGAAGCTACTATTATGCAACCTTTTTGTTTGGCTGTTATTGGCTAATGTAATGTCGCAGAATACTATCACTCCTGTGATGCCTCCTCTAAATGGTTCTACTTATCTGATAGAAAATGCCGGTAATATGCATTGGCTAAATGAAAATTGGATTAATGCTGATGTTTATGAGAGCTCTATAAAAGGCAAGAGTTTTAGAGTCTCTCAAGAAAATATGAATATCGATCTCGGTGAGTGGCACTCAAATATTAATCTCGCTACTAAATTCGAGGGGAATAACTCTACTTTCACTTTCACTAGTAGCTCCGATAACGCTACATCTGCTACAGGATTGTTCCTTACTCTGACAGATTGTGCTCAAGTTCAGGATGTTCATGTCGTTGCAGATATCTATGCTTCTACTAATACTACTCCTGTCGGTATATTGTGTAATCGTATTGTCAGCTCTAAGTCAACACTGACAGAACAAATAGAAATACAGGTTTATGATGTCATCACAGATGGCTATATCCACTCTTCTCCTTTTGAGGCTGGTGCAATAGCCGGTACCTCTGAAGCGTATACAGATATTCGCCGCTGTTTTAATAAGGCTACAGTTGAGTCTTGTCGCGCTGCTGGTGGCATAGTAGGTGCCGTCCTTCAAAAAACTAGAAATTTTACTTTGTCATCAACTGGTAATATTGGTATTGTAAAGGCTATTTGCACAAAGTACGACCAACAGTTGGATGCCGGTGGTTTGCTCGGTTATATCGAAGAGGTCGATGGTATGGCTTCCATTTCTGAATGTTACAATCGAGGTACCATAT
>JAKSLC010000088.1 GCA_024401415.1 Bacteroidales bacterium | reverse complement strand
GTAGTCACACGCTCCAACTCACCCAGATATGTATTCATATTCAAGTAGAGGTAAAGTTCGAGGACCTCAGGGACATCACTCTGCATATATATTACAGACTTTTCTGGATCTATACCACAAGCCAAGTATTCTGCAAGAATAGTATTTGTAGATGCTTGAATATCTTCTGGCTTTGGGTGTGTAGTCAAAGAGTGCCAATCAGCAATGAAGAATTTACAGTTATAATCATCCTGCATCTTCACGAAACTGGTAACAGCTCCAAAATAATTACCCAAATGCAAGTTTCCAGTAGGTCTAATACCACTAACTACGCTTTCCATTTACAACGTGTGTTTAATTTATTTTCTACTGCAAAATTGCGCATTTTTACTCAATTTATAGCCTATTAATGTAAAAAATAGCGAAATTAGCAATCGTTTAGTGCGTTATGTATCACTATCATACTAGAACATATTGAAAACTAGATATATATTTATTCTTCTTTCTATTGTATTGTCTTTAGTGGCGTGTTCCACCCAACACAATACATGGCTTTCTCGTGGATATCAACGAATGACATCTCACTACAACGTCTACTTCAATGGTAAAGAAGCATTTAATTCGGGCCTTGAAAAGATCAATAAAGCTGTAAAAGAAGATTATTCAAGAGTTCTTCCTGTATACAACTTCTCTATAACGCAAAATTCCAAGTCAGCGACATCTGACATGGAAACTGCGTTAAAGAAATCGCACAAATTAATTGAATTACATAGTATCAAAGTAAAACCCAAAAGACACGAGAACCCTACCCCACGTCAACGAGAGATGCAGCTCAAAGAGGAATACAACCCATACGTAGCTGAGGCATATTTACTAATGGGTCAAGCCAATGTTGTACTCCACGATGAAAAAGAGGCTTTCAAGATTCTTGAATTCCTACACCAGAAATTTCCTTCTGAGCATGCCGCCTACGAGTCGCTAATCTGGAAATCCATTGCCCACGCACAAATAGGGCAATTTGCCTCTGCGAAAGGTGCATTAGACTCTTATGACCTAGATGGATTGGCTCCGGCTGATCTATACTTTGACTATCAGCGAGCACGTGCCAACATACATCTAGAATTGGAACAATATGCCGAAGCAATACCATTTCTTGAGAGTGCAATCAAAGAGGGCTCTTCGAGAGCAGATATACGTAGACTTAAATTCATTCTCGCCCAAGTATACAGAGAAGTAGGCCAGACATCCAAAGCTGCGCCTCTATTCTACGAGTTATCGAAAAGCATAAGCGACTACGACATGGCATTTGCGGCAAAAATGGAATTGGCCTCTGTAGCGACGACTCCGGAGGATATGAAAACTACGGAGAAGACCCTCCGAAAAATGGCCAACGACATAAAAAATGAAGAGTACTTAGACCAGATATACTATTCGCTAGGCAAGCTACAACAGACACAAAGCAACAACGAACTTGCAAACATCCTATATAGGAAAAGCGTGAATCACAGTAAGAGCAATACGCATCAAAAAGGCTTATCATATCTGGCGATGGCTGATCTTGCTGCAATTCATACAGACTACCTAAAAGAGGGGACATACATAGACAGTGCAGCACAATTTCTATCCATTACCAACCCTCGCAAAGCTAAAACGCAAGAACGAGCATCGTTACTGAAACCATTAACCAAAGAATTGAGGATTATCCATGACAATGACTCCCTTATGCGCATAGCCAACATGACAGAAAAAGAAAGGGAGCGATATCTTGACAAGATCATATCAAAAGAGAAGAAAAAACTGGAATCCATCGAAGCACAAAAGGCAGCTGAGGCAGAGATGGGAATGACACAAAGCGATTTCTACCGCATCTCGACCGGATCGACTCGACCTGGCGGACAATCATCTTGGTACTTCTATACTTCTACACTAGTTCAAGCAGGCAAATCAGCCTTTATTCAAAAATGGGGACAAAGGCCTAACGAAGACAATTGGCGACGTGCTGACAAGAGTTCTGCTACGCCATTTGAAGGCTTCCAAGACGACATGATACCACCGCTACAAGAAGAGGGCGTTCAACCATCTAATGAAGAGGGCGATGAAAAGGGCAACAATTTAATCAGCAAAGACAAGCTAATAGCCAACCTTCCACTATCTGCAGAGGCCAAAGAAAGTACAAACAATGCTACTGCCACTGCTCTATTCAAGGCGGCGACAATACTATACGAAGACATACATGACTACCCTACAGCCACCAAGACATTCAATGAGTTGCTGACCAGATACCCGAATACTACAGACCGCTACAATGCACTTACTATGCTGTACTTCTCAGCCAGCAAAACAGGCGACACAAAAATGTCAGATATTGCAGCCAGCAAGATAAAACACGATTTCCCAGATAGTGAAATTGCGTCATATCTACAAAAGGGTGCATCTGAATATTTCACAGAGGCTAACAACCGACTTGAATCTCACGAGTCGAAATATCGTCGTACATACGAATCGTACCTAATGGGGGAATACGCTCAGTCATATTCATACGCTACACAAGCACTTGACCAAGAAAGCGAGGCTGACTACCATTCCAAGTACTTACTTATTCGCGCACTCTCAAGTGCAAAGCAAGGCCAGAAAGCAGCATTTGAGGTTGACCTTAAGAATATAACATCAAAGTACACCCATACTCCAGAAGACACTTTAGCGCAAGCATTTCTAGCATTACTAAACCAAGGCAAAATGCCTGTCGTCCATCAAGACTATAAATCTCCGATAAAAGAGAGTCGTGGCAAATTTACTACTGACTCTATTCTTGATGTATCAAAAATCATGTATGAGTACAAACCAAATACGCCACATAGTGTAGTAGCAATCATCAGCAAGGACATGCAAAACAGAGCACAGTTCTTGATTGCCAACTACAACTTCACCAATTTCATCTTGAACGATTACGACTTGGCAATCATCACGATGGGCAATGGTACACCTGCGATCCAAATATCAGGCTTCTTAAACAAACAAGAAGCTATGCAATACTTCTACTCGCTTAGAGAGCAATCATTCTTCAAGGAAATAACCGAGAGTCCGATCCCAATTATCTATGCTATAGCTACAGAACAGATACACATATTACGCATAGACAAAGACCTTGAGTACAACACATTCTTCCAAGAGCACTATCTCAGATCCTTTGAAGAAGAGTAATACATACAATGAACCGTTACTTAAACCGTAACGGGTTCTTTATTAGACATCGGCATTTATTAACGAATCCTCATATATTGGAACTAGATTAGAATACAAATCACGAGCAAGACCTGCATCGTATAACAAAATATGCGAGCAAGGACCTATCCTTGAGCAAGAGTGCCTCATCAAGCTCTTCAAGCAATGGTATCAGAGAAGATATTAGCTAGGTAAGGTCAGTAACCGAAGATACAAATATCTCCGACATACTTGAGAAACGAAAAAATAAAAAAAAGGATAAGTATAAAAAACCCGCTTAGAAATACTCCTAAGCGGGCTTAGAGCGGAGAGAGAGAGATTCGAACTCCCGGTACTCTCGTACGCCGGTTTTCAAGACCGGTGCAATCGACCACTCTGCCATCTCTCCTTGAATGACGGTGCAAAGGTATGTCAGAAAACGCGTTTTTCCAAATCTTTTGCCGTATATTTTTCGAGAAATTTCAACTCTTAGAGATAACTATCAGTATCTGAGCAATCTAATATCGCAATATTCTGCTGAGTACCACTCTGCTATTTTAGCATTTGTAGTAACACCTCTATACATTACAGTACCTTGGCAAATATAATCGTCCACTGCGGTGGTCTCTTCAATTGACCCATTAGCTCCTATACTATTGAGGACAGAAGATACAATATCGCTTATAATAATACTTGATGTATGCGCGGCGAGCATAGAGATATCAGGCAAACATTGAAATACGTGGCCATCCTCCTCATACGATGGCTTTTCCAACGTAGAGACACGGGAGGTCTCGATACCGCTTATAGTAGCAGGAGTAATATCCAGCACCACTGCGCCACTCTTCAGCATACTAAGAGACTCCTTTGTCACATAATACTCAACCAAACCACTTGATGCGCCACAAGCAATGAGAACATCCGTAGAGCGGAGAGCCTTATCTAATGCCTGAGGGCGATAAATTGAAGTAAACACATAATTGTAGCACCCTAACTTCTCTTGGAGTTTTTGCAATCTGACATGGCTACTATCAAAAACCTTTACCGAACTACCAAAAGCCAAAGCGTACTTGGCGATACGGAACGCAGTTATATCAGCACCCAGAATAAGTATTTCTGTAGGAGGCACGCCTACGACCCCACCAACAACAATACCCTTACCCTCGCCATTATTTGTTTGCAACAGATGAGACGCCGTTGTCATAGCCATCTGACCTCTAACTTCGCTAAGGCACAAATCCAACAAAGCCTCATCATCATTTGACTTTTTCAGGATATCAACTGCTATGATAAAACAACCCTTTTGAGCCAGAGCTGCATAATCCTCGGAAGACCTTTGTATATGTTTAAGGCAACTAACAAGCACAGCTCCCTTGGCAATAAACTCACACTCCTCCTTGACAGGCAAAGTAAGACGCACCACGACCTCACATTCCAAAGCCTCCTTATGTGCTACTGTTATTTTAGCACCAGCCGCTGCATAATCCTCGTCTCTAAATCTGGCACCCTTGCCTGCGCCTTGCTCATAAACGACCTTATGCCCCATAGACACCAACACCTCAACAGCTTGAGGAGTAAGAGCGATACGATTCTCTCTTGTATCGTACTCAGCCGGCAAACCTATCTTGAAACTTTTATTTGTGTTAGTTTCCTGAATACGCTCCAAACAAGGAGTCAGCATCTCTTCAATAGTAGCATCCATAGTCAGAATATTAAAAAGGAAATAATATCGACCTTACATCGACACAGAGACATCACTAACCATACCCCTGACCATATCAGCTATAGCATTCAGCACATCTGCGGGAGCCTTCAGCATCTCCTGACATGGAGTCTCTCTAGATATTGTATAGACTTGAACAGCCTTAGGCTGCAAGGTCTTAATAGTTTCAACCCATTTCTCTACATTTTCAGCAGAGTAATTATTCTTCCAGACGCCATTCTCCATCCACTGGCAGAACATTGACTGGACCACCAGCTGAGACATCTTATTTCCGACAAGAGAGTCGACTACACGCTTCACGCTATAATCAGCATCTACTGGTCTATCTAAGGCACGAACAATATCCATATCAAGAGAATCGATCTTTACGCAAGGCTTATCAACCTTACAAAGAGCCTGAAAAACCCTTGGAACATGAACTCGTGTACCATTAGTCAACACGGCAATATTTGCCTTAGGGAAATACTGATTCCGCAAGCGAACAGTATCCTCTATGACACCCAAGAAATCAAGATGCAACGTAGGCTCACCATTACCAGCGAAAGTTATAACGTCGAGATTCTTACCCTCAGACAGCATATTCTGAAGAGTAAATTCCAGAGCTACTGCGACCTCTGTGCGAGTAGGGATATGATGTTCTGGAGCAGCAGTGAGAGGCGACTTAACATTAAATCCGCACTCACAATAAATACAGTCGAACGAACAAACCTTACGTCCAGACGGATTAAGATTTACGCCAAGAGACGTTCCCATTCTTCTACTTATAATGGGACCAAATATAGGGCTATCGTAAAGAACTGTAGACATGAAAACAAGAGATTGATGACAACTGATTAATCCTTCTTCTTTTCAATTTGTTCGAACTCAGTAGAGAGTTCCTTATTACAAAAAAGGATTGCCAAAACCATACCAACAGATATAGCGGCATCATCTATATTGAATACAGGATGAAAGAAAACAAAATGCTCACCACCCCATATAGGCATCCAATCAGGGAAATTACCTTCCACAAGAGGGAAATAGAGCATATCGACAACCCTACCATGCAACCAAGTACTATAGCCGCCGGCTTCAGGGAATATCGTAGCCACCTGACCCCAACTAGAGTCGAATATTACGCCATAGCAAAGAGAATCGATAATATTACCGAAAGCGCCAGCCCATACCAAAGAGATACAAGCAAGCAACATTCTGCTTACGGGATTTTCTCTATGACAAAGCTTATAGATGAAATAGCCGATAGCAATAACTGCCACGATACGGAAGACAGAGAGAGCAATCTTTCCCAAATTGCCACTACCGAACTCCATACCGAAAGCCATTCCATTATTCTCTACGAAATGCAACTTAAACCAATCGCCGAACACAGCGACCTCCTCACCCAACATGAAATGGGTCTTAATGGCAATCTTGACTGCCTGATCAAAGATCAAGACAGCCAAGATTATACCTATAGCTATAATACCGTCGTGACGTTTCAAAACACCAATACTAATTTATTAGTTCAGCTTATTCTTAGCCTCAATACTCAAAGTTGCATGAGGTACGGCCAAAAGGCGCTCCTTAGGAATCAACTTACCAGTCACACGGCATACGCCGTATGTTTTGTTTTCGATACGAATCAGAGCTGCCTGAAGGCTCTGAATGAACTTCTGTTGACGTTGAGCAAGACGACCAGACTCCTCTTTTCCAAGAACAGAAGCACCCTCTTCCAAAACATGGAAAGTAGGAGATGTATCCTGAGTATCATTACCATCGCCATGAGTAATGTCGTTCTTGAAAAGTTCATAGTCGCTCTTGGCCTTTTCCAACTTCTCCAAAATTACTGCCTTGAACTCCTCGAGTTCCTCATCAGTGTATCTAGTCTTCTCTGCCATACGCTTAAAATTTAGTGTGAGTAAATTGGTAGTGTTTATATAAAACAGAAATCAAGCGCAATATTAGCGCTTGATTTCTATCATTAATTTAGTTTCTTCATCGATTTCCACCTCTTGAGCATTATTCAAAGAGCCGGCATCAGCGAGAGTCACGCTAACAGCCAAAGTCTGTGAACCGATATACTCAGCGTGCTTCTCGATAGCAGCATCTGTTGCAGCATTACGAGATATCTTGACCGTAATCTTGTCTGTAACATCAAAGCCAGAATCCTTACGTAGGTTCTGTATGCGGTTGATAAGTTCACGCGCGATACCTTCTTCCTTCAATTCTGGAGTCACGTTGATGTCGAGAGCTACAGTCAATGCACCCTCATTCGCAACAAGCCATCCTGGGATATCCTCGCTCTGAATCTCTGCGTCTTCTGGAGCAAGAACAATCTTAGTTGCATCAGGAAGAGTAAGTTCGAAAGAACCTGACTTCTCGAAAACTGCTATATCATGAGAAGACATCTTAGCCACCTCAGCAGCTATTGCCTTCATCTGCTTAGAATACTTAGGACCGAGAGTCTTGAAGTTAGGCTTGATACGCTTAACAAGTACACCCTCTGTATCTGTGAGATACTCAAGTTCCTTAACGTTAACCTCAGTAAGGATAAGATTCTTGACGAGGTCTACCTGAGCCTGGAACTGCTCGTCGAGGATAGGGAGCATAATCTTGTTCAATGGCTGACGCACCTTGATGCTTACCTTACGGCGGAGGGCAAGGATCATACTTGAGAGGCTCTGAGCATAACCCATACGCTGCTCGAGTGCCTTGTCTATAAGACTTGACTCTACCTTAGGGAACTCTGCCAAATGGACTGTATTGTGAGCGTTGTCCTCCAATCCTAGAAGGTCAACATATAGTCTATCAGAGAAGAATGGAGCGATAGGAGCAGACATGACAGCTACCTTCTTGAGACACTCGAAGAGAGTCTGATAAGCAGCCAACTTATCCTCATTCAAATCGCCACCCCAGAAACGCTTACGGTTGAGGCGAACATACCAGTTAGACAAGCTCTCGAGTACGAAATCCTGAATAGCGCGACCGGCGCGTGTAGGCTCATAAGACTCCATAGCATCCTGAACCTCTGCAACGAGAGAGTTAAGGAGAGAGATAATCCAACGGTCGATCTCTGGGCGTTTCTCTACTGGAACCAATGGCTCATTACCTGTGAAGCCATCGATATTAGCGTAGAGAGCGAAGAAAGAATATGTATTATAGAGAGTACCGAAATACTTTCTCTTAACCTCATCAACACCAGCTATGTCGAACTTAAGGTTATCCCAAGGCTGAGAATTGGTAATCATATACCATCTTACAGCGTCGGCACCCTGAGCACCGAGGCACTCGAATGGGTCGATAGCATTACCGAGGCGCTTAGACATCTTATTGCCATTCTTGTCGAGAACGAGACCATTAGAGATTACATTCTTGAAGGCAACATTATCGAAGCACATTGTAGCTATAGCGTGGAGAGTAAAGAACCAACCACGAGTCTGGTCGACACCCTCAGCAATGAAATCAGCTGGGAAAGGAAGATCGTCCTTATGTTCGAATGGGTAGTGATACTGAGCGTAAGGCATAGCTCCCGAATCGAACCATACGTCGATGAGGTCTGGCTCACGGCGCATAGGCTTACCACTTGGGCTAACGAGTATTACACCATCGATATATGGGCGGTGGAGGTCGATATTCTCAGGAGCGTAGTTAGCAGCGCTCATATCGCCCACCTTAAAGTTCTTATAAGGATTCTCAGTCATGAAGCCAGCCTTAATAGATGCCTCGATACCTGCCATGAGTTCCTCCATAGAACCGATGCAGATTTCCTCCTTGCCATCCTCTGTGCGCCAGATTGGGAGAGGAGTACCCCAGTAACGAGAACGCGAGAGGTTCCAGTCCTGAAGGTTCTCGAGCCAGTTGCCGAAACGGCCGCTACCTGTAGAAGCAGGCTTCCAAGTGATAGTATTATTGAGTTCGATCAAGCGTTCGCGAACAGCAGTTGTCTTGATGAACCATGAATCCAAAGGATAGTAGAGTACAGGCTTATCTGTTCTCCAGCAGTGAGGATAAGAGTGAACGTGCTTCTCTATCTTGAAAGCCTTATTCTGAGCCTTGAGGCTTACAGAGATATCGATATCTATTGTAGCATCCTTATCTGTGAGGTTCTCGTCATAAGCATTCTTTACGAAGCGACCCTCCCACTCAGCATACTGATCGGCATTGATGAACTTAGCGACGAAATTCTGGTCCATATCAGTGCGAGGCATAATACGACCGCGCTTATCGACCATAGGGACCATCTTACCATCGGCGTCCATTACCATGAGAGCCTCGATGCCGTAGTTCTTAGCTACCTTAGCATCATCTGCACCGAATACTGGAGCGATATGTACGATACCTGTACCGTCTGAAGTAGTAACATAGTCGCCAGAGATAACCTCGAAAGCCTTACCCTCGAGTTTAACCATAGGCATAAGCTGTTCATACTTCATGCCGATAAGTTCCTTACCCATGTATGAGCCGAGTATGCGGTATGGCACCTTCTTGTCGCCTGCAGCGTATGCCATCTCCATCTCTGCGCCCTCTGGTGCGAAGTAAGCGGCGAGTCTATCCTTTGCAAGGATAGCGCACATTGGCTCGGCTGTATATGGATTGAAAGTACGAACGAGCAGATACTCAATCTTCTCGCCAACGCAGAGAGCAGTATTTGATGGCAATGTCCATGGAGTAGTAGTCCATGCGAGAGTATAGAGAGGAGCGTCGCAGAGAGCGAACAGAGCCTCGGACTTCTCATCGCGTACCATCTTGAACTGAGCCGTCATGGTAGTATCCTTTACATCGCGATAGCAACCAGGCTGGTTGAGCTCGTGAGTAGAAAGACCTGTACCTGCAGCTGGAGAGTAAGGCTGAATAGTATAACCCTTATATAAGAGGTTCTTCTGGTAAAGCTGTTTGAGGAGCCACCAGCAAGACTCGATATAGCGGTTATCATATGTGATGTATGGGTCGTCCATATCGATCCAGTAGCCCATATCATCGGTCAGTTTACCCCAGAGGTCGATGTACTTCATGACATCCTTACGGCAAGCTGCGTTATATTCATCGACGGTAATCTTCTTACCGATATCCTCCTTTGTAATACCGAGGCTCTTCTCGACGCCGAGCTCCACTGGGAGACCGTGAGTATCCCAACCAGCCTTACGCTTTACATCGAATCCTTGCAATGTCTTATAACGACAGAAGCAGTCTTTAATAGTACGAGCCATTACGTGGTGAATACCTGGACGACCATTAGCAGATGGAGGTCCATCAAAGAATACGTACTTAGGAGCGCCTGCGCGTTCCTTCTCGCTCGACTCAAATGTTTTATTCTTTTGCCACTTCTCAAGTACCTCGCGGTTTATACCTGCGAGATCCAAGCCTTTGTATTCAGCAAATCTCTTTTTCATTATACTACTTCTGGAAAATATTTTGCTCTGTGAAAGTTGTAAAAATTCAGTGAAAGATTTCTACAACTCACCTTAAGTTACTATTTTTGCACTGCAAAGGTAGTGAATGAAATCCTATTTTCAGCACTATCGGCCAACTTTTCGCAACATTGTAATAATCAAAGGGCTACGTGGCGTACTATATCATTGCAACAATTACATTAATTGTTCCCATTACGGTATGGGCGCATTACCTACGCATAAACTATTTAGAGCGGAAAGCAATGGCTGATCTAGCTATGCTTTTACACCCAGATGGGGAGGAAACACTAGCGAAAGACATTCAAGACTTCAATCGATTAACACATGGCCGATTCAACAACCTGCAGTTATTGGATTACTACCTAAAAATTAAGGGATTGCAGTTTGTAGACCTTCACACATCTTCGAGCAACTACGTACGCACCTACTTAATGAAGCCCACCAAAATAAAACTCAACTATTCAGAGACCGTACTCTTTTATGAGAAATTTCTGAACATGCCGCAGGCGATGGGAATCAATGCGACTAGCGACTTTGAGTTTTAAGGGGAGTCTCCTCCCGGTCCATTTCCTAAAGATTATGATTTGACTCTTTGAGACGGAACGCGCTCTGTCTGTACGGTGGGGCTATACTCGGGGAAGACTCGGGGAGCACCTTATGT
>JAKSLC010000087.1 GCA_024401415.1 Bacteroidales bacterium | reverse complement strand
TATATCAAAATACCACGCAAATTGACCTATACGCCGAAAATTATTTGTCGCAACATGAATGTGTATTGCTTAAGGCGTAAAGAGGGACGATCTCTACATGACGTATGGCGTCAGAGTTTTCTTTGTCGAAATAATCGAATTGGCCGAAGCGTTCGAGAGATGTGCGGATGGCTTCTTGGAGGTTCTTTTTGCGCATGAAGAGCCATAGACTCTGCATGCCACCTTGTGTGCTTGCCTTGACCTCTATTGGTAAAACTTTGCCGCTATGTGCGATTAGGTAGTCTATTTCTGCATTAGCATTACGTGACATATTTTGCCAATAGTACATCTCTGCTTTTTGGAATGAATCACTATATTTATTTAATTCAAGTCCGGCAAACATCTCTGATGCAGGTCCTTTATTTACGAAGTCAATGTCTGAGGCTGTAATGATATCTGCAGATGGTGTGTTGAGCATTGTCTGCATTATACCCAAATCAAAGAAAAGATATTTGATATAACTGTTATTCTCCTCGGCTCCCAATGGCAACCCGTTACCGTCGGTATGTTTTACTGGTATAACCAGGCCTGCCAATGAAAGCAAGTGCAGGGCTTCCTTGATGACGGCAGACGTTATGTAGCGAGACACTTGTGAAAATACGAATTTTGTTCCTGCCTGTTGAGCTACAGAGCGCAATACCTGTTGGAGAACTATTGGAGAAACTCTTTTCTTGTATTTAGAGAAGTCGTCTTGATAGGTGAGCAGAATATCATTATGGATTTTGGAAACCTCGATATAGCTATGTGTTTCAGTCCATTCTGTGACGGCATCGGGCATTCCGCCTACAAGATAGAATGTACGCAGATAATCAATAAGCTGATTGTGAGTTGCCTCTGGCAGAGGGTTGGAAGAAGAGGCCTTTTTCTTGAAGTCGACAAGTATGTCATGACCTTGAGCCATCAAGAATTCGTCGAACGAAAAAGGATACATATATAGAGACCTTATTCTTCCGACGCCAAAAGAAGGCAACTCTTCCAGAGCAAATTCGAGCAATGAGCCAGCAGCTATTACGTGGAGTTCTGGGTAGTCCTCCTTGAAGTAGCGCAAAGCCATTATAGCCTCTTTGGATACCTGAATCTCATCAATGAACAACAACGTTTCGCCAGGTATGATAGGAATGGAAAGTGTTCCGCTAATCTTCTCGCAGCTCTTTTTTACGTCGATATTTTCGGAGAATAACTGACACATAGCTGGCTGTTTTTCAAGGTTGATTTCCACAAAGTAGCGAAAAGTCTTGCCCAGTTCTCTGACTGCAGTAGACTTACCAACCTGACGTGCGCCCCTTATCAATAGAGGTTTGCGTCGATTGGAATTTTTCCATTCGAGTAACTGTTCATCTACAAGTCGTTTGAAGTATGCCATGATATGCCTCCTTTATTTGATGATATTCACAAAATCCAAGGCAAAAATAAGGCGATTTTTGATAAAATCCAATGCAAAAACTAAAATCCAAGGCAAAAAGTTGGCAAATATCGATAAAATCCAAGGCAAAATATCTTTATCCTATAGGATTTATGGTATTTGATGGAAGATTCCTTTTTGTATGTATGAGGGAGAAGAGAAATATGTGATTATTGATTGATTTCGATATAAGGTCTGTACTTTATTTATATTTTTGCGGAAGACTAGAGTTATTGTTAAAGTTATGACTAAAAAATTGATTTACATTCTTATTGCCGCAGGGTTGTTTATTGCTCTGATGACAGGATTTGTGTTAGAATTGATGGGGATGAAGCCAGTAGACCTTGGAGAAGGCTTTGCATTCTTTATGAAACACGCTTCGCCTATTTCCTTGGCCTTGGGATTGATTTTTGCTCTTGTTTTTGGCAAGACATATCCGGATTTTACAAAGCTGATGTCAAAAAAGATGCTCCAATATAGTGTTATTGGTCTCGGTTTTGGTATGACATTAGCCAGTGCTATTGCATCTGGTAAAGAGGGAATGTTATTTACCATAGCATCGGTATTTGGCACATTGCTTATTGGTTGGTTGATAGGCTATAAGATGTTGAAAGTTGACTGGCAGACCAGCTACCTTATCTCATCAGGTACGGCTATCTGTGGTGGCTCAGCCATTGCTGCTACAGGGCCAGTTATTAAAGCCAAGAGTGAGAGTATGAGTGTGGCATTAGGCGTTGTATTTGTGCTGAATGCCATAGCGCTATTTGTATTTCCTGCGATTGGAGATATGATAGGTATGAATATGAAAGAGTTTGGTATGTGGGCAGCCATAGCCATACATGATACATCATCAGTTGTTGGTGCTGGTGCGGCATTTGATGCTTCGCACGCAGATATGATGGCTTCGGAGGGAGTCTCGGCGCTTGAGACAGCTACAGCGATAAAACTGACACGAGCATTGTGGATTGTGGTATTAGCCATTGCTACGCCATTCTTCTTCCGTAAACGTTTGGCAGGCAATGATGGAGCTAAGAAGCCATGGTACAAGACAGTGCCTATGTTTATAGTCTGGTTTGTGGTTGCAATATTGGTTAATGCCTTCATATTGCAAGGATTTGAGGCAGGACAGGTAGTGAGCAAGTATGTAAGTATGCTTGCTAAGCATTGTATTACTTTGTCGCTCTTTTTTATAGGCTGTGGTTTGACAAAAGAGACATTGAAGTCTGTAGGTGTACGACCCTTGTTTCAAGGAGTATTGCTATGGATTACGGTAAGTGTGGTGAGCCTTGGATATATTATGTCTGTGGCATGATTTGTGTCTAAAATAATGTAATGAGATATGTTTGCTATTCAATTAGATGAGATTCTCTTCAATTGTAAATGGTTCATATTGGTTCTTTTGACCATAGCAGTTATTGTTTCTTTCAAGCGTACGTACAACAAAGTTCTTCAACACAGAAATGTTTTGAAAGGGGCCAAAGTGAAAAACTATACAGCTTTGGCCATGATTGAAAGTATATGCATATTCTTTGTGATTCCGCCAATGTTCCATATCGTTATTACATTTATGTTCATTGTGGGATTTCTGTTGTACGAGTACATAAATTTGGAAGGTACTACTAAGTCGTTCCTTCGAATGAGTGTTTACTTGTTCATATCTGGATTTCTGCTCAAGATATTCATTTATTATATGATGCTACTGTCTGAGGTGCTGTCAAAGTAGGATCAGGAGTCGAGAAATTACAACATGGGAGAGATTATAGAATTATTTAGCGGACCGGGAGGGATAGTACTGGCCATATTGCTGATAGTGACATTGTATCTGCTGGTCGAAGCTACGAAGAGTCATCACAGAGTACTGCTTTATACTGGGGAAAAATATCCAGCAGCTACGGTGGTATGTGAATTTATACTGCTGTTTGTCAGTCAGCTTATACCGGCCATTGGCGTTGGTATAAGTGTATGTTGTTTTCTGTGTATAGGCTATGAGTCGAAATGGTTTGAAGAGATAGACAAGAAGCGGATACAGTCTATTGTGTTGATGGCATTGGCAATATTTGCTCTTACGTGGACTGCCGTTATATTCTTTGGGTGGGTAGTGCTAGGATTGACGGGAGGAACTATGGAATTGATAGGGTAGAGATGTTGTTGGAGGAAATAAAAAAGGGAGGAGAGAATGCGGTTATGAATGTATGCTTTGGTGTTACAGTAATCATTTGCTAGTCATATAATGCTTCTTTGTTCATCGCAATTTTTTATAAATGACGAGGACGTAAAAAAGGCTGTGTCAGTATTTGACACAGCCTTTTTGTATTGGTGCCCGAAGCGGGACTTGAACCCGCACGGCTGCAATAGCCAAGGGATTTTAAGTCCCTCGTGTCTACCATTCCACCATCCGGGCAGCCGGATTGGTTGCAATCGTGCCGCAAAGGTAGTGAACATATCTTAAAATGCAAGCGAAGTTGTAGAAAATTTGTTTTTATGTGCGTTTTGTTGTTTCTTTGCAGTGTCTAAGACAGCCTTTTATTAATGATAGAAAAGCTTATATACCTTGATGGTGTTGATATTGTTGAATTTTGCGGAGTACAGAACGTGAAGTTCAATCTTTTGTGCTCTCGTTTCCCAAAATTGCATATCACATGCAGAGGAGAGTGGCTGAAGGTCTTAGGCGATGCAGAAGAGGTGGCAGAACTGGAGGAAGTTGTCGCTGCGATTATCAAATACTATCAAGAATTCAATGTCATTACAGAGGCTGCCATTACGACGATATGTGACGGCGAGGCCAATATGCTGCTTCCAAAAGACGGGGCAGTGATAGTACATGGTATTGACGGTCAGCCTATCAAGGCACGTTCGCGCAATCAGCAGATGATGGTAGATGCGGCGCAGAGCAACGACATGCTATTTGCGGTTGGTCCTGCGGGTTCAGGAAAGACATATCTGGCGATAGCGTTGGCCGTCCAGGCGTTAAAATCGAAGCAAGTCAAGCGTATCATACTCAGTCGTCCAGCTGTAGAGGCGGGGGAGAAGCTCGGATTTCTTCCTGGCGACATGAAAGAGAAGATAGATCCATATTTGCAGCCATTGTACGATGCGTTGCAAGACATGATTCCAAGTGCCAAGCTGAAAGAATATCTAGAGACAGGAGTTATACAGATAGCCCCATTGGCATTTATGCGAGGCAGGACGTTGACCAATGCCTTTGTGATATTAGACGAGGCGCAGAATACGACGGTACCGCAGATAAAGATGTTTCTGACCCGAATGGGAAGGAATGCCAAGTTTGTGATAACCGGAGACATTACGCAGATAGACCTGCCCAAGAGTGTCACCAGTGGACTGATATACTCATTGAGAGTTCTGGACAATATTCCTGGGTTAGCGATAATCAGGTTTGCTGCCAATGATATAGTAAGGCACAAGCTGGTACAGCGCATAGTAGATGCGTTTGACAGGGAAGGGGAGAGTTGATTTATTAGAAATTATTATTTGGGAATAGCTGAGGAATAAGGCTGGTATAAGGGAGCGTTAAGGGAAGTCTAAGAGAGCTGAAGAAAGAAAATATTTAGTAAAAAATAAAACAAAAGAATAACACATATAGCGATGAGCAAAGCTTTAACAAGAACTGACTTTAACTTTAAGGGTCAGAAGAGTGTTTACCATGGAAAGGTACGCGACGTATATAACATTGACGACAAGTACATGGCAATGGTTGTATCGGACCGTATTTCGGCATTTGACGTTGTATTGCCAAAAGGTATTCCATTCAAGGGTCAGGTGTTGAATCAGATTGCAGCTAAATTCTTGGATGCTACATCTGACATTGTACCAAACTGGAAGGTGGCTACACCAGATCCAATGGTAACAATCGGACACAAGTGTGAGGCATTCCGTGTTGAGATGGTTATCCGTGGATACTTGACAGGCAGTGCTTGGAGAGAGTACAAGGCAGGTGCTCGAGAGCTCTGTGGCGTTAAGCTTGCTGAGGGTATGAAGGAGAATCAGAAGTTTGAGACTCCAATCATCACTCCTACAACAAAGGCTGATGAGGGACACGACCAGAATATCTCTAAGGCAGAGATTATTGCACAAGGCATTGTATCTAAGGAAGATTACGAGCAGCTTGAGAAATATATACAGGCATTGTTTGCTCGCGGTCAGGAGATGGCAGCCAAGATGGGCTTGATACTTGTGGATACAAAGTACGAGTTCGGCAAGAAAGACGGTAAGATTTACCTTATTGACGAGATTCATACTCCAGACTCATCGCGTTACTTCTACGCTGAGGGTTATCAGGAGCGTTTTGAGAAGGGTGAGGCACAGAAGCAGCTTTCTAAGGAGTTTGTACGTCAGTGGTTGATGGACAATGGATTCCAGGGCAAGGACGGTCAGAAGGTACCAGAGATGACACCAGAGATCATTGCTTCTATTACAGAGCGTTATATTGAGCTTTATGAGAATATCGTAGGCGAGAAGTTCGTAAAGGACGAGTCGGAGGATATTGAGGCTCGTATTGAGAAGAATGTAAGCGCTTGCTTGGAGAAGTTGATTTAATAGTTTGAAAGACTAGATATGAAGACGACCGGTCCTGGAGGGGGCTGGTCGTTTTTTTTTGTTTTTTGAGGGGTGTAGGAACTATTTATGTCCAAATAGTTCTGAATGGCTGCCAATACGCTCAACGTATATGGCATCAATTATCGTTCGTCAATGCTATTTAGAAACGATTTGAAATCTGACATGTCCAGTGTTCCTGCGTATTTGCCAGCCCTTGATTCGTCAATAGCCTCAACTGTGTCAGCATTAGGAGTTCCGTATAATGCTTGAGCAAGGATGCTTTCTACATAGTTATTCAAACTGCGATTACATTGAGCGGCTCTTGACTTGAGTTCATCCAGTAAAGTCTCACTGAGCCTAAATGCAGTTTGCCGTC
This sequence comes from Bacteroidales bacterium, assembly GCA_024401415.1. Lineage (GTDB taxonomy): Bacteria > Bacteroidota > Bacteroidia > Bacteroidales > Marinilabiliaceae > W3P20-009. Next base: position 4,751 of record JAKSLC010000087.1, on the reverse strand, counting down.
TTGTTACCATAGTTCCCATAACTTTGTTATATTTGTGTTATACAATGTATTGCAAAGATATAACAAAATTCTGATATGTGCTTGGGGATTGGTATAATTGTTTTTTGTCAGTCTGTGCTTTAATATCCTACGTAGGCATCAGCTACGCTGGCTACAAGCATGATGGGAGGCAATTGGCTCTTTCCTTAATTGTCCATTATTGTGATATTATTAAGTCTATAGTTCAACATACGTGGTTAATAAATAGGGGAAAACATCAAGACGATTTTTTATTTGTCAGTGTGGTAGGATTATGTATTTTTGCATTATGTAAAAATACATAATTATGAAAGTCAAGAATCCGTTTGTTATAGGTCATTATGTTTCATCAGAATACTTTTGCGACAGAGAGAACGAGACGGCAGAACTGGTGAAAAACATAGAGAATGGTCGTAATGTATTGTTGATATCAAATAGAAGATTAGGAAAAACTGGATTGATAGAACATGTTTTCACTTCTACAGATATTGCTAAAGGCTATTATACATTTTTCATAGACATATATGCTATGAACAGTCTTAATGAGATGGTGTATGAACTAGCAAAGCGGATATTTTCTTCGCAAGTAAAGAGGAAGAAGAATTTTGCGGAGCAGTTTTCAGCTATAGTAAAGTCGCTCACGACATCATTTTCATTTGATGCGCAGACAGGGTTGCCGAGCATTAACCTGTCGTTGGGAGAGATGACTCAACCACAAACCACATTAGATGAATTGCTGGAATGTCTAGAGAGAGCGGACAAGCCGTGTGTTGTAGCCATTGATGAGTTTCAGCAGATAGTGAACTTTGGAGATGGCAATGTAGAAGCGATATTGCGCACGAAGATACAACGCCTTAAGAATGTCCAATTTGTGTATGCTGGCAGTCAGAGCCATATACTATCAAATATGTTCAACTCTCCGAGTCGGCCATTTTATAATAGTGTAGTTATGATGAAGCTTGGTCCTATAGCGTTAGATGTATATACAAAATTTGCCCAGAAGTTGTTTCGTCAACATGGTAAAGATATAGATGGACAACTGGCAGAAGAAGTATATAACCATTTCAAAGGGGTCACATGGTATCTACAGCTATTTATGAACGAGGTATTCTCGCTGACAGAGAGAGGAGAGGTGGCGAATAAAGATGTGTTTGAGGAAGCATTGCAAAATATTGTTGCCGTTAAGATATTTGCATTTGAAGATATGTATAGCAGGCTGACGGAAAAGCAAAAGATGTTACTGAAAGCGATAGCTGCGGAAAATGATGATAATATATCTCTGACATCGCAAGCATTCCTCAAGCGACATCATCTGCCGAGTTCCAGTGCTGTTCAAACGGCTATGAAGGGGCTTGTAGAAAAGGGTGTGCTGACGGATGTGGCTGGGAAAAAGGAGATAAATGACCTATTGTTTGAAGATTGGCTGAGGAAAGGGTGAGACAGCAAACACATCTGGTAGTTGGGACGATGTTCATATACCCCCTCGAAAGTCATACAGAATGCTTTCGGGGGGATTTTAGTTAGTACAAGGTATAATGCTAGTATAAGAGAAGGTCCTTGCTCATCGCAATATTGAATCTATGGTGTATGTCTTTGGAGCTGTTTCATCGCCATCTTTGTCCATGACAGTGAGTTCGACAACCTCTTTATCGTCAATAGTATTCATTCTGAACTCATAGCCGATAGAATCAATGACAGCGGTAAGCACTTTGTCGGCGTATGAGATAGATTGCATTTTTGTATGACTTTTGATGAGTCGGCCATATTTTACATTGTCGTATAACATATCTTTTCTATCGCCTTCGCTCCAATCCAGTCCAATGTTTTCTAGAGTGTTGTTCGGAATGGTAGAGATTAGCTTGAAAAGACGCATTTCTGTAGTGTCATTAAATTCGACGTTGCTATCAACGAATTTTTCTGGTTGAGAAAGTATTTTTCTTGTAGTAATCTCGCCATTTTCAGCCAAAGAATATGCAATCTTGACTAGACTGTGGCGGTATCCTATTTCTGGGTGTGTGCAAAGATCTTCATCAGTGATTATCAGTTCACCATCTATTATTTCATAATCAATGGTCTGTTCGTGCTCTCCGCAACCTTCGTTCGATATGCATTTTTGGGATACAAGTTCGCCTGTCGCTGTATTAAAACTACACAGATAAGTAGGCCATTCGCAATCTCCTTGAACCCAAAGAGTAATACAAGCATATTTTTCGGTTTGGAAAATAATCTTCTCAGCGTATACAAGTCCTCTGATAGATGGCTGCAGTTTCTGTAAATAATCATATGGGACAATATAGCTTTCTGTATAACGACCATTGGCGAACCATATTGTGTCGGTTCCAATTATTGCACTGGAAGTGTAATCCCAATTAGCGTTAGCGTTGCGCTCAGATCGTTCTCTTTTATACCAAGCCTCTTCGTACTCTTCTTCATTAAGCGTGGTAGAAACATTGGAATTATCGTCATTTTCTGATTGGTCATGATTGTTATTCTTGCTTTGCTGTCCGCCAAAACATGAAGATAATAATATAGCGGAAACAAGTATAGGAAATATCTTTTTCATGTGTATTGTAATATTGTGTAGAACAATGTATTACAAAGGTATGATTAATTACCGAAAGTATCAGATTTATTGTTTATAGGATGTAGGAAATCACATAACTATTTAATGCCATGCAATAAATTAGGTAATAGCAAGCGCGAAAATATTGTATATTTGTATTGGTAAAAGTATTGATTATGAATCAATTTATAAACCTTGTAAATGAGATGTCGCCATATCTCCTGCTAGGATTCTTTATAGCAGGACTTATGCATGCGTTTGTGCCAAGAAAATACTATAACGCCTACTTGTCGAAGCCTACGTTTCAATCGGTTATCAATGCTGCTCTATTTGGCATTCCGCTGCCATTATGTTCGTGCGGTGTAATACCTACAGCTATGTCACTAAGAAAAGAAGGTGCATCCAAGGGAGCTGTCACTTCGTTTCTGATAGCGACGCCACAGACTGGAGTAGATTCCATTCTAGCTACGTACAGTATTATGGGGTGGCCATTTGCCATTGTCAGACCCATTGCAGCGCTTGTGACATCACTGCTTGGAGGTACGTTGGTAAATATTGGTGATAAAGAATTGGATATTTCAAAAGAAACAAGCAAGACAAACTCTAGGCTGGAAAGAAAAACGTTTAAAGAAAAGTTGTGTGAGGCACTAAACTATGCTTTTGTTGAGATGATGGAAGACATTGGAAAGTGGCTCGTAATAGGATTAGTAGTAGCGGGAGCGATTACCATTCTTGTTCCGGATAGTTTCTTTGCTATATTTCAATCGAATACATTGGCATCGATGCTATTGGTACTTTGCCTGTCGGTACCTATGTATCTGTGTGCTACGGGCTCAATACCAATAGCCGTGGCACTGATGCTTAAAGGGTTGACGCCAGGAGCAGCGTTGGTATTGCTTATGGCCGGTCCTGCATGCAATATGGCCAGTATTCTGGTAGTCAGGAAGGTGCTAGGAAACAGAACGTTGCTGTTATATCTTATTTCCATAGTTTTGGGGGCTGTAGGCTTTGGGTGTCTGATAGATATGATGCAATTCAGTGGGGTAGTGGACTTTATGGGTTCGCTAAAAGAGACTGCGGAATGTTGTAGACACGACATGACATGTTCCATAGTCTTGGCGATATTATTATTGTATGCGTTAGTTATCAGGCGATTCACAAAACGTGACCATTGTAGTTGTGGGTGCGGTTGTGAAGGAGATTCAGATGTCTGTGAGTGTAAAGCCGAAAAAGTAAAAACAGATATGAATATAATGACATTCCATATAGAAGGCATGAATTGTAACCATTGTCGTGCTTCGGCAGAGAAAGCGTTGCTCTCTGTTTCTGGAGTTGAGAGTGTGTCTGTAGACCTACAATCAAAAGTGGCGAAAGTAACGGGAGACGTTTCCATAGAGTCGCTACGAGAAGCAATAGAACAAGTTGGCTTTAAGTTGGTAGACTGACGATATGCAATCTTGAACTATAATATCATTAGTGTCTCTTAAAACTTTAATCAAAGGAAGTAAAATACCGGATTTAGCTGTTTTAAGAGACACTAATTAAGAGTCTGTTTGTTTATTGCTAAAGGCCTGTTCAAGCGGCTAGAAAAAAGGGCGCCGACTGATGTGGCTGGATAAAAAGTGGATAACAGACCTATTGTTTGATGATTGGCTGAGGAAATAACTAATAACCATTCAACTAGATCGATCTGCGAAAGTTGAACTGGTTATTTGTATTTATACAGTCTAAAGTGCTGAATGTCAAACAGCCCTACAGGGATGCGTATATGGCGGCCTTGATGCGTCTGGTCGCATTTTACCATCAATAATGTTAACCGATTCGCACTTAGCAAGTCCGATACGAGTATCTCCCTTTTTCCATGACTTATCAGCTTTTGCGTCGGTGTAAGTAATGACGACACCGCTTCCTATGGCGATATAATCTTCTTTACCTAGACGAAGGATGATACATGCTGCTTCTGGCCATTCGGCATTCTTGGCTCCTGGTTCCCATCCAAGAGAGTAACTGTGCTTGATGGTGAGACGAATGCCGTCTGGAGTTATGATTTCTGCTTCACGCTGTTCATTGTCAAGCAGCACGGCATCCATGTCGCTGGCTCCTCGTCTATCAAGAATCAACGGCCCTGCCTGACGAAGAAGCTGATAAGATGCAGAAAGCGGAGATAGGG
>JAKSLC010000086.1 GCA_024401415.1 Bacteroidales bacterium | reverse complement strand
TCTCCTACTGCTTGCTTGGATTCCGAAGCGCCTCCCATGGCTGCAAGGAGTATCTCATTTCGACTCGATGACATTTCCGATTCGTATATCGTTCGCTGTTCTTTTGTCATCTCACACAAAATAATCTGCTCCGACAATGGCGGAAGATCTTTAGCTACCCTCTCTTTAGTTCTTCGGAGAATATATGGAGCTATGATGTTCTGAAGTTTTTCTGAGCGTTCTTCATTAGCATATCTTGTTATAGGCAGCTCATAATTAATGTGGAATGCCGTTTCCGTACCTAGCAAGTGCGGATTGGCTATATTCATCTGTGCCCACAAGTCTGATAGCCTGTTCTCTATTGGTGTTCCTGTAAGGAGCAGCTTATGTAAGGCTTTTATAGAGGCTATCGCTTTGTATGTTTGAGAATGCGGATTCTTTATATATTGGCTCTCGTCTACAACCAACATACGGAATTGCATTTGGGATAAAAGTTTAATATCGCTAAGTGCGCGACGATAGCTGACTATTATTAAATCGTATTTGAACAATGTAGGACCAACTGTATTCTCTTTGACTTGCGACCATTGTACTATATTCAGATTTGGCGCAAAGCGATTTACTTCATGGACCCAATTGGATATCAGGGATACAGGTACTATTATCAGCGTCGGCAGGTGTCCGTCTTCTATATCTTCAGTAGCATAAAGGTGGTTTATTACAGAAATAGTCTGAAGTGTCTTTCCTAAGCCCATATCATCTGCCAATATGCCACCAGAAACATTCTGACATAAATTGGCAAGCCACTGAAAGCCTTCTTCTTGATATGTTCGTAATGAAGCATTAAGCAGGCCTTGTCGCTCTATATGGGATACAGACGTTAGATTGTTTGGAGCAGAACCGGATTCTGTTTCCTCGTTCATAACCAGTATCGGTCGCAGCAGGGTTCGCATCGTACGAGGCATCTGGAATGAGCACGACTCAACGTTTACATTAACCAGATTTACCATTATCTCTCCCCAAGTCGTAAACCACTCTTGTGGTATAATGAATACACTGCCATCTGGCAATGTATATGATTGAATACGATTGGCTATATGGTTGCGGAATTCCAGAAATGGAATATTAAAGCCATCAAAATGAACTATGGCGTATATGTCAAACCAATCTATCTTTTCTTCAAGTCTTACCTCAAGGTCATATTTGCTCAGGTAGAATCTTGATCCGTTCTCTATAGAGTTCTTTACAGAAATTCCTTGCGCATTTAGCTGCTCTGCATTTGCGTTCAACCACGAAACACATGCTCCTAAAGATAGTGCCTCTACATCGTCATCGAGTTCTAGTATCGACCCCGAACGATAACGCAGACCATGAGAGGTTAGCATGTTGTAAACTTTCTCCTCTACCTCAACATTGCGTTGCGTAACAAGCATTGAATAGTTGCCTTCTCCTATCTCTAGGTCAACTTTCTTCTGAAAGGAGCGGTATCCATATATTTTATCGTCATACGCAAAAGTGAGTTGGAAACAGTATCCCATAACATCTTCTATGAGATTAAGGATTGGAACACAGTTACTGTTATCTTTCTTTTTTAACGAGAAGCCTTTTACATCTACTTTATATTTTGTAATACATTTAGCTACAAATGTTTTTAGGTATGTTTCAACTTTTGATTGGTCAATAACGATAAATGGTTTATTCTCAAATGCTCGCATCATCGGATAATCAACATCGCGCATACGGTAAACCTTATTTCTATAAACAAATATAGCTGGCCGCTCAGTTATGATTGTTAATCTTTTATGATACAATGATATACACTCTTCTCCTTCTCTGACAGAAAAGCGGTAGTGCAATGTCTTATCGTCATTAAGATAGAAACTGATGCGCGGATTTGACAGGTATGGATTGACTACCAGACGATCTTGAGGATACAGTGAGGTATAACCCTCTACGCGTTTGAATACCGGCATATCACATTCCGCCGCCAGATGCAATGCTTTCGTTGTAGTCTCGTCAATATGTTGTCGAATGTTGTCGTACGCAATTTTGTTTACCTCAATATCAAATCTGCGTAGTTTCACCATGTCTCCCCCAAAATATTTCTTGGCAATGTTGACGTCTGAAACTTTCTCTAGAATATTGGCAATATTCACGTATTTGCTTGAAAGACAAGCTGCATACTCCTCTTTCTTTATAGATTTGGCATTCGCAACCTCAACTAGTCGATATACACCAGATTCTGTTCCATCAATAAAATAAGGCACAACGACCTGACCCATATTTGGGTTAGAACGACGTTGCACTAATAGAGCTAGAATGATCATTACTAAATATTTAGAATAATTGACGTTTGTACAATATTACAGTAGGTCTAGCGCACGATGATACTCTGCCCTATCCTCAATGTCTTCTTTGCTGACATGTTGTTCAGCTTACAGATATTGGCAACAGTGGTACCATATTTCTTGGCTATACTTCCTAGATTATCTCCCTTACGCACAGTATGCATCATACGCTTGGAGGCATCTATACTCTCTTGCTCAGTCATACCATAATGTGAGTATATCGAGAGATAGTGTTTCTTGAATGTAAAGATGCTGTCACGCAATTCTCCTGTCTGAAAATTAAATATACGCTCTGGGTCAAATGCCTGTCCCATGAATCGAGTCTCAAAATGAAGGTGTGGACCTGTAGAGCGACCAGTATTGCCTCCAAGTCCGATGATTTCACCCGCCTTTACTATATCGTTTTCTTTTACCTTATGTACCGAAAGGTGACCATAGTATGTCTCTAATCCATTAGGATGCCTGATTACGATCAGATTACCATATCCACCTGTCTGTTTTGTCTTCATGACCACTCGTACCTTGCCGTCAAATGCAGCTCGAATAGGCGTACCTGTAATAAGCGGAAGATCTACTCCTCTGTGAGGACGACGTTTACGCCACTTATAACCAGATCGCACAATACCTTTAAGAGGACATACGTATGGATGCAGGGAATCCGTAAGGAGTATATTCTCAATATCAGGAATAGAATCCATGCTTATACCCTTATATGCGTGTACCTTGGCATTATTCCATTCATCAGCAAAATCATCATCATCTATCTGAGGACGATCAATTTCAATATATTCCCATGTATTGTTATCGTATAGAACAATACGAAGGAATCTGTCATCTGTGGGGATTGTATCTATAGCGTATGGAGCAAGATAATTCTCTTTAGGTAGAACTACAGGTGCAACATCCTGAGCATCAATAGTATTTATTGTCAAAGCAGACACCGCTGCAATAATATATAGCTTTTTCATGCCGCAAAGGTAAACATAAATTGCGAAAAGAGCCAATTCTTTGCCTGATGCGTTTATCTATCAGTTTTTATTTATATTTGTAACTATGCAAGTGGATATTCAGATTACAGATGACGGCAGCCAGACACTATTTGTGCCAGAGCTTGATGAACACTATCACTCAGTTAAAGGAGCGTTCACCGAATCTTTGCACATCTTCGTTAGATCTGGACTACAACAAAGCAAGGCTGTAGAGCCTCGCATACTAGAAATCGGGTTCGGGACTGGACTCAATGCTCTTCTCTCTATAGAGGAAGCAGGAAATGGTCGTAATATTCACTACACATCTCTCGAAAAATATCCACTATCCATAGATTTGGCAAATAAAATGCAATATGATTCCCTCGTCTCAGAACATATTGCCAAGTTTTTTCAGGATATCCATAAGGCAGAATGGAATAAATGGGTGGAGATATCTCCAAATTTTCATCTTCGTAAGATAGAGACAGATTTCACGACTCTCGATATAATGGAGAAGTATGATGTTATTTATTTCGATGCTTTTGCTCCGGAAAAACAGCCTGAAATGTGGTCTCAGGATATTTTCAACAGATTGTATGACTGTCTCGACAATTATGGAATCCTCGTCACCTATTGCGCTAAGGGTGTTGTCAGGCGTATGCTCCAAGCCGCAGGATTTATAGTAGAACGTCTACAAGGACCTCCTGGTGGCAAAAGAGAAATTTTACGAGCAACTAAAAGGGTAAATATACGATGAACAAGAGCGTATCATTACTTATTGGGTTGATTCTACTGGTCTCGTGCAGCCATCCTAAAAAGGAATTTTTCGAATGGAATGGTAAAACAGTATGGCTAGAACACAAACATGACAGCTTACATATCCTGCACCTAAGTGAAGGTGACAATGATTTGTCAAAAATGGTCCTTCCATGGAAATTATATAATTTCGATTACGGAGATCTCGATGGCGATAGTATACCAGAAATAGCAGTCGGGGTTATCAAAAAGACGGTATATGATCCTATTGAGGAGAAGCGACTGTTCCTCTATCAAATTGCTGGCGACCACGCTATATTACGATTGTGGATGGGCTCCAGAGTGATACACAGAGTACAGGACTTTTATATAGATAGGGATAAGACACCGGCTCTCGTCCATACTTTCGAAAAGGACAAGAATGGTATCATGCACGAGGGGGAATATAAACTAGGAAAATTTGGCTTGCGCCTTAAACAGTTTATTCGATAACTATTGAAATTTACTTGAATATGAAATATACAAAATTCACAACGGGCTTTTTGTTCTCTTTATCGCTTGTACTCGCAGGTTGTTCTTGCTCTGGCAATAATAACAAAAGCAACACATCAAATAATGGAAATCAATCTAAGACTGAAGTTCCTGAAAGAAACAGTGAAAGCATTTCTAGTGCAGCATTCGATTGGGAATTTGACGATATAACCAAAGATTGCGCAGCTCCTAAGGGCACATACGGATTGTCTTTTAATTTGGATAATCTATACAGTAATATCAGTTATGATATGGACATAGACCATTATAGTTACGAAGAGTTACGAGTGCTGCGTAGTATCCCGTACGCAAAGCACGGTCATTGGTTTAAGGAGATTGACCTGTACGAAAAGTTCAACAGCATTGAAGAATATTGCGAAACAACTAAGCCTATTATTAAACAATATGCAATAGACGAAAGGAACAACAAAAAAAGCGATTATTGGAAGCTATGGGAATCTGATTACGCCGAAACTTATAAAACTATAATTCTCAACGACGATGAGTTATCTTTTGTCAATCGTGTCGATGCGGAAATTGAGAAACGTTTGAAGAACAGATATATTGAGAGAGATGGACTGAAGTTGCTCAATATAGATTTAGCAGAAAACTTAAACTATCTGTGCAGTCCAAGTCAGGCAGCTATTGATCTGCTACGTAATAATAGTTTCTGCATATCAGAGACAAGAGCAGAGCAGATGTATAACCCTTACGAATATTATCACAAGTTGCCTCACTACATCACTACCGACCTCTTTTTGTCTGCATATAATGCTTATTTAGCATGGATGATACAAACAGTCGAAGAGGAAAATATATATCCATTGATATGTAATTTCACGAATGAGATGTTTGATCAAAGTATGAATGAATTGTATTCATGCAGTGACGAATCAATACTAAAATTAGCTCAACATGCTGTCGTCTACTATGCAATAGCATGTAGATTGGCTACAGGTAATGACAAGGAGTTGCCAGATGATTTGCAAGATATTTATGATGAAGAAATAAGGGATATAGAAAGCCTTGCTGATATCAAGTCTAATTTTCTTGGTATATTCATGCCATATTCCATATTCAAGCCTAGAGGATTCTACACAAGAAACTCAAATACTCAAAATTACTTTAAGGTGATGATGTGGTTACAGAGTGCAAAATATAGAATCAACACTGACGACAGCATAGTTTACCCTCTCTTCTTGTCTTTACAGTATGAGAGGGCAAGTTCATCCTTGAAAGAAAAAATGAAGAATGTCTATAATTTGCTGTCATATTTGATAGGTGAGATTGACAATTGTTCAATGATGGATCTTTCCGAAAAACTAGGTGCTGATTTTCAGATCAATAACGATTCTGACCTCAAAGACCCCGACAAACTTGCGTCAGTAAGAGATTATTTGCAAAAAGAAAACGAACGATGCAATAGAATATTCAACAGAGTAGAAGGTCTTGACCCTATCGCTGAAGTCAATTTCATGCCACAACGATATACTCCTGATGCTGAGATTTTGATGTGGATGTGCGATGTTGAAACAGAAAGCAGCAGACCTTTCCCAGACGGACTGGACGTATTGAATAGTTTTGGAAATAGAGTGGCTGAAAGAATATTGAATGAGACAGATTCTGGAACCGTTAAATGGGATGACTACAAAGCCTCGAGCGCAAGAATGAAGGCAAAGTTTGAGAATTATCCTGATTTCAATAAGACTTTATACAATAAGAATATAGAGGCTCTTGTGTCTTTGCAAAACAACCGCAAAAAGCCAGACTATATGAATACCGAAGCCTGGCAGAAGAAAAACACCAATACCGCACTGGCTTCGTGGGCCGAACTTAAACATACAACAATATTATATGCCGAATCGCCTGGTGGAGCTGAAGGTGGTGAAGGTGGTGAAATAGTTTTCATGCCAGAACCAGACCATTATTCAGATATAGTGGAACCAAATATTGAATTCTGGGAAAAGTCTATTGAGTTACTAAATCAAACCGAAATAGTATTTGAAGATAATGGGATTCATACAGGCTACGAACATAGATGGCTCAAAAACAAGGCTGAGGAGTATTTGGAGGCAACAAAAAAGGAGTTGGCTGGCGAACCTGTCAACTTGAAGCTATGGACTGGAGAAAGCTACGAAAACTTTTACAACTACGCACTGACTTTTAGCGATAGAACTAAAATAAATAATACAGACATTGCGAAAATAGCTGATGCTTATACAAGGTTCAGAGATGGAGCACCAGATAATGGTATCCTTCACGTAGGTCTTGGCCTTGTCAATAGCATTTTTGTATTGGTGGAGAATAATGGTAAGATATACCTTACAGAGGGTGCTGTCTACGATTATCGCTCAGCAGTTTTGAATAGTAGAGCCAATGATGACGAATGGAGAAAAATGTTGAATAAAGATTATGGGATCGGACGCCCAAAATGGATGGAACCATATATCCTTTTGGATAATAACAGAGTCTGGATTAATCAAAATGTCGGAGATCGAAATGTAAGAGGTTATGAGTTCGATGAGAATTCTACCGATAACGAAGGATGGTTTTTTTAAGTAAATATTGTCATGTTATAGCTGCCACTGTATTATTCGTGCTGACAACTACGTCTTGTAGCTCTGATAATGATGAAGAGTTAAGAGTCTATATTGGCGGCGACGTAATGTTAGACAGAGGCATAGGTAGAGTTATCGACAGCCAAGGTGTAAGTTTTCTTTTCAACGGAATTAGGGCTGACCTTAAGTCGGCGGACGCTACTATTGTCAATTTGGAGTGTCCGCTGACTGATACTATTATTCCTCAGCGAAAGATGTATCAATTCCGAGCATCTCCATCTTTTGCTGATAGTCTACTGAAGAATGGCGTAACTCACACTTGCCTGGAAAACAATCATATAATGGATCAAGGCAAATACGGATACGATCAGACACTGGAGTCTTTGATTCATGCTGGACTCATTCCCGTTAGTTCCAATCCTTTTGCCCCGACAGAAATCACAAAAGGAACAAACAGAATAGTCTTATTTAATGCCAATCTACTAGCTGAAGGTGTTTACTTAAATAATAGTCTCTCTCAGCTGACTAAGGCTATAAAAGAGTTTAAACAATCAGATTCGAACGAGAAAATCGTTGTCATCTTACATTGGGGCGACGAATATGAATCTACACACAATAATAAACAGGAGTGTATAGCCAAGATGCTTGCCTGTGCTGGCTCCGATGTAGTAGTCGGACATCACCCCCATGTAGTTCAAGACACTACCCTATTGGGAAACTGTCACATCTATTACAGTTTGGGAAATCTGATATTTGACCACAACAAAATGGCAAGACACAAATCTTCTCTTCTTCTATTATCTCTTAAAAAAGGCAATTTGACAACATCATTACAAGAGTTAAAGATAACAAACTATAGACCAAGCCATAAATGAAATACACTTGTAGACACTCTACAGTCTGAACGCAGTTTCAAAGAATACATTTTATGACACAAATAGATATCAAACCACCTCAACCCAAATTAAAAATTTACGATGAAATAAGGTCTTCCCCGAGTGTAGCCCGAGTGTAGCCCGAGTATTGCCACACCATACAGACAGAGCGTGCTCCGTCTTTAAATATCAAATTCATCACACTAAAAACATACGATCATAACCGCCAGCTCACCTCTCTTTGGTGGAGGTACAGGTGAGGCAATAAAAAAAGGACTGCAACCTTTATGATTGCAGTCCTTGAAATAATATGAAGGAACAATTAGTCTACCTTGATATCCTTATTCACATTCTTACAACCTACAAGAGCATAGAAGAGGATATATGCAAGCATTGCAATTACCAGCCAATAGCTTACGATAGCTGATGTATTAGTAGCAATAACCTCCTGAAGAAGAGGCATGACACCACCACCAACAACCATGGTCATAAAGAGACCTGAAGCTGATGCAGTAAACTTACCAAGACCCTCAACAGCAAGATTAAAGATACCGCCCCACATTACTGAAGTACAGAGGCCACAAATTGCGATAAAGATACATCTCATTGGAACGTCAACTGGATTCAAAGCCATTTGTGCCAAGCTATCATTCATAGTAACGACAGAAATCGCATTCAAAATACCTCGGCAATCCATTGTAACATCCTCTCCAAGGAATATACCTATAGCAAGAAGAGCAATAGCAACAGCCGAAACAGCTATCAACTGTGTCTTTGTTGAGATCTTACCACTGATAAACGAGCTGAGGAAACGACCACACATCATCAAGAGCCAATAGAGAGCAGCAAATGCGCCACCTACAGCAGCTGCGCCAGAGAAACCGAGGCCTGTAACATAAAAATCTAGCTGAGCAGGAATACCTATCTCAATACCGACATAGAAGAAGATTGCAACAACGCCAAGTACAGTATGACGGAATTTAAGTGCGCTCATTGCACCAACTTTCTCCTTAACCTCTGCCTGTGGCTCTGGAATATTAACTATTGCGATAATAACAAACGAAATAGCAAATACACCCATACCAATGAAGAGCAATGGAGCAACATTACTCATGCTTGTTGATGCAGAGATAGTACCAATCATTGCACCTGTGAGAAGTGGAGTAAGTGTACCAGTAAGCGAGTTCATAGTACCACCTATCTGAATAAACTGATTACCACGGTTACCACCGCCACCAAGGATGTTCAACATTGGATTTACTACAGTGTTAAGCATACATACACAGAAACCACATACGAATGCACCACACAAATATGTAACGAGGTTGACAATACCAGGCTTTGTAGCTATACCATCAACAACCTCATAAGGTATCACACTAGATAGGTACTGAAGTCCAAGACCTGCAATACCGACAACAAGAGCAATAAGAGCAGTCTTCGTGTAACCGAACTTTACAAGCATCTTACCAGCAGGAATACCCATGAAAAGATATGCTGCAAAATTCATAAGATTTCCCAACATCTTACTCCACTCATAGTGGATACCCCAAATCTTGCCGAATGGAGCGCCCATGTTGGTTACGAAAGAAATCATTGCAAATATGAAACACATTGTGACTATAGCCACCATGTTCGTTTGCGATTTGTTATTTCCCATAAAATTGAAAATGTTTGATTTTGATATATTAATTGTGAATTAGGTTGTCCATATTAGAACTCCACCTTAATCGAACCTTGTGGACGGATAAAGAGCTTATGACACTTACCCTTGCCAAATGTAGGCTCTAGAGTCGCAATATACTTATCAAGAAGATGTTGTGGAACAAATGCCTGAATAGTACCTGCAAAACCACCACCATGTACTCTATACGCACCCTCAGCACCAAGTGCAATATCAGAAAGTGCCAACGCCAATGAGATACCCTGCTCTTGTGGAGCCGATGATGGATATACATTCTGGTTGTACATGAATGAGCTACGTCCTGAATCCTTAACCATCTGAAGGAATGAATTGAAGTCGTTCTTCTCCAACGCAGCTACCTGATTTGCAACACGAGCATTATCTCCTTCAAAGTGTATAGCACGGAGGATAGCACGGTCTGTTACCTTACCACGAAGCGATGGAATAGCATCAATGAGCTGCTGTGGCTCAACCTCACGCAATACTTTCTTACCCATCTGGGCAGCTACACCCTTCATGTCTGATGGAAGCGATGCATACTCGTCGTTAAGATCAGCATGGTTACCACCTGTATCTGTAATTACAAGCGCATAGCCTGTCTTGATAAAGTCAAAATCTACCTTCTTTACTATAGGTTTAGCTGGGTCAGCAAAGTCAATAGTAATAAGACCTCCGACAGAACATGCTGTCTGATCCATCAAGCCACATGGCTTGCCAAAGAATACATTCTCCGCATACTGACCTATCTGCGCATTGAGCACAGGATCAAGTTTGCCATCATTGAAGAGATTGCTGAAGATAGCACCAATAAGGACCTCAAATGAAGCTGATGAAGATATGCCAGATCCCTTTGGAACGCCAGAATCGATAATGCAGTCAAATCCTCCAATCTTATAGCCAAGTTCTTTCAACTTTGCAGCTACACCGCGAATAAGAGCCTGTGATGTATAATACTCATCCTTGTTAGGCTCAAGATTATTCAAGTCTACAGCGAACTTAGAGAATCCTCGAGAAATGACGTTTACTGTCATTGTACCATTAGCGGCAGCAACAGCAACATTATCCAGGTTTACTGCACCTGCTAGTACACGACCAAAATTGTGGTCTGTATGGTTTCCACCTATTTCTGTACGTCCTGGAGAAGAGAAGAATTCAAAATCCGCCTTATTATATGTATTTGAGAACTCCTCTGCAAGCGAGGTATAACGGGACTTCTGAGCCTCAACAGCATCAGCACCATAAAGTTTTTTGAGCGCTACACCATTATTAATGGATTGTAACAACTGTTCTTTTTGCATAGTAAAATCTATTATTGTATAAATGTCTAAAATTTAGACATGCAATATTACACTTTTTAACCGACATACGCAACTACAAAGGAATGGCTAGAAAAAAAATGCAAAAAAATACGCGTAGTAGTTGTTTGTATCAAAAAAGTCCCTACCTTTGCACCCGTTATCGAAAGGGCGTTACCCTTAGAAACAACAAGAAGCGATGACTCGCTAGCTCAGCTGGTAGAGCAACAGACTCTTAATCTGTGGGTC
>JAKSLC010000085.1 GCA_024401415.1 Bacteroidales bacterium | reverse complement strand
ATTATACAGTTATTGGCATTACTATTACCAAGTGCGATCATTGACGCTATGGGACTTTGAAAAAGAGACAAGCATAGACGCTGACTTTGAAAAAATCATCAGATAATCATCATATTACGAACTAAAAAGATATAGCCATGAATAATGACAACAATAATATGGACCGTGCCATACCAGTAGCAGAGCAACGCAAAAAGAAGATGATACGCCTAGCCAAATACGCCTCAATAGTAATTGTGGCTGGTGCAGCAATCACCTATCTCTGTTCGCTCACCACACCATCAGTATCCAGCAGGAGTGTAATAATCAGTCAAGTTGACCGAGGGGCAATAGATATCAGCGTTACTGCTGTTGGCAATGTAGTACCTGCATTTGAAGAGATTATCACATCACCTATAAGCAGTAGAATACTTGAGGTATATTCGCAACCTGGCGACACGGTGAGAGCAGGCATGTCTCTGATGCGATTAGACCTAAGAAATGCAGAGACCGAATATTCCAAGGCACTAGACGAACAAGAGATACGTCACCAGCAAATGGTGCAGCTTACCACAAACACTGAGACACAGCTAAGCGACCTTCGCTTACGCATCAAGACAGAAGAGATGAGACTGGAGCAATTAGAGTCGCAACTCAGAAACGAGCTATATTTAGACAGTCTAGGATCTGGGACAAAAGACAGAATCAGACAGGCAGAGACGACACTAAAGACTGCACAACTGCAACTAACGCAACTAAAGCAGCAATATGACAACGAAAGAAAAGTAAAAGAGGCTGAGTACAAAGTACAAAGTCTACGCAACTCGATATACGACAAAGCACTTAATGAACAACGACGCACATTAGAGGTAGCAAATATTACATCACCACGTGCAGCTACACTCACATATATCAACACAGAGATAGGAGCGGCAGTGGGAGCAGGAACAAAAATCGCGGTAATAAGTGACCTCAGTCACTACAAAGTAGAGTGTACGATTAACGACACACATTCTGAGAAAATAAAGATAGGAGGACGTGTCTTAGTAAAGACAGGCAAAGAGATGCTTGAGGGCAATGTAAGCAACATCAACCCACTTAGCAATAACGGTTCAATCAACTTCACTGTTGTACTAAAAGACTCATCGCACAAGAAGCTACGCTCAGGATTGAAGACAGACGTATACGTAATTACTTACAGTAAAGACGATGTATTGAGGCTTAGAAATGGAGCATTTTACAACGGAGCAGGTGATTATACACTATTTGTATGCGACAAAGACAATAAGCTAATGCCTAGGACAGTAAAAGTAGGAGACTCGAACTATGAGAAAGTAGAAATCATAAGCGGTTTATCGGAAGGAGACAAAGTAATAGTAAGCAATATGGACAAATACAAAGGAGTTAATGAGCTAAAACTGGATACCGAAGAATAGTGAATAGGGAATAAAAAAAATAAAATATAAATTTGCATACTTCTGTATAGTCTAACCCAACGACTAATACAGAAGTATCTTTTGCACATTAGCAGAACAAACACATTTCTATATGATACTCATCATAGACGACGATCGTTCAATACGCGTATCTCTCACCCTTATGCTAGAGCGCAACGGCTATAACGTGGCTTCAGCAGATGGTCCTGCATCTGCAATGCAGATAGTACGTACGCAAGACGATATAGAGGCCATACTGATGGATATGAACTTCACCCTGGCGACGGATGGAGCAGAGGGCATAACCCTACTAAAGCAGATAAAGCTGCTTAAGGCAGAGATACCAGTAATACTCATGACAGCCTGGGGAAGCATAGACTTAGCCGTACAAGGCATGAGATTTGGGGCATTTGACTTCATTACGAAACCATGGGACAACGCCATACTTCTAGAGCGTATAGAGACGGCTGTCAAACTTCATCCGATAAAAAACACACAAGAGAAGAAAACTGCCAGTACAGACTCCATTGCGCCATATATTATTGGGCAATCAAAAGAGCTCAAAGATATCCTTACGACAATCAAGAGAGTAGCACAAACCAATGCGCCGATACTCATCACAGGAGAATCGGGGACGGGAAAAGAGCTTATAGCGCAAGCCATTCATGATAACAGCAAGCGTTCAGACAAAGCCTTTGTGAAAGTTAATCTTGGCGGTATATCTGCATCACTATTTGAAAGTGAGATGTTTGGACATAAAGCAGGCTCATTTACTGATGCGAAATCAGACCGTACGGGACGATTTGCCTTAGCAGAAGGAGGTACAATATTCCTAGACGAGATAGGAGAACTAGAGCTAGCCAGTCAGGTCAAGCTACTACGCGTACTACAAGATCAGACGTACGAGGTATTGGGCGACAGCAAGACCAGAAGAGCAGATGTGAGAATAGTCTGTGCGACCAATGCCAATCTGCAGCAGATGGTGGCAGACAAGACATTTCGTGAAGATCTATTCTACCGAATAAATATCATGAGTGTACATCTGCCGGCGCTACGCGAGCGCAAGGAAGATATTCCTCTATTGGTAGAGTACTTCATCAACAGATTTAGTGAAGCCAACGGTGTAGAACCTATCGGATACACGGCCAGTGGCATAAAGTACCTACAGACACTTAACTTCCCTGGCAATATCCGTGAGCTTAAGAACCTTGTGGAGCGCACGATACTGATGTGTCAAGGAGAGAAGTTGACCGACGATGATTTCAAGGCCGCCTACTCCCTCACCCCCACGCCATCGACGGCAAACACTAGCAGCTTGACAACTTCAGATGCGACTCCTATGGGGACTCTTGAAGACATAGAAAAAGCCACCATAGAGGCAACAATCAAGAAACACCAAGGCAACCTATCTCTTGTTGCAAAAGAGCTAGGAATCAGTCGTGGCGCACTGTATCGCAAGATAGAGAAACACGGTCTATAAAGAGAATGGGTGTAACAAAAAACTTAGGAAGTACAACACAGCAACTATGCGACTGATTCACCATTTCTTCATATTAGTCATACTAGTATCTGCACTATGTGCATTACTACTATCGATTACATTCAATGATAATCGCATACTATTCTACGTATCAGAGTGCATCTTCATAGTTCTTATCACCTACCTTATAATATTTTACAAAAAGACCGTCAAGCCGATAGATAAACTCACCAGTGGTATGGAATTACTGCGAGAGCAAGATATGTCGACACGCCTGGCCCCATCAGGCCAGAAAGAGACAGACGAGATTGTAAAGACCTTCAATACGATTCTCACCAAACTGCGTAATGAACATTTGCGGCTAGACGAGCAGAACAACTTCTTGAACCTTCTTATCGAGGCCTCGCCAATGGGTGTGATAATATGCGATATCAATGGAAATATGAAATCGATGAACCCAGTAGCCAAGCAGATGATGACGCCAGTATTAGAGACATCTCTACAAAAATTGCCACTTGGCGAGAGCGACACAGTAAGATTAAGCAACTCAGAAATATACCACATTAGTCACCTCTCATTCCTAGACCGAGGCTACCAACATCCATTCTACCTTATAGAGACACTAACCTCAGAGGTGATGAAAGCAGAGAAGAGTGCTTACGAGAAAGTGATACGCATGATGGCGCATGAAGTAAACAACAATGTAGCAGGCATAATCTCGACATTAGATGTACTAAAAAACGACCATACAGACAACGAAGACCAACAAGCCATAGATGCATGTAGGGAGAGATCATTATCGATGTCGCGGTTCATCACCCGCTTTGCCGATGTTGTAAAGATACCAGAGCCAAGACTCGAACTATGTGACCTTAGTGAAGAGGTAGAGATATGCAGTCAGTTCTTTGAGGGATTATGTACGACGCGCAATATCAAGCTAGAGTTAAGACTCACAGAAGAGGCGACACCAGTAAGACTTGACACCACCCTATTCCAGCAAGTGCTGGTCAATATAGTCAAAAATGCGGCTGAGAGCATTGGAACAGATGGACTTATCATAGTCTCTGTAAAAGGCAAGAAACTTACCATTACGGATAATGGCAAAGGCATATCACCCGAGGCGGCGCACAAGATACTTACGCCTTTCTACTCTACCAAACCGCAAGGGCAAGGTATTGGATTGATTCTGATACGAGATATTCTCACAAAGCATGGCTGTGCTTTTAGCTTACAGACAAGTGAAGAGGACCATTTGACGCGCTTTGAGATTACATTTCCATAATTGTACAAGAGGTTAGGAAGTGCTGCATCAGCATACTGAGATGTTCTATACCTATGCTTATGGAGCGCCTTTGCTAGTCCTTTTGAGCACCTTTGTTCATCGTAATTTTTTATTTGGTGGGGTCATTTTTTGTTCATCAATCGAAAAAACCAAAAGAAGGTGTGTCTATTTTGACACACCTTCTTCATCTCAATGAATAGAGTCACTGTGGAAAAGAACTGTAATTTATCTAAACAATTTACGTGTATGGAAGAACGCGGGAATCAAGACATCTATTACCACGAAAAGCTGTAATAACTACACTAACTATTAGGGTAACGATGAAGAAATGAGGTCAGAAGTTTGTCATCCTGTTAGTTTCTAACCCAGTAGAACATATAGTGTATATTAGCCATTAATAGTGTCAGGAAACTGCAGCACAATTACAGCACCTACCGAAATGGCAAGCTGAGCCAATACCATACCCTCGCAAATGATAGAGCGGATAACTCTCATACGCGAAGCGCCGAAGCTACGCTGAATACTGATAAATCTTGCTATTATTGTTTATTTAGCAGAACTGTGACCTTCGCTTTTAACATCCAGATTGTAGGGATAATGATACCGACAGACAACACAGTAGAAATTATGATGTATACAATTGAAGCATCCAATATGAAGCAAGACCAGAACTTATCAACTATTGTCGGATCTGCATAATAACTATTCTCTTCGTATATCTTAGCATCGTATATAGCGAAATTGAAATAAATACAAGCTGCAACTACAAAAGCCACGGTAAACATTACCCAACCCTCTTTAAGGTACGACCACACTATATCTATTCTTCTAGCGCCAAAAGCCATCACGATACCCATCTCCTCGCTACGTTTCTTGGCCTGGAGCCAAAAAGTACCAACTACGCCTAGTATTAAGTTAAGGAGGAAGAATACAACCAATATCTTACGAGTTTGGATTGGCTGCACCAACTGTTTCTCTCTTTCAGCTGCCTTATTACACTCCTCAGCAGTATCAATACCTGCTAACATAGCATTGTCATCATCACTACACAGCATACGTTCTATTTCAGGCTTATTCACCTCTATAAACTTATTGAGATTCACACCAGATTTCAGGCGTAACAGGAAGCGATTAAACACCTTGTTTTCATCATCGTAAACAAAGACTTCTCTTGGCGATGAGTGAGTAGGACCTTCAGCGGCACAGAAGCGAACATCCTCAATCACATCAGCCACAATAAAAGGTATTTCGAATTCTCTATCAAATAAACGCGACCAATCAAATCCAGGTAATTTTTGACTTAAACGAGGACAGTTAAGTCGGACCTCTTTACCAATTACATCTACACCACCCATATAAGACTCAGCGAAGCTACGAGAGACTACGATTTTATCCCTATCAGGAATATCGACTTTATTACCCTTAACATTTAGCATACCGTGAGTATTAAAGTAATCGAGATCATAACGAGCAGAGACAACAGTCAGCGCCGCCGTATCCCCATTCACTTCACTTACCATCAACCAACCTAGTGAACCTATTGCATATTGATCGCTATATCTATCATAATTCACAGCTGTTGCGCGTTCTACACCCTGTATAGTCTTCAATTGCTCGATGTAGTACTCAGACGGCTTTCGGAGAGATGGATTAGGAAAATCGACATCCAAAACTATCATACGTTCAGGTTCATAACCTCTAGGCAGCAACCTTCTGTATGAATCCTTGACAACTGGCTCGATTACCATCCATGTAACGAATGTGAAAACTATAAGCTCTATAAATATCCAGGCATTCTGTTTTTTGCGTGCCCAAAGGTTCTTTATTGTGATTGAGTTCATTGCAGTAATAGTTTTTATTGTTTGTCATTCAGGGATTCTACAATAGGCTTACGAAGAGATATGTAAGCAGGAAGCGTTGCTGAAGCCAGATTAAGAATTGTTATTGAGACGAAAGCGAATATGAATACCAAAGGAGCAAACATAGCCTCGCCAGAAACCATAGCACTATTCTTAAGTAACGAGCTATCAAAGAAGAGTTCCAAAATAGAATTACGGAAAAGAACCAAAGCCATCCAAGTAACCACAAGACCAAATGCGCCACCGACAATAGTGAATATCATATTCTCCTTCACCACCTGAAACAATAATGTATGCCTTGGGGCTCCGAACGACTTACGTACACCCATCTCAGGCAACCGCTTCTCCATTCTACCAGCTACCATACCACATAGGTTCAACGCTGGGACAAAAAGGAGAATTACAAATATTCCCAGGAAATACAAGAGACGATCATTGAGAGTATCACCCTTAGAAGCAGAATTTGGATCTGTCAAAATCATGTGAGCTGCATGAGTCTCCATATTATTAGTCATTGAAGTCACAACCTTTGCGTTTATTGAACTTGAGAAAGATCCCACAGCCTCAAGAATCGGGCTACCTTCCATACTCATTTTATGACTCCACTCGTCAAGTTCGGTTTTGAGAGCATCCAGTTGTTCGTCATCCTTCACCATAACGACGACAGAAGAGAAACTTACAAAGTAGCTATCATTTACGGAGATTGAGGTATAAGGCACGTATATCTGAGCGTAACTATCTGGAGTGAGAGGGCTAGCACTTCTCACCACTCCACAGACCCGGAAATCGCCACAAGATTTCATAGTAAATCTCTCTCCCACAGGATTAACGTCCTTACCAAAAATCTTATCAGCAAAGTCGCGGGTGATAACAGCAGTGCATTCGTTATTCTCAACATCCTCGGCAGAAAAAGGAGCTCCACTGAGGAACTCAAACTCATAAATATTGAAGAAATCCTGATTAGTAAGATTTGTTATTGCACTCTCCCAAACACCATTCTTTGACTTCACTCTTCGAGTGTTGTTCTCTGCAGACTTACCATTACCACCAGAGATTGTACTAGGAGCCATATAGAGAACATTCTTAATATCCTTGCAGTATGTTTCATACGATGAGTTATTATAATCCATATAAATACCAAATCCTGCTCCACCATTAGCATCATTACTTGTCTGGGTCACATTTATAGAACTAAGATACAATGTATTTTTGCGGTTCACCTCTGGATATATATCAGCAAGCTTTATGTAGTAGACGATAGCCATTATCATTGTGAACGTAATAGCCATTGCGGTACCAGTTATGTATATGGAGGAGAAGAGTTTATCTTCTCGTATGAGAGAGAAAATGTTCATATTAATTACGAGTTACGAATTACAAATAACAGCTTCTGGATTCGTCTATTACTTTAGACAATCTGTCTACCATCCAAGAACTTAACAATACGGCTAGTCTGCTTAGCCTGCTGTTCATTGTGAGTTACCATTACTATTGTTCGATTATCCTCCTTATTTAGAGTGTGGAGGATATCCATGATTTCTGCTCCCATCTTAGAATCGAGATTACCAGTTGGCTCATCTGCCAGTATAATCTCAGGATTACCGACAATAGCACGAGCTATGGCGACTCTCTGACACTGACCACCAGACAACTGAGAAGGCGTATGATACATACGATGAGAGAGTCCGACGCGGTTAATAACCTCCTTAGCCAACCTTGTACGCTCTCTACTACCTACACCCCTATAAATAAGAGGCATAGCAACATTATCTATAACCGAGAGAGAAGGGATAAGGTGGAACGACTGAAAAATGAAACCAAGAGTACGATTACGGAAAGCGGCGAGTTTACTATCAGAGAGTTTAGGATTGATTATAGTGCCAGCAATCTCTATAGTACCCTCTGTTGGCTCATCTAGAAGACCCATGATATTGAGCAACGTAGACTTACCACAACCAGATGGACCCATGATACTTAGGAATTCACCCTTCACAACCTCGAGATTGACGTTCTCCAGAGCTTGAGTCTCAATCTCCTCTGTACGATAGATCTTGCTGATGTTTGTGAGCTTGACAGCTGTTTCCATATTTCAAAAATTAAATCGGTATTATTCAATAATGTATTGAACGACGCGATAAAGTGTCGAACTGACATACAGAAAAGCAAAGTATGTGCCAAAAGCGTAACATGCTCATTATCAAGAAAGGCACAACAAATCATATGTCCATTATTGGACACTTTGTGTTCATTTACGGACAAAAATACATATACTTATGAGAGTGTGTAAAGACTCTAGGTCAGTCTCTATCACGACCTATTGAGAGCCTATGCAAGACATATAGAGCACCTATGTTCATCGCAATTTTTACAAAAGACAAGGACAAAAAAGGCTGTGTCTAAAACTCAGACACAGCCTCATTGTTATTTTGCATTTACAATAATCCTCTATACTATTTAGCTATATTCTCACGCAATTCATTGAGATAATTGTGCATTGCTTCGGAATCCTTGTTCTTAATAATATCGACGAGGCGTCCTAGCTGATCGTGAATACGCTCGACCTGTTCTGGGGTATATGGATTGAAGAGAATCTCTGTGAGTAGGAAATCGTCTTCAGAGAGCACGCCCTTAGCAGTATCAAAATGCTTGCTAAAAGTAGTACCGGGAGCATCCTGAGGCTTCATACAAGCAGCGAATACCATTGATGAGACGAATGGGATAGAGAGCGAATAAGCTGTTGTCTCATCATGTCCCTGGAAAGTGTATTCGTGGATATTGAGCCCTAGATTGGCATAGAAATCCTTAAAGAAGACCTTACCTAGGTGGTCACCTTCCTTGATAATGATGGCGTGATTCTTGCGAAGGTCACGAAGATTAGCAAAAGTAGGGCCGAACATAGGGTGAGTTGACACGAAAGGATGACCTGCCTTTTCATAGAACTCCTTGAGACCAGTCTTAACGGATGCGATGTCGCTGATCATACAAGAAGGAGATAGATAAGGGAGTACCTCCTCGAAAGTCTGTATGGTATACTTAAGAGTTACGGCATTGATGAGCAACTCTGGATCGAACTCACGAATCTCCTCGAGAGTAGTCAATCGTCGAGTATTGAAAACATACTGCAGACGAGTAATCTCACGGTCATAAACAGCCACATCGTGCTGGAGGCAGAGAGAATCTGACAATATTGTGCCCATTTTGCCGGCACCTACGATACAAATACGCATTTTGATAGATTTAATTGAATCGCACACGGATTCAACGGATTATGGGTTACTATTCGATTTGCCATGCCGTTGAAGACGTGGTAGATCACGTCTCCAACGGCAAGGAATTTTATTTCTTAGAAGAGAGTTCCTTCATTATATTATTCTGGATATTGACGGACTCTTCGTGAATATCCTCGAATACCTTGACTACGAAATCGGCATTGAGGTTATTAGCTTCAGCCTGTTTACGGCGTGTGTTAAGAATCTCTTCGTAACGTCGTGCCTGAAGGACTGTAATATTATTCTCGAACTTGTACTTACCGATGGCTGCAGACACATTCATACGTTCTCTGAAGATTTGAAGGAGTTTATCATCGAGTTCGTCAATCTTTGCACGAAGGTCATCGATTTCAGTACGAGGCTTATCGCCGATAGTATGATCACGAAGAACAATACCATCGAGAATCATCTTGAGGTGAGCTGGAGTAACCTGCTGCTTAGCATCGGACCATGCACGAGCCGGGCACTCGTGGCTCTCGATGATAAGGCCATCGAAATTGAGGTCCATAGCCTGCTGAGAAACCTCTGCGATAAGATCACAATTACCAGTAATATGAGAAGGGTCAGTGATGATAGGGAGGTTAGGAATACGACGATGGAGCTCGATAGGAATCTGCCACTGAGGATGGTTACGGAACTGAGACTTCTCGTACTGAGAGAAACCACGGTGGATAGCAGCTAGCTTCTTTATACCTGCACGATTGAGACGTTCAAAAGCACCTATCCACAACTCGAGGTCTGGATTTACAGGATTCTTAACCAACACCGGGATATCTGTACCACGAAGAGCGTCGGCAATCTCCTGAACAGCGAAAGGGTTAGCCGTAGTGCGGGCACCGATCCAGAGGATGTCTACGCCATACTTGATAGCCTCGTAGCAATGCTTAGCTGTAGCAACCTCGCAACCTACATACATACCAGTCTCCTTCTTAACGCGCTGGAGCCAAGGAAGACCCTCAACACCTACACCCTCAAAAGCACCTGGGCGGGTACGAGGCTTCCAAATACCTGCGCGAAATATCTTAATGCCATTCTGAGCGAGCTCAGTAGCTGTATTAATAACCTGTTCTTCAGTCTCAGCTGAACATGGACCTGCGATTACGAGAGGACGTTTAGCCTCTATACCAGGGAGCAAAATAGATTCTAACTCTAGTTCCATTTTTGTAATTCCTAATTCCTAATTCTTAATTCCTAGCTCCTAGTTCCTGATTCCTAATTCCTAATTAGTAATTATAACTAGTAATCACTATAGGATGGGGGATAAAGGATGGCTTGCGAAGGGCGCTAGTGAGGAGAATTAAGAAAAGTTATGTTTTATTGTTATTTATCTTTATTTATTGTCAACGCTATCTTATAAAGATTATAGATCCAGCGTCTTGATTCTCTTGAGAGCCTCTTGGAACACCTCAACTTTTGCGCAGAGGGAGATGCGAATGAAACGATCGCCCTGAGACCCGAAGATGAAGCCTGGAGTGATGAATACACCTGTACCATAGAGGACCTTATCTGAGAGTTCCTCGCCATTTGTGTACTCATCAGGCACACGAGCCCAAACGAAGAGACCGCCCTGCTTCTTATCGAAAGAACAGCCGAGAGCATCCATGATAGCGAAAGCCGACTGCTGTCGCTCACGATACTTAGCATTAAGGCTTGTGAACCACTCCTTATCGAGCTTCAGAGCCTCTACTGCTGCCAGCTGCATAGGCTTGAATACGCCAGAGTCCATATTAGACTTCACGCGGAGAACGACATTGATGATCTCTGCATTAGCAGCAGCCATACCGAGACGCCATCCAGCCATATTATGAGCCTTAGACATTGAGTTGAGCTCGATAGCCACATCCTTAGCTCCAGGAACAGAGAGAAGTGAGATAGGTTCCTTGTGGAGGATGAAGCTATAAGGGTTATCGTTGCAGATAAGGATATTATGCTTACGACCGAAATCAACTATCTTCTGGTAGAGCTCCATTGTAGCTGGGGCACCAGTAGGCATATTAGGGTAATTGATCCACATAATCTTGACGCCAGAGAGATCGAGTTTCTCCAACTCATCGAAATCAGGTTGCCAGTTGAGGTGCTCATAAAGCTTATACTTGATTACCTTAGCACCAACCAAGTTAGAGACTGACGAGTATGTAGGATAACGTGGGTCAGGCACCACAACGCCAT
>JAKSLC010000084.1 GCA_024401415.1 Bacteroidales bacterium | reverse complement strand
CTTCACCAGCAATCCATAGATGAAGCCAAGTTCCAATTCTTCTTCAACATATCACATGAGATACGTACGCGATTGACACTTATTATAAATCCAGTAAATGAGTTGTTGAGTGATGATACGCTAAAGCCGCAATATAAGACAAGCCTTTCGACAGTAAGTCGTAATGCTCAAAGGATTCTACGCCTTATAAACCAGTTGCTTGATATGCGTAGAATTGAAAAGGGCCAGATGGAGTTGTCTATTCAGCACATCAACATAGTGGATATGTTTGAGCAGATAATAGCGTCATTTGAAAGCATTGCGAACACGAAGAAGATTACCGTTGACTTTTTCCATGAAGTATCAGACCCTAGAGCAGATGTGGATGTATACAACTTTGACAAAGTTGCATATAACCTCTTGTCGAACGCATTCAAATTTGTGACGAATGGCAGTGGTCATATTGTTGTCAGAATGACAGATGTGCCAGATACAGATATGATACAGATAGATATCTCGGATAACGGTATAGGCATAGCTGCGGAAGAGCGAGAGTCGATCTTTGAGAGATTCTATCAAGTATCAGGTCAGAATATGGCCAAGTACGTTGGTACGGGTATAGGTCTGCATCTTACACGATCGATAGTTAATCTTCATGGTGGAACTATAGTTGCTCTAGACAACCAAGAAGAGGGAATGGAGACGGGAACAACATTCCGAGTTCAGATACCTAGACTACATCCAGATGCTGTACTTGAAGCATCAGAGCAGACAGATGAGAAAGAGGCACCAATAGACAATTCGGAAGTAAGTGCTCAAGAAGGAGAGGTGGGTATATCCCCTGATCTATTATTGGATAGAGATAGTGCTGGTCCGCAATACTACAGTACAGCGACATCAGGCAAGCACCTTCTAATAGTAGATGATGAGCCAGAGATATTGAGATACTTACAATCGCACTTCAAGAACAGATATCGCATTACGACCGCTACTGATGGTAAAGAGGCGATGGATCTCCTGTTAAGTGGAGAGAATGCGTACGACATGGTAATAAGTGATGTGATGATGCCGAATATGGATGGCCTAGAGCTTTGCTATAAGATAAAGCATAATCTACGCATCAACTACATCCCGGTTATACTGTTAACTGCGAAACATTCAGATGCTGATAGGAACCAAGGACTATTGACAGGAGCAGATGCGTATATTGCAAAGCCATTCGACATAGACATGCTCAAGTCGACCATCCAAAGTATACTGGCAAACCGTGAGAGGATACTTCAAAGCTTTGCGCAATCGGCACGAGACAGAGCCAAAGTAAAGAAAGTAGAGTTGCGCTCGACCGATGATACATTGATGGAGAAAGTGACCGAATATATAGAGGCAAATATATCCGACCCAACGCTCAATGTGGACAAATTGGCGGAGATAGTAAGTATATCAAGAGTGCATATGCACAGAAAGCTAAAAGAACTTACTGGTCAGAGTGCCCGAGAATACATACTATCAGTACGACTACGTCAGGCGGCTATACTACTAGCGGAGAAAAAGCTGAATATTTCTGAGGTTGCATATGCGTTAGGCTTCTCTAACTTATCGCATTTCTCTACAGCCTTTAAGAAAGCCTATGGAATTTCTCCTAAAGATTATAAGGTTAAACATTAAGAGGCTATACACAAAACAAGAAAAAAGATTTTACCTTTTTTAAGAGTATGGTATTATTCTTTTCTCTAACTTTGCCTCCGAATGAAGACAATTGTTACTATATCGGAATTAAAGCAGGCGGTAGCTGGGGCTCGTGCAGAGGGTAAGACTGTTGGTCTTGTTCCTACGATGGGAGCATTGCACGTTGGACATCTTTCCTTGATAAAGCGAGCATGTGACGAATGTGATTTTGTAGTAATAAGTGTTTTTGTCAATCCGACTCAGTTTAACAACCCAGAGGATTTACGTACGTACCCACGTACACTAGAGGCCGATAAGAAACTTATTGAAGATAATACTTCAGCACAAGTGGTATTCGCGCCTTCAGTAGAGGAGGTTTATCCTGAGCCTGATACTCGCCAATTCTCATTCGGCCCAATAGCCGAAGTTATGGAGGGAGAACATAGACCAGGTCACTTCAACGGCGTAGCACAAATTGTCAGCAAGTTGTTTATGTTCGTTGAGCCAGATAAGGCTTATTTCGGCGAGAAAGATTTCCAGCAGTTAGCCATCATCCGTAAGATGGTAAAGGATTATAAGTTTAATATCCAGATTGTTGGTTGTCCTATTGTAAGATATATGGATGGTTTGGCCGTAAGTTCTCGTAATGCATTATTGCAAGAAGACGAGAGAGCCATAGCACCTATAATTCAAGCAACACTCCGTCGTTCTGTTGAGGAGATGCAGTATAAAATGACTCCTGCAGAGGTTATAGCTTGGGTAACCAAGACCCTGAACAACATAGAACACTTGGAGGTTGAGTATTATTCTATCGTTGATGGCTTAACACTTCAGCCAATCAATGAGTGGAATGAAACAAATTACGTGGTAGGGTGTATAACTTGTTACTGCGGTAAAGTAAGACTGATAGATAATATCACATATAAAGTATCTGAGTAAAGAACATGTGGATACACGTAGTTAAATCTAAGATACACAATGTTCACGTTACTGAATCCAACCTCAATTATATCGGAAGTATTACGATAGACGAGGACCTCATTGATGCCGCTGGCATTCATGAGCACGAAAAAGTTCAGATAGTGAACAACAACAATGGCGAACGCTTTGAGACGTATGTCATTCCTGGCGAAAGAGGTTCTGGAGTGATTTGTCTTAATGGTGCAGCTGCACGAAAAGTAGCTGTGGGAGACGTAGTAATTATCATCGCTTATGGAATAATTGATGAGAAAGAGGCGTCTGAGCATAAGCCAAAAGTGATTTTTCCTGACACTCTGACAAACAGATTGGTTAGGTAATCACCCTTGAATTAGAGTTCATAGTTGTTAATTTAATCATAGTAGTTTAGTAGTTATTTGCCCTTGTGACCGTGACGGCTTGCAAGGGCATTTTTTTATGATTCAACGCCAAGAATACCATTGATAAGATTCATAGAGGCTCCGGTTTTTGCTGCTATTTGATTTTTAGTGAAGCCTTCATGAGAAAGACGGATAATCTGCGCTTTGATATCATCGTCCCATGGCATTAGAGCATCGGCGGCTGAATATCCGCCAGGAGCAGCCATGCGTGAATACTCTTGTTGGGATAGATAATTATTCTTCATCATTTCTGCATCCATAAAAAGACCTTGAAGAGCACTTATGTCAGATTGAGGAATATAGACAGTAGTGTACTCTGTTTTATGTGAAATCTGAGAATAGTAGGCCTTTGTAAGTTCTAGATAAGCATTGCCATGATTGAGAGTTCGGAGATTTAAGAGAAGCGTACCTCCATCAGACATTCTGTGAGATTTGCTCCAAAGAGACCTATCCTGATTGTCGTATTCACTATAAGAAGTAAGGAACGTAACATTAGAACGACCTAAGATCTGATGGCCGCCTCTTGTGCAATGCCCCACGACGATGCTGCTACATAGCTCCAGAATCAATGCGTTACGCTTTTGATAAGCATCGTTAGAAGGCTTTTCGTCGTTCTGTTCAGAGAGAATAAGCAGACGTCTCTCTTCAATCGCGACCTTCCATTCATTATCAGTGATATCAGGAATGGCAGTTGAGAAGATTACTATTACAGGAATTCTGTTGCGAAGGAAAATCTGGACCACTTGATACTCTATGCTAGTCTGACACCCGCAAACCATACAATGAGATTGGTCAGTAATACCCTCTGCCCATTCGATAATAGTATTAATATTCTGGGTTGGGACGATTCTAGAGCACAAGAACGCAGTATGAGGATAGTCGATAAGACCGATGTTTCCTACATGACCAGAAAGATTTATAGTCTCTGACATAGAGTTTTGTTTGTTCGATTTATTAGTTATCAGATTCGTCTATTTTAATTACGCCACCAGAAACGATGAACTTCATGACATCAGCAGCGGAGGCGTCGAGCTTTTGTACTTTATCGGCAGGGACGATTATGAGCTCGCCGAACATACCATAAGATATAGGGAAATACACCGCCACCTTACTATCTGACACGCCGATGATGCTGAGATCTTCAGTGGTTATAAAACCGAGGCGGTGCTGAATGTTATCCTTATCCAGGCACACTATAACAGGAGTGCTGAACTTACTCTGTTTGCCTACGAAAGCCTCCATAAGATCCTTTACAGAAGTATAAATCATACCTACAAAAGGCATTTTCTTCATAGTGCCCTTCCACCAGGAGGAGATGCTAGGAGTAACTACTCTTGGGGCATAATAACCCACCAAGCTTACTAAGACAAGAATAAGAATTATGCCGCGACCAGGAAAATCCAACCATGTATCCTCTCCCATCCATTTGAATAGGCGATCTGTTGCATTGACGGCCCAAACGAGAATCCATATAGTTACAGCTATAGGTACGGTATATAGAAGGCCTTGGAAGAAATATTGAAAATATCGTTTCATAGTTATATTGTTGTCATTGTCTTTGCAAATATAGTATTATTTGGATAAGAGTGTTGGTATGATAGGAATAAAAAAAGACCCCATCTGATTGATGAGGTCTCTGTGGTCCCAACAGGGCTTGAACCTGTGACTCCCTGATTATGAGTCAGGTGCTCTAACCAACTGAGCTATGGGACCGATACTTTGCAGTATTCCGTACAACGAGCCAATGGCTCAATTGCGATGCAAAGGTAATGCTTTTTCTGAGAATGCAAACACTTGACATGTATTTTTTGTTGATTCCGAACTACGAATGTTTTTTATACGTACTTCAGTAATATTTACCGTTACTTATCCGTCTCGTATGCCGGCCACATAGGAATCTCTCTCATATCTTCCGTAGGGGGATATGCCAAGTGCTTTCTCGGCCAGAAATGATCCATATAGTATTGCGCTGGAACGTCATATCTCTGCAATATCATGTAATTCTTGGCTATCGAATCCCAAGGTACAGTATCATATACGCTCTTTTTGATAATAAATATTGTCATCGTATCTTGTGAGACATCTTCTTCTTCAGGCCAGGATGTTAACCAATCAGCACGATTATTATATAGAACATGCCCAATCGCATAATCTGATTTATTGGTATGTATAACTGTATCGAATCGATTATGTATGGTATATTTGTAATATGCCAAACTAAATGCACGAATAGTATCAGATGAGTTGTTATCAATGACGATTGAACGATCATTGAATTCGCAAACAAGAAATTTACAACTACATAACAACTGTACACTTAATAGTAAAAGTATTTTTTTCATATTTTAATAATTAAGAAAACCATTTGTTGGATGCGTCTCTTGAACATAAACATCCCTTTTCCAGGCAGAGAGCCACTCGTTGTAGATTTTTTTGTTTTCTATTGCGCAAGTTTAGTAACATTTTTTACTCGTGCAAATATTTTGCAAATAAATTGTTGCTTTCTGTGAATATATGCTTAAAGGATAGGGAATAGAGTTGGACATCTTCCCCACTCCTTCCAAATAAAAAAATTGCGATGAACAAGGGAGATCTATATACCCAGAACATAGGATGACAGCACTTACTACACCACTAGCAAAGCCACAGCATTCGCTATTATGTTTTGTAGGTCTCAATGAGTTGAGTATATTTGCACGTAAATTGCGTATCGTATGATTGATAAGTCGGATTGCATATTTGTAGGTTCCGTGACTAAGTCTCATGGGTATGATGGGCGCGTGGTAATACGTGCCGACCAAAATCGTACCTCTGATGACTTGATGTGGGATACTCTCCATATAATGATTGATGGTGGTCTAGTGCCTTTTGAAGTCGATGAGGTGAAGGAGAGAAACGATATGGAGGTACTCTGTAAGTTCGAACTCATCAATTCTCTCGAAGATGCCGAGGAGATTATCGGTCGAGATGTCTACATAGAGCGCGCATGGCAGGAGGGTGACAAAGTGGCAGAGGAAGGAGAAGATGGTATGTTGCATATAGGTGATTTAGTGGGCTTTAAGCTCTTCGAGGCGTCTGACTCTTCTCTGATTGGCACGATTATTGACGTGGATCTTCGTATAGAACAGAACCCTCTTTTCGTTGTGGAAAAGGCTGACGATAAGGAGGAAGTACTCATCCCTGTAGTGGAGGAGTGGATAACAGAGTATGATGCTAAGGCTAAGAAATTAGCTATGGATCTGCCAATAGGTTTGTTTTAAGATAAAGATATATAACGATATATGACAACACAGGATCAAATCAAAGATATAGTTGAACGTGCTAATGCGCTCAGAGGGTATCTTGACGTAGATCGTCGACGAGTAGAATTAGAGGAGGACGAGATTCGTGCCGCTGCTCCAGAGTTCTGGAACGATGCCAAGCGAGCAGAGACTCATATGAAGAAGGTGAAAGAGAACAAACGATGGGTAGAGGGATATGATAAGATAAAGTCGGCTGCAGAAGAGCTAGAGTTAGCATTTGACTACCTCAAAGAGGGAATAATAGAAGAAGCCGAGCTAGATGCTGCATACAAGCATGCCAGTGACATGCTTGACGAGATAGAGATGGCCAACATGCTACGCAGAGAAGAGGATCAGCTAGGAGCTGTACTCAAGATAGTGGCAGGAGCTGGTGGTACAGAGGCTCAGGATTGGGCGCAGATGCTGATGCGTCAATATATGAGATATTGTGAGCGCCATGGCTACAAAGTATCAGTATCCAACCTACAAGATGGTGATGATGCGGGTATCAAGACCTGTACACTTACCATAGAGGGTGATACAGTATACGGCTATCTGAAGAGTGAGAACGGAGTACACCGTCTAGTGCGAGTATCTCCATTCAATGCGCAGGGAAAGAGAATGACATCATTTACCTCGGTATTCGTTACCCCATTGGTAGATGATACTATAGAGATTAATATAGAGCAGGCGCGTATCAGTTGGGATACATTCCGAAGCGGAGGTGCAGGAGGTCAGAATGTAAACAAAGTAGAGTCGGGAGTTCGACTCCGCTATATGTACAAAGACCCAGATACTGGAGTAGAAGAAGAGATTCTGATTGAGAATACCGAGACTCGAGATCAGCCAAAGAACAAGGAGAATGCATTACGACTTCTCCGTTCTATGCTCTACGACAAAGAACTCAAGCGCCGTATGGCAGAGCAGGCAAAGATTGAGGCTGGCAAGAAGAAAATCGAGTGGGGCTCACAGATCAGGTCGTACGTCATGGATGACCGTCGCGTGAAAGACCACCGTACCAACTATCAGACATCCAATGTTCAGGCGGTATTGGATGGAGAGATAGACGACTTTATCAAGGCATACTTGATGGAGTTTGGAGGAGAAGCTTAAGGCACAATATATTAACATCAAACTATTACGACATTGATAGAAGATTCACTATCGGCCATTGAGGGCAACATGACCCTCAGAACCGAGAAACTGGTAAAGATATACGGAAGCCGCAAGGTAGTAGACGGACCTAGTGTACAGGTGTCGCAAGGAGAGATTGTGGGATTATTGGGGCCAAACGGTGCTGGAAAGACCACAACATTCTACATGACTGTAGGTATGGTACAGCCAAACGACGGTCATATATATCTAGACGATACAGAGATAACCAAATACCCGATGTACAAGAGAGCGCAAATGGGTGTAGGCTATCTGGCGCAGGAGGCATCAGTATTCCGCACCATGTCTGTTGAGGACAATATCATGGGCGTAATGGAGATGGCCAAATTTCCCAAAGAGTACAGGAAGAGGCGCCTTGAGGAGCTTATAGCTGAGTTTGGTCTGAATCATATCCGCAAGAGCAAAGGAAACCAACTTTCTGGAGGTGAGAGACGACGAACCGAGATAGCTCGAGCTTTGGCCATCAATCCAAAATTCATCATGCTTGATGAGCCGTTTGCAGGAGTAGACCCGATAGCTGTTTATGATATCCAGAAAATCGTATTCCATCTCAAGGATAAGAATATCGGAGTATTGATATCAGATCACAATGTAGGCGAGACATTGGCTATATGTGACCGTGCATATATACAGGTATCAGGTAAACTTTTTGCAGAGGGTTCGGCAGAAGATCTTGCCAACGACCCAGAGGTACGCAGAGTATACCTTGGTCCGGATTTTATATTAAGACGTAGAACATTCGACAGATAAGCAATAACAGATAATTTAAAAAACAATTACGACCATGATGCTATATGTAATTTTTGGCTTTTTTGCATTATTGAGCTGGATTGTAAGTAATCGACTCAAAAGTAAATTTGAGAAATACTCCCGAGTTCCTATCAGCATGACAGGCGCACAAGTTGCGGAGAAAATGTTGAGAGACAACGGTATATATGATGTTCAGATCAGACCTGTTCAAGGCAACCTGACAGACTTTTATGACCCCACAAACAAGACCGTAAACCTTAGTGAGGGAGTATACGGTTCGTATAGTGTTGCGGCAGCTGCTGTAGCTGCACATGAGACAGGGCATGCCATTCAACATGCAGAGGCATACAGTTTTCTAGAACTCAGAACCATGTTAGTGCCATTGCAGAATGCCAGTGCCAAGATATTGAACGTAATCTTCATAGCGATGTTTGTAGGATCACTATTGATGCCTGCTCTATTGCCATACGGAGTCGCACTATTGATAATAATAGCAGCATACACGGTATTTACAATATTCTCAGTTGTGACATTGCCAGTTGAGATTAATGCCAGTCAGCGTGCCGTAAGATGGCTTACCAATGCCGGCATAGTATCGGGAGAAACGAGAAACAATGCTATCGATGCATTGAAATGGGCTGCATATACATACCTAGTTGCAGCACTTTCATCTATAGCTACATTAGTATACTACATTCTCCGTTATACAAACAGCAGAGATTAACCGAAAGATAGAAAATCGAAATGATAAAAGGAGAAGAGATACTTAACTATATTCCTCAACGTACTCCTATCGTAATGATAGATACGTTCTTTGGACTAGAGGATCAAGATACTTCGTCGACAGCATTGACAATAGCAGAAGACAACTTATTTGTAGACAAAACGACAAATAAGTTTCAGGATAGCGGACTTATAGAGCATATAGCTCAGTCGTGCGCCATGCATGTAGGCTATGAGAGTGTGACACGAGGGGAGGGTATACCACTAGGCTTTATCGGATCTGTAAACAAACTTACAATCTACAGACTACCGAATGCAGGAGAAACATTGAAGACCTCGATTCACTTTGAATTGAGAATGGGCAATATCATTCAAGCTGGCACTTCTGTTCAGGTAGGAGAAGAGAAGATAGCTGAGTGTAAGATGAAGTTAGCTATTGTCGACAAGTAAGACACTCACAATACAGAAGCTCAATGAAGATAAAACTACATGAGCCTACGTTGACCTTCAGGCATGAATTTACCGTACGCTTTTCGGAGGTAGACATGATGAAGGTAGCATGGCATGGAAGTTATGTACTCTACCTTGAAGATGGGCGAGAGAAATTTGGGGCGCACTACCAAGGAATCGGATATGAAGACTACTTCAGAACCGGATTTGTTGCCCCTGTAGTAAACTTGCAGATAGAGTACAAGCAGAGCCTTAAGAGTGGGGAAAAAGCTATCGTGGAGACGCGATACATATACCACCCGGGAGCGAAGCTGATATTTGAATATATTGTTTACCGAGCCTCTGATATGGCAGAGATGGCCATAGCGACCACGACGCAAGTTTTCGTGAGTCCGGAAGGTGAGATGCAATATACCTGCCCTGAATTTTTCGAGGAGTGGAAAGAAAAATGGTTGCCTAAGTAAAATAGGCAACCATTTCTTTTTTTGCAGTCTGGGAAGAGATTTTTACATATTTTTTCTTTTCTACGTTACGTTGAGAAAAGTTTTGGAAACGGGAGAGGCAAATCGTTTTGATGCTATAGTTTAATTTTGTAATTGTAAAACAGGCTCAATGCCTATCCGCATGGTAGGATATTGAAGCGACAAACATAGCATAAATAACTAACTATCATCAAATGAATACTAACGAGAAAAACGAGCAGGCAGGCTTCTATAAATTAAGTTGGGCTCAGCGCATCGGTTATGGCTCTGGCGATTTGGCCCAGAACCTCATTTTCCAGACAGTAGCTGTGTACATGATGTTGTACATGACAACAGTATTGAAAATCAGCCCTGAGTTCGTAGGTAATCTTATCCTTGTGGTACGACTACTCGATTGTATCTGGTCTCCTGTTGTGGGACGCTACATCGACAACAACAATCCAAAATTTGGCAAATACCGTTCTTATCTCTTCTACGGTGGTATTCCTTTGACGATTGCGGCTTGTCTGCTCATGCTCCCTCAGGTAGCTGAGTGGTCAGAAGCCTCAAAAATGGTTTATGCCGTATTAAGCTATGGCGTATTGAGCATGATCTACTCTGTTGTCAACATCCCATACGGCTCTATCATGGCAAGTATGACCCGTGACAATGACGAGGTTCTCAAGCTTACATCGACACGTATGGTTTGTGCCAACATCGGTCAGATTATCGTTCAAGCAGGTTTCCCTATCGGCTTGGCTATTTTCGCGGGCGCAGTCATCAACTGGGACCAGGCAATTTTTATGGCTATCGGCACAATTCCTGCCTTTGTCATCCTTCCTTCTCTTCCATTTTTGAAGAGCCTTTTTGGTAAGAAGGGTCTCTACTACACGCTTCTAGCCATCGGATTCATCGGTTTCGCTATCTTGTACATCATTCCTAACGTGGCTAACGTGGCAGACTGCAAGACTCTCGTACAGACTGCTAAGGTAATGACTGGTGTGGGCTTGCTCGTAGGTTCGCTCATGTGGGCTCTAGTTCCTGAGGTAATCACCGAGGCTGAGTATCGCACAGGCAACCGTCCAGCTGCTACTGTAAACGCTCTTGCTGGTGTGGCATTCAAAGCCGGTTTCTCTATCGCAGGATGGATTACTCCTAAGGTGATGGTTTGGATTGGCTTCAATCTCTCAAGCGAGTCATCTGCTCTCGAGACAGATCCATACGCATGGTTCTCTGTAACATCATTGTTTGCGGTTGTAGGTCTTGCCCTTCTGTTCTACTGCTTTAAGAGCTGTAAGGAGAATATCGCTACTACACCAGAGAAACCTGTTACATATGGCGAAATGTTTGCTGAGTTTAAGGCCAACAAGTGCCTTCAGCTGATGATTGGAATCTTCGTTGTTGTATTCCTCGCATCATTCATCAGTGGTCCTGTAAATGCTTACTACATGGATTTGGCAAAGTATTCTGACACAGTTCAGAACGCCATCCTTTGGTTCACTACAATTATTCCAGCACTTCTCCTTGTCGTAGTAGCATTCCTCATCTACAAGTATCCTCTCACAGACGAGAAACTTAATGAGTTCAACAAGGCTATCGAAGAGAGAAACAAAAAAGAGAATAAGTAATTAAGGTCAACAACAAGATAATAATTGATAATGAAATTGTAATGAAAATGTTTATGTATGAAGCTTACTTTTGTTGCT
>JAKSLC010000083.1 GCA_024401415.1 Bacteroidales bacterium | reverse complement strand
TACTTGGCGGAACTTTTCTTCAGTCTCCTTTTTGATATCTTCGCTAAGGGACACGAGCATATCAGGATGTAACTTCTTGACGAGAGAGCGGTATGCCTTTTTTACCTCGTCGTCTGAAGCTGATGGCGTGAGACCTAGAATGCTATAATACCTATCGTTCTGGTTAGAGTAAGAACTGAAGGATGAACTCTGGTATGTGTTATTATATTGCTGATAATTGTGCCTTTCCTGTTGTGCTCTTTGAGCCTGTTGCTTCTGATACAAAGCGTTGATGGAGGTGAGGTCTGATATATTCAGAGCTATGTCTATAGTTATTTTTTTCAGAATTTCCCACTCCTCATTAGTAATCGTTTCATCGGCTACAGCTACGCCATACAGCAAGCGGAGTAGGGTGAACCTCTTTTCTCGAGAGAAAGTCTTTTTAACTGCATCGGTTACTTTGCGGTAGTCTATGTTATTATAGCGGAAAATACCAAGTTTGCGTAGTGCCAGACCTGCTTCAGCGGCTCCGAAAATCTTGACGAACTGTCTGCGAATGTAGTCTAGCTCTTTTTGTGATAATTTATTGTCGGAGTTAAGGACATAAGCGACAAGAGATATCAGGCAGTTGCTGAAATCGAGATCTAACGTGTGATAATATGAATGATAAACTTTTTGTTTGCTTTCTGTGATTGATAACACAAAAGCCAAGAACAGAAATAATATAATAAAGAAGAAATGCATTGGAAGAGATTTGTGTATTATTTGATATTACGTACAGAGCAAACCTTTTCGTATGCTTCTTGAATTTTTACGAAACGTTTCTGTGCATCTTCCTGTGCCTCCTTGCTGAGATTAGTGAGCATATCAGGGTGGAACTTCTTAACTAAAGTACGGTAGGCTTTCTTGACCTGTTCGTCTGAAGCAGAAGGAGATACTCCCAGTATCTTGTATGAAGATTCAATAGATTCGGCCTGACTATTCTGACTGTCGTAACTATTCGAGTAATCGGAATAATTGCCATACATCATTCTGATAGTGTCAAGATCGTGGCGGCTTAGTCCTATGTAATCAGTAATGCGGATAAGCATCTGCCACTCCTCATTAGCCAATACACCATCTGCCATGGCGATACCATACAAAATGCTTAATATGGTACACTTAGACTGTTCGTCGAGAGAACGATTAATGACCTGAGTAACCTCGTAGAATTCGATATTGTTCTTAAGCATCTCGCGAAGTTGCAAAAGAGCTTGGCGAGCTTGAGTTTCACCAAATATACGAATGAGTTGAGGACGCACGAAGTCGAGCTCGACCTTACGGGCATGACCGTCAGCCTTCATCATATAAGCGATGAGAGAGATCAGCGAACTTTGGAAATCGTACCTCATACCGCTCCATCTATTGCTGCTGGATTGAGTCCATTGGCTAGGAAGTATATTAGACATGCTACGCAGTACGAAGAAGCCAATAAGTAATAATAGTATAAAGCCCATTCTAAAGATTAGTTAAAGAAGTGTGTATGTTGAGTATTTTATCGAGGATATGAGTATGGTCGTCTGTGTTCAAAACCACATTAGCATACTTTATCAACTCCTGTTGAGGCAACTGCTTATTGAGTCGTGCTAAAATCTGTTCGCGAGTAGAGTTGTCACGCTTTACAGTACGTTGAATGCGAGTTTCCAGATCAAGGTCGGCCACGATAAGCATATCCATCATCTTGTAGAAATTGCTTTGAATCATTACGGCAGCTTCGCAAACTACGTATTTGGCCCCAGAGGAACATTGGCGCTCGGCCCAAGACAAGAAATCCTTACGAACTTCTTCATGGATAGTGCTGTTGACCTGTTGAAGAATGTTGGAATCGGAAAATATTCTGGCAGCCATATAAGGTTTATTGAGGTGTCCATCATTCATGTAAACCTCTTCGCCTAGAAGATTTATGAGGAACTTTCTGATATCAGGAGACTCCTCATTGAGTCTCTTTGCCTCATCGTCGGCCTTGTATACGGGTACGCCCAAAGCGGCGAAAGCGTGCACGATATTGCTTTTGCCACAACCTATACCACCAGCTATACCTACCTTGTACATAACATCTGCAAAAGTAAGATTCATTATTCATAATTCCTAGTAGCGGTATAGAGAAATAAGAAGATATGGTTTGACAGAGCTAATTAGGCAGCGGATAGCCTGTTTTGTGGCGTGTGCATGAAATTTGTCCCATTATATCATTATTTTTAAGTTAATAAGTAACAAATAGTTGCGGATGCTCGTAAGATTGCTCGATTATCCCAATAATCATCTAAACGACTATATTAATACAATACCTAAATACAATGAAAAAACTACTTGTAACGTTGTTACTGTTCGCTTTCGTCGGAATGATGGCTGATGCGCAGAACAACACATTAACGAAAGAGCAAATTCTTTCCATGAGCATGGAAGAGCTTTCGGACTTACCTCTTGAAGATTTGATGGAAGCGGTTGAGAAACTTGGTCTGTCAAGTGTTGATGAGCTCTTTGCTATGATTATGAATAAGAATGTTTCTTCAGCATCAAAATCAGAGGAAACCGCATTTACCAGTCCGCTTTCTTCTTCTGTAATTACAAAGGCAGAGATGCGTTCTTATGGAATCTCAACTATTGAAGAGGCTTTTCGTCTTATTCCTGGAGTTATTGTTATTGAGAAGACAAATGGTATCTACCAGATTATCATTCGTGGTCTCAACAATATTCCAGACAACAACCTGATGCTTTATACAGAGACATCAAATATTCTTTTGATGATTGATGGACGAGTCTGCCAGGATTACTCATGTGGAGCTATATCACTTGATAACCTTCCTATTGGAATAGAGGATGTAGAGCGTATAGAGGTTGTTCGTGGTGCTTCTTCTGCGCTTTACGGACCAAATGCTGTACAGGGTGTAATCAACATTATTACAGAGAAGCCATCGCAGCAGTCGGCACGTGTATCTGGTTCTTTCCAGGTAGGCAACCAAAGCACATCTATCGGTGATGTTGCATTCCGTTATGCACCATCGAGCAAGGTAGCACTTGGTGTTACAGCGAACCTACAGAATAGATCTCGAGATACAGACAAGTTGTGGATAAACCCATTTGACGGTCTCGTATATCTTGAAAATTACGCACCAAGCGCAACAAAGAATCCTTCGCTTGGCGGTTGGTATTCAAAAGAAGAGATACAAAACAATATCAAGCAATTCTATACAGATGGTTCAATGTACGACATCTTGGAGCCTGAGACACCAATAGATAATATGTTCGCAGATTCGAGACTTGCACGTAAGACTATGGGCCTTAATGGTTATGTGACACTTACACCAAATGAGGATGTGCGCTTTGATATTACAGGCGGCTATAATTTCTCTCATATTGCAAGCACAGGATATTTGAGCGATTACTTCTCATTTAACCAGCGTAAGTTCCAGGGCGGTTATGCGAACCTAAACTCTTCTATCTATGGTTTCTCATTGAATGCTTCAATTAACAAGTTCTCTGGAAACTATTCTGTAGGAACGCCTGGTATGCATATTTATCCTACAATTTGGACAGCTGGTCTTTCTTACGATTTCAGGCCATCAGACAACTTGTCTATACGTCCTGAGGTGTCGTACTTTCATTACTATGCTAAAGATGCTGACCATCAGATGTTTGCATATGAGAATTGGGATGGTACAGTGAATGAGCGCGAGTTGTCTGGTTACTTCAATAATAGTGCTTCTAACTCTGACTTAGGTGTTGGCCTTCGTCTTGACTACAAGACAGATAACAAGTGGCGTTTCATCGGTGCCTTCCGTTCTGATAAGACGGAGTTGCCAGACAAGTGGAATAACTCATGGCAGTTGGCTGTCTCTAAGGAGATAAACGCTAAGAACTTCATGCGTGTATCATACGGTCGTGCAATGCGTAGTGCTGTTATGATGAATGGTGAGAGTTCATATAACTGGAAGCGTACTAACCTTCTAGCTCCAAACTATCTTGAGTTCTGGGGTAGTAAAGATGCAGATATTCAGTATTCTGATGCTGTTGAGCTTGGATATCGTTGGAGACCAACATCAAATATCCTTTTGGATGCTGAGGTTTATTACAGCTATTCAACAGATTATGGAGCTCTCCAAGCTAAGGAGGCTATGCTTACTTTGGATTCTCAGGATTTGGCAGACTTGATAGGTATGTTGCCTATGCTTGATTTTGAAGACATAAACGATAGACAATTTGGTGAGATGTTCTTGATGGTAGGCTCTAAGTTGGGTACTAAGGCATATATCCAGTTTAAGAATGTTCCTTATAAGGTACATCAGGGAGGTCTTTCTCTCAATATGGACTATATCATATCTTCAAAGTTGATTGCTAAGTTGAACCTTAATGTTCAGAAGACAATAATCAACGACTATTACGAGTATCACCAGTCAGCAGGTATAGCTGCACAGTTGAATGATGCAAAGGAAAGGTTCTTGGGAAAAGATATGAACAGTATCATGGATGGCAAGGCTGCGCAGTTGTTTATAGATCTTGGGAAACGTATGAGTATGTGTCAGTCGGAGGAGGAACTGAATGCATTTATTGCACAGACTACAGCATACTCTCCTGTAAATCTCTATGACGAGGCTATGACAAAAGCATTGTTGGCTGATCCTAACTTCCAAATGGCGGTAAATACAGGTGCAGATTGGGTAGCTCCTGATGGTAAGGCATATCCTGCACGTTCAATCTATTATGGTTTGAATTATAATATCTTCCTTGATAGCAGGAACAATGTGTACTATTTTGGTTCATCGCAGGTTGCACCATACGAACTTGAGGATAAGCACAAGCATAAAGATACTCCTAGCCTTTACGGTATGGTTGGTCTTATGTACAAGCCTGTTCAAAAGCTTAATGTATCTGCTTTTGCTAATTTTATCGGCAAGCGCAATCTTACTTCTGATGCTCTCAATAAGCCACAAGAGATGTGTTCTCGTTTGACTATGAACCTTAAGGTTGGTTATCAGCCAGTTGACGGTTGTGAAGTGTTCTTCAATGCCCACAATCTCTTCAATAATCACAAGAAAGAGTTGGCAAATGCTGACGTAATCGGCGGCCTATACACTGTAGGTGTCAACTTCTCGTTATAATCGAAATCAATACTTGTTATATCAAGGGCGAGTTTCTTGTGAAGCTCGCCCTTGAATATTTTGTATAGACAATAATTCTGTATATTTTAGCACCATTATAAATAACACAACTAACTAGACATGAAAAACATTGTAATTTTATTTTTGTTCATGGCATTTTCTGTTGTAATGTCAGCTCAGGTCAAGAAGATATCTATTCTTGGCGATTCTTATTCCACTTATGCAGGAGTGAATCCTGAAGGTTATGCTCCCTTTTATCCTAATGACAAAAACGATGTAAAGGAAGTAGAGCAAACATGGTGGAGTCTGTATATGAAGGCGATGGGTTATGAACTTGACAAGAATGATTCTTGGGGTGGAACAACAATATGTAATACAGGTTATGGTCGTATGGATGTTACTGCCACATCGTTCAACGCACGTGCCGATCGTTTGGGTAATCCGGATATTATTTTCCTTTTTGGAGGAACTAATGATGCGTGGGCAAATTCTCCAATTGGTGAATATCAGTATTCAGACTGGACTACGGAAGATTGCAAGGCTTTTAGACCTGCATTGGCATGTTTGCT
Organism: Bacteroidales bacterium; assembly: GCA_024401415.1. Classification (GTDB taxonomy): domain Bacteria; phylum Bacteroidota; class Bacteroidia; order Bacteroidales; family Marinilabiliaceae; genus W3P20-009. The sequence continues at coordinate 6,122 of JAKSLC010000083.1, read as the reverse complement.
TGACAAACTACAAAATCTCTATCCTAACGCACAGTTATATGCCATTTTAAATTCTGAATTGAAGGAAGAGATAAATGAATCAACTCGCGAGATATGTAAGTATTATAAGATACAGCTAATTGAATTGGTAGATATAGAAAAACAAAACGGACACCCATCTATCAAGGGAATGCAAGCAATCTGCGATCAGTTGATTGAAGCTATCAAGAAATAATTTTGTGGAAATCAGAATAAGGTAGTAGATATACCGATGCTGTTTGTGGTGCCGGCCAAATGATAGCGAGACATAGCGTATTTCAGGTCGAAACGCTTTGCTATTTTGAGGCCGATGCCCCATGACAGTCCTGCTGTGCCACCTACAGAACTTAGTCGTAATTCACGGCGTTTCCTCTGGTCGTAACCTGCAGATATATAGAAGGATTTAGCTGGTTGGAATTCAATGCCAATAATGCAGTGACGTAACAGACAATCTGCAAAAACGATTTTATTCTGACCTTCTGGAGTCAAATCCCACTTGCTTAAATCTTTGACTGTTAATAGTAGGTGGAAAGGTGCATGTTGTGGTGTGTATGCGCAGGTTAAAGATGTCTGAGGTCGCAAGGTTTGATGATTTGTAGAACCATCAGCATCGTAAGACGATATTTGTCCGCCTATGTTGCTTATAGCAAGAGATGCTGTCAGGCGGTTGTCTGATGACCTGTATACTAGACCGAAATCCATACAGAGACCAAAGCTATTATAGCTGGTCAGGTGGCTCCAAATAGGCTTAATGCTAGCGCCAGCGTAAAGAAATGGCGCTAGCATTTTGCTATACGTAATTATAAGTGCGTTCTCATTGGCAGACTGGCGTCCAAGAGAATTTCCCCATTGGTCTGTTGCATCGATATCTCCGTAGCCAATATGCTGTATAGCTACGCCCAAAGCACCTATGTTTTTAAAGCTACGGGTGTACGATGCCTGTGCTGTCCATATCCCGTCAGTAAGCGGAGCAGCATCAAAAGATACTGAAGATTGAAGAGTATCTCTCAGAAGGGCAGGGTTGTGCGTCCACATTCCTGCCTCGTCGTTACTGAGAGCTGTATGTTTTCCTCCCAAGCCAATACTTCGGGTATTATATGGTAGTCGGAGGAAGTCGTATACTGTTTCGTCGCCAGATTGGGCCATGCAATTAGTGGCGATACCTAGAATGGTCGCGCTAATGCATAATATGGAACGGAAGACAGACACTACTTCAGGTTTTCAAGAATTACTTTAATATTCCTAGGATTAGCAATATCCTTGCCCTCAGGAGTAAGTAAATAATTTATCAAATCGTTGTAGTGGTCTGTAATTCTATTACGAACCATCTTCATAGTTGAGTTGAGCATCTTATTTTGCTCGGTAAAAGGCTCTGGGAGTATGCCTACTGTAGCAGGGAGCCAGCGTTCAGGATGAAGCCCCTCTGCAGACCCTCCTTTGCGTAGCTGACACATCTCTTTCCAAATTATATCGAGAGCTTGCTTAGCATACTCTTCTGTACCTGGAGCAATGTGGTGATGATGCTTGAGTTTTGCCTTTATAGCGTTGTAATTAGGTGCTATCAATGCTACTGTGTATGCACACTGGTTATTGTGGAGGATGCATTGGTCAATCGTAGGAGATAAGTCGATGATACTCTCTTCTATGCCCTCTGGAGAGTATTTTTCTCCATCGGCACTAATAAGCAGACTCTTGAAACGGCCAAGGACAAATAAGAATCCGTCCTTATCAATATAACCCATATCGCCGGTATGTAGCCAGCCATCGATTATAGTAACTGCTGTGGCCTCTTCGTTGCGCCAATAGCCTTTCATGACGTTTCCGCCCTTGACACAAATCTCGCCTTTCTGACCGCATGGTAATTCTTTATTGTTCTCATCACGAATCTGACATTCCATGAATTGGAATGGCTTGCCGGATGAACCGAATTTTCAAGCAGAGAAAAGGTTGTCTGATATTACAGGTGATGCTTCGCTGAGACCGTAACCTTGCATAACAGGTACGCCAACAGCAAGGAAGAAACGCTGTAATTCTATATCGAGATAAGCACCGCCACCAACGAAATACCCGAGTCGACCTCCAAAATTCTCGCGAATCTTGTTCATTATCAGTACGTCGCCAAGTTTCTTGATAGGCCAGAGCATCCATCTTAATCCATGACCTGCATTGTAATATTCCGCATTGTAGATATATGCTACCTTACGGAAAAATTCAAACATGTGCCATACGAATGTACCTTTTGCCTTTATGCCAGACTCTATATTCTTGCGGAATGTCTTTGAGAGCGCTGGTACAGACATCATGAGGGTAGGTTTGACCTCCTTCATGTTCTTAGGGATGTTTCTGAGCGTTTCCATAGGAGATTTGCCAATCTCCTGAGAGGCTACTGCAGCACCGAAATAGATGAAACAGTAGAGGTTCGTAGTATGGGCAAACGCATGGTCCCAAGGAAGAATAGTGAATGTTATGTCTGTAGGATCAAGGTGTATGGCAGTACAGCTTTGTATTGTGTTGGTCGCATAGTTGCCATGAGATAGCATGACTCCCTTAGGGTCGGCTGTTGTGCCTGATGTATATGAGATGTTTACCAGATCATCTGGTGTTACCTCTGCCACTGCAGCCTCAAATGCTGCAAGATTGTCAGGGTTGCCAAGCCATTGCTCGCCTTTCTTGGCTATCTCTTCAAATGAGTATCCTTTTGCTCCTTCTGGTTTCTCATCGAGATAGATGAGTCCTTCCATACCGATATTGTCGCATACATTACCGATACGAGCTGCTTGTGTGCCCGAAACAATAAGATATTTCGCTCCTGAGTGCTGAATTCGGAATGTTACCTCTGGATCAGGAATCAGTTTTACTGACAATGGAACATTTATTGCACGTGCATATAGTATTCCAAGTTCAGAAATTAGCCATTCTGAACGACCTTCAGACAAGAGTGCCAGTCGATCTCCTTTTTGGATGCCAAGTTGTATTAGACCTGCACCGAAATTGCGTGCTAAGTCGCGAACTTGAGTATAAGTTCTAGGCGTCCATTGGCCATTTATTTTATCGAGTGTAAGAGTATTATTAGGGTAAAGTTTTACACTACGATCTAAAAGCCCGAAAATTGTATTAAACTCCATGTCAAACGATGATTACTGCTAAACTAACTAATATCTCTTATGTTGTTGTATATTATTCCCCTGAGATGGTAGCTACTATTTTGCGTGCGCCGCCGTAATGACGGAACTCACAAAGGTAAATACCTTGCCAAGTGCCCATGTTTAGTCTGCCGTTCGTGATAGGAATAGTAAGACTAGGTCCGATAATCGAACATTTTGCGTGCGCTGGCATATCGTCATCCCCCTCAAGGGTATGTTGGTAATATGGTTCTCGTTCCTTGATCAGTCTGCTGAAAATGCTCTCCATATCCACTCGTACGTCAGGGTCGGCATTTTCGTTTATTGAAAGTGCAGCTGATGTGTGTTTAATGAAGAGATTTAGTATGCCGACTTTGGGAAGTTGAGGTAGATGTGTCAGTACTTCACTTGTAATCAAGTGAAATCCTCTTCTGCGTTCTTGGAGTGAAAACTCTATCTGATGCCACATGTCAAATCCCGTAATTATCAAATTGCTTGCAAAGATAGGTAATAATTCCTATTCCCTAACAATAGTTTAATCATTATTGCTCTTGATAATAATATACATTCAGAAACAAGTCGGCATATAACAAAAAAAGGTTGTGCTGAAAACAACACAACCTCTTTCAGAATATGTGGGAGGGATAGGATTCGAACCTATGAAGCCGAAGCAACAGATTTACAGTCTGCCCCATTTGACCGCTCTGGAACCCTCCCAGAACCGCTATCGGTGTTCGGTATTGCTACCTTATTTCCTTCCCGATTGCGAGTGCAAAGGTATGACTATTTTTGTAATCTCCAAAGCAAATCAACCATTTTTATTGCCGTAACAGCACATTCTGTGCCTTTGTTGCCTAATGCACCTCCACATCTAGCTTCCGCTTGTGCCAGGTTGTCTGTAGTCAATAGTCCGAATACGAACGATTTGTTGTATTTTACATTAAGATCTGTTATGCCTTGGGTTGTGCCTGAGCATACATAATCAAAGTGTGGTGTATCTCCGCGAATAACACAACCTAGTGCTATGATAGCATCAGTTTCTGTGTATTCAGCCATCCATTTTGCTCCTGATGTGAGCTCAAAGCTGCCTGGAACCCACTCCACTCTGATGTTCTCTTCTTTTGCTCCGTTGTCAAGCAGTGTTTGTACCGCACCTTCCAAAAGAGCTCCTGTTATGTTGCGATTCCATTCAGCTACTACTATGCCGAATTTCATGTCTTTTGCGCTAGGTATAGTGCTAGCGTCGTATTCTGATAAGTTGTGAAGTATTGATGCCATTGTTAAATGTTTTCTATAATAAAAAAGTCGCAAGAGGGTAGCCTGCTTGCGACTTTATGTTTTTGAGATATTCTCTATTATTCTACTGTTGCAAGGAACTTCTCAACCTCGTTTGCTACATTGCTGCGAGAGTAGTTGTCCTTGATGCTTTGGTATGCAGCCTTAGCCTCAGCCTTGTTGCCTGCAGCACGATATGCATCACCGAGCTTCTTGAGGAATATTGGAGAAGCAATTTCGTTGCCGTTCTTAGCAGCCTTCTTGTATGCTGAGACTGCAGCCTCTGCATTGCCAAGCTCCGACTCTGCGTCACCTACAAGACCCATAGCCATTGTGTTGAGTGTCTCATCATCTGAAGAGAATGACTTGAGCATGTCCTTAGCCTCAGCAAACTGACCAAGGTTGAGGTAGCAGATGCCTGCATAATATTTAGCAAGCTCACCAGCTGGTGTTGAGCCGTAATTGTCAATAACTTGGAGGAAACCATCGTTCATGCCATCGCCGTTGAGTGCGAGTTGGAAACTGTCAACCTCGAAATAGTACTGTGCGTTGAAGATTGATGCCTGAGCCTCTTTCTTAAGTGGCTCTTTGTAGAGAGAAATATAGGCCCAGATACCTGCGATTAATACAAGGATTACTGCTGCTACAGTCAAAATTACGTTCTGATTCTTTTCTACTGTCTGCTCAAAACGTGAAACTGCAACTTCAACTTCTTGAAGACCCTTTTCTGTCTGATTTTGTGATTTATTTGACATTGCTTTAATAATTATCTTTTTGTATTCTTTTGACGCGCAAAATTAAGGTATTTTAGTTGTAATGCAAAATCTTTTGAAACACTTTTTTGAAGTTTTGATGCATTGTACCTACTTTGGTAGAAATAAAGTGCAGTTGTTGTCTGTTATTTCTGTTAAGTTGATTTGATATAACTCACTTAAATTGCGAGAGTTAAGTATATCTGCCGCCATTCCCTGCTGTATAATGTTGCCGTTTTTTATCATTATAACATATTCTGCGTATCTGGCAGCAAGGTTTATGTCGTGCATTACCATTACAATGGTTTTCCCTTGTTCGGTAATCTCTCTTTGAAGTGTTCTCATTATCTCTTCTTGATGTCTTATGTCCAGATTGGCAGTAGGTTCATCAAGTAGTATGATTGGCGTGTTCTGTACTATAGCTCTTGCTATTGTGGCAAGTTGTCTCTCTCCGCCGCTAAGTTTGCTTAATGGTTTGTCTTTCTGCTTCTCAAGTCCTAGACGAGAGATTACAGAGTCAACAGTCTCTTTGTCTTCTTGCGAATCTTTTAGTGAATATAGGTTTCTGTATGGCGTGCGTCCCATCATCATGTATTCGTGTACTGTGAATGGCACTATTTCAGTTTGCTGACTTACCATAGACAGTGCTTGGGCCAGTTCTCTGTGTGTATAGGTGTTCAGATTCTTGCCTAGAAGTTCTATTGTGCCTCCACTGATGCTGTTAAGTCTGAATAGGGTGTTGAGAAGCGTCGACTTGCCGCTTCCGTTTTCTCCCAATATGGCAGTGAGTTTCCCTTGTGGTATCTCTGCCGAGATGCCTTTTAGTACAGGGTGTTTGCCGTAGGCGACATTCAGTTTTTCTATTCGTATAGACGACTTCATTTGCTACGGTAGTTTATCCAAATGAATATTATGCCACCAAGAAGTCCTGTAATTACTCCTACTGGTAGTTCTT
>JAKSLC010000082.1 GCA_024401415.1 Bacteroidales bacterium | reverse complement strand
AACTTATCAATTATTGGTCCCTTACGAATCGTCTGCGTCGACTGATAAACATTATTGTCGCATATTACTATTGCGGTATATGTTCGCCCGACAATAGGCGTAAAGTTTTCTAACCTATACGAGACGTTGGGGGGATAGTGAGAACTTTCGTATGGAGATTTAATTTCAGCTTTTTCATAATGATACTCTTTCTTTGTCTCCTCGTCAACAAGTATTACATCAGAATATACAGGTTGAAAATATAACCAATTACGATAGTTCCTATCATAATACTCAATTGTATCAGGATGTACTGTACTATTGTACGATTTTCTAATATATGCATACTGGACCGTATCGCGAGTAGAAATCATAACATCTATAGAAATATAACCTTGTTCAGAAGTTAGATAAAGGTCACACTCATCTAGACAGGAACAAAAGAATAATATTGGGAACGCAATGAAAACTAAAATAGGAATACGGAGTTTCAGCATGATATATACTACAACTAGAACAACCCTTCATGAAAAAAGTATACATGCCTATTACTATAGCATTTCATTCTTAGAGAAATGAAATACAGTATTGCCTCCAAGCTCAATAAAACCACAGAATCTTTTATAATTATCTTGAAACCTATTTTCAAATGGAACATTCATATAATTCTTATCTTCATAAAAAGATGGATAACTTTTTATATCTTTTACGGTATACATTTGCGTAAAATGCGGGGTACATAATATGTTAGTATCATATACTACGTTAGTTTTACAATCAAACAAACACGCATAATTACCATTACCATTATCCTCATCGTCAGATCTGTACCATCCCATATACTTTTCTCCATTATCGTATCCTTCCCAAATACGACCAAATACACCATATGCGAAACCAAGATTTGGCAATCCACGACTCATCAAATTATTATTAGAATCATATCTGGTAGCATTTTCCTTATAAAAGCATAACAACAACATATTAAGGTCCTTACTAGAATCTACATAAACCCCTGGATTCAACCTATCATTAGTTTCTGCAGTATTAAACCATTTTTGCTCTTGTCCTTTCCCAAAATCTTCCACATAACTCATTGATATAGAAGTTACAGGCGAATTTGATTCAGCATCCAAATGTAATCCCAAAAAGCTAGCCTTAAATTCTCCATTAGGGAAATATTCAAAATTTTTATCCATATATCGACCTAATTTTATTACAGCATAATCTTTCCCTATCGAATGAAATAATACAGCAGGAACAATGCATACAGTAAAAGACAAATTATGATTATCTGTAATACTACCTGGCATCCATCCTTTGTGTTGATTTATATTTCTATGATCTTCATTATCTAAATATATTTTCAATTCACGGTATCCACTACAGGTTTGATCCTTTATAACTCCTACAAACGAAGAATAATCTTCTTCATCATCAGAATTAAATCTATATGTCTTATTAATTCCAAATTCGTTAGAATTCCTAGACATAATATACTTACGATATTCAGCATTCGCCTCCGTTTCAATCTTTTCATCTGTAAAAAGATCTGAATAAGATATACACCCAAAATCTATTTTTTCTTGCAACTCGGGTGACAAATTAACAACCCATTCTTCTTTTACTACTTGTTCTTCTTCATCACTACATGATGTCAATGTAGGCATTACACATACTACAACTAATGCCCATACAAATGCAATACTAATTTTTGTCATGTTACTATATTTTTGTAAAAATTGAGAGAACTACCATCCAGAGCATATACACTGAATGTTTTGATGTTTTCAATGGCAAAAATAAGCAATTCGTCTGAAACAAAAAAAACAAAAGAGTAATTTTCACAAAGTACTCATCATAGACTCTCACTTCGGAAAGAATACATGGAATAGATGAAGTTTAACTAGGATACAAACATTTATGCACACTAATAATATGACGTTTTCCCATCGTTATTTCGTATTTGACAATAACAACGATGTAGATATTGAGAAATAGTCACATAAGGCAGACCATTGCTCATCATTCATATTATGATGACTCATATTGGTTCGCTGCAGACCATATTTTTGCGTATTGGGAATAATTACTGGATGATTGAATATCTTTTCGCCTACTGCCACGGCAACTCCAGACTTTACTTCAACGCACTTTAGATACAAGTCGTCCGCGAAAGGACTGATGTCTCTAATAGCATGCATGTCTGAAGTTTTCTTATTTATTACCCCTTTGGGATATAGTACGCCACCCATTCCTATCGCAACATTCAGCATAGAATTCCGCATATCTGAACACGATACTTTTGGCCATGAACGATACTCGGCAAATGCTTTCCCGTTGATTTTTATATGTCTTACTACATTAGCACATACAGAATAGGGATACTTCTCATGTGTATTTAATAATCTCTCTATTGTATCGGAAGGGTATATCAAATCGTCATCTATGGTAATAATGTCATGTTCTTCCCCATACTTTTCAAATGCATACAAATATTTCTTGTGCGAACGCAAATTACCCTCAACAAAAAATATTTCAAGTCCCTTCTCTTTAAGATTCTTTAATTCAACTGGCAGAACATCTTCACTACTGAACTCGTCCAATGACAACCATAATACAACACGAGAGGGTTTAATAGTCTGCCTAAATATAGATTCTATAGTAATATGAACACTTGAAATACGCGGAGTAAACGTAGTCAGAGATACTATCGGTGCTTGTGAATTTGGAGTTAGAGCTTCGACTTTATGATTGTTATTTACAAATGCTATTATCCTATCCTTTGCATTTTCTCTTTTTTGTCTATCGAAATACGTAAGAATCTGACCATGAAACCATCCTTTTTTTTTCATAGACTCAATCTTTTGGTCAGCCAGACAATACTCTGAATACAGACTATCTATAGTTTTCAATTCTTCTTCCATAATACAAATATGAGAAGGAAACATATATCCTCAATGCAATTTTAATCAAGATTCTCCAAATAAGCAAAACTAACAATTATTTAATTCCATTTCATTACTTCCTAAAAGCATATAAACAAAAACCACGCGCCTAACATACAACAGATACATCAACGAAACCATTCGAAGGGAAGAATTCATATATATATGCGAGAGAATGAAATCTGCTTTCAAATGTTCATTACCGATTTTGTTTCCAAAATCGGATTCTAAACAATTACAGGAAACGACCATACGAACCACAAACAACATGACACCCAGATAGTTCTACAAAACAAAGTAAATCTTCGCTTGTTAAGACATGAGGTCTTGCACCTTACCTCAAGGCGATAATCTAGCGAGATTTATCATGAAATATTATGAGTTGTACAAACTAATATCTAATTTTGACTAGTCCTAAGAGCAAGGGAAGCTAAAACTTTTCCCTTTTTAGGTACTAATTTGCAATTTGTGAAGGTAGAAATATGGGTAATAGTACACAGGATTTAATAAGTGTTATAGTTCCAGTTTATAATGTTGAGAATTATTTGGAAAAATGTCTTAACTCTATTGTCGAACAGTCATACTCTAATCTTGATATCATTTTAATCAATGATGGTTCTACCGATAATAGTGCAAAAATATGTGAGGAGTTTGCTTCTCACGATAGCCGTATACGACTTATTAACCAAGAGAATCAAGGGTTAAGTGGAGCCAGGAATACTGGAATTGGGTTGATTCGTGGCAAATACGTTACTTTTGTAGATAGCGATGATTGGATAGATTATAATTATGTAGAGACTCTATATAATCTTATTGTTGAACATGATGCAGATGTGTCTGTTGTTTCTTTTATATATGAAGAACAAGTAAAAACAACAAATGGTGTTATTGAGAAAACTCGCGTAAAATATAATGATGGCCGAGTTTTTGTATTTGATACTCACAGCGCGTTACGTGAACTTTGCAGAGATAAGGTTTTGCAGAATTTAGCTTGGGGCAAAATATACAAGAGTTCTTTGTGGCTTGATAATAACATCCTATATCCTATAGGCAAATTGTATGAAGACGTATACACTGCTTTTGAAATTTTTGTTCGTGTAAGCAAGGTGGTGGTCTATAACGTTACTAGATATCATTATCGTGTGCGAGTAGGGTCTATAGTTAATAGTAAGACATGGATTTCGCTATATGATTATGTCACAGCAAAGAGATTACAAGCAGAACAGTGTGTAAAGTGTGGTGCGTTCACTCAGATGCCTAAGTTTTACTTGCGTTATGCCTTGCACTTTATCAATCAGTATAATCTAATGCCTCATATCGATTCTACTAATGATATGATTATGAATATCCGTGAATCTATGAGATTGTATGATGGCCAAGGTATTAAAAGTATGGGGCTCGTGTACTATATATATCGTTGGCTTATTTTAAAAAATATCAACCTTTATCTCCGCTTATCTAGATATAATGATATTCTTTTTCGCGGGAAGCATCCATTGCCATTCCAACCTATAGATATGACAAAGTACTCAAAGTGAATAGATTGTTCCTGTAATATACGTTCTCACGTAGGTTTTGCCACCGACTACATAGTAACATTATGTTCTTCTCTATACAGAATATAGGTTATTATTCCTTCGAAGTCGATATCAATCATCGAAGATAATACTGCTGATAAATACCCCCTCAGTTAAAATATTCGATTATCAAGAGACTCTGATAAATTTTTCTTTACAGCATGCCAGTTGGCATATTCTTCTAATAGTTCTTCTTGCTTCGCAGAATCTGAGCAAGACTCGATAGCCTGACTTAACTCATTAATTTTCTCTTTTACAAATTTGAATCTCAGCTGGGCAACCGTCTTAGGTACCAAGTCTCCTATCTTAGACTCTTCCGGCTCGACTTTTCCAAATCGTCGATGCATCTTGGAAAGCGAGAATTCGTCACTAATCAAATCTATTACGCGCGTTACCATCTCAGAATCAGAACTATTCGTATAATTATTTATTGTTGCATCTGGTTTCTGCTCGTAAAATGCCATGATTCTATTGAATACAGGATCTACACTCTTATATTGGTCTTCGTCTAAACTCTCTTTTACGTACGCTCCTACTGTAGAGTCTTTTCCATCTACGGTCAAGGCATAGTGCATATATTTGAGAAAATAGCGCAATACCTCACGCTCTTCCCGCATATATGGATTAAAGTAATCTGCAGCTTCCATCTGCTGCTGCAATGCTATTGTGTTGGCAGCTTGCTCTAATCCAGATTGTACTCCATTTGCAGATTCTGGTTGCTGACCTGTTGTATTTGCTAGTGTCGCTCTTGCATTGGCTTGCTGCACTGCCAAATTCTGCCTCGCATTCTGATTGAATTTGTCATTTGCCGCACGCTGAGCATCAGCTACTACCTTGTTTGTAAGAACGGAATATATGACATCTTCTCGTATATCCATTAGCTTGGCACACTCCTTGACGTAATATTCTCGGAGAATAAGATCCTGTACTACTGAGATGGAATCTACTATACTATTTACCGCAGCACTTTTTTTAAGAGGTTCATTCTCCGCATCTTTCAGAAGTATACTGGCTTTAAATTGTATAAAATCAGTCTGATGTGTGTTGATATACGCGACAAAGTCCTCTGCTGTATGCTTTAGTGCAAAGGAGTCTGGGTCTTCTCCATCCGGGAGCAGAAGCACTTTAACGTTCATACCCTCCTTGAGTATCATATCAATACCTCTAAGAGAGGCTTTGATACCAGCATAATCGCCATCGTAAAGGACAGTCATATTGTTCGTAAAACGCTGTATCAGCTTAATCTGATTCTGCGTAAGGCTAGTACCACATGAGGCGATAACGTTGGTAATGCCAGACTGATGCATGGAAATAACATCGGTATATCCCTCTACCAGATAACAACGATCTTGCCTTATTATCTCATTTTTAGCTTGGTAGATACCATATACAACATCGCTCTTGTGATATAGTTCATACTCTGGAGAGTTAAGATATTTTGCCGTTTTGGCACTGGTCTGCATAACACGACCACCAAAAGCAATGATTTTACCGGATATACTATGAATTGGGAACATTACTCGCCCCCAAAAACGGTCGGCCTGATAGTTGTTCTCTCCAAAGATGGACAAACCTGTCTCCGTGAGATACTCTTTTTTGTAGCCTGCATTGAGAGCTGCTACAGTAAGTGCATCGCGCTGTTGCATAGAGTAGCCCAACCCAAATTCTTTAATGGTAAAATCTGTGAACCCTCGATGACGGAAATAGGTCATACCTACAGACTGTCCCTCGTCTGTATCCCAAAGATTTGATACGAACTTCTGCTGAGCATATTCCATTACTGCAGATAAGCTCTCGCGCTTAGTCTGCGCTTCTTTCATCTCTGGAGTAAGTTCTCTCTCTTTGACTTCTATACCTACCCGCTTGCCTAGAACCTTTATCGCCTCCACAAATGTGAGGTGGTCATGGTCTATCACAAAGTTAAGCGCATTACCTGCTTTGCCGCAACCAAAACATTTGTATATTCCTTTGGCTGGGGATACAGTAAACGATCCTGTCTTCTCATTATGAAACGGACAGCATCCTATATAGTTAGCACCTCGTTTCTTGAGTGAGACATAGTCCGATATTATATCTACAATATTACTATTGGCAGTCTCTACTATATTATCTATTACTGATCTTTCTATCATAACCGTATCTCTCCCCCCTAAAATTGGAAATATATAAACTTCTGCATATCTGTTGTCACGAATTGGTATAGTATAAGTACTATTACAACAACTACTATAGCCATGACACCCAGAGGCATGCTGGCAAAAACTATGCGGTAACGTCGTTTGGTACGATCTCCTATCCAATGTATAATCATACCCATAATGATAAGGTAAACTATGCCTATATGCTGAGCCAAAATAGCTGGAATAAGTTGTGTCTGCCAATGCCCCCCTATCTGTTCTATCATACTTGTAGCAGTATACCACGCTTGTTCATTGGCTTGCTCTGGGTTCAGATTAGATCCGGCTCTGAAGAATAGACGGGTAAAGGTTATGAAGACAAATGTCTGCGCAATATTCCATGCTCTGCGCGACCACAATACCTCTTCTCCTCCACATGTTCTCCAGATAGAACTGATAATCGTTCCTATCATTGTTATACCTAGCCAGATATAAGCAATATTCCACAGTGGATGTGGTATAGTTATACTCGCATAGTATGTAAGACTTGCCAATAGGGTAATAATTACCACTCTTGTCCACCTTCTCAAAGGATGCCAGAGTTTGTATATTATCATTCCCAGTCCATTCAGACCTCCCCATATAACAAAGTTCCAACTTGCCCCATGCCATAAACCTCCCAGCAGCATTGTGTTGGTAGCATTGATGTTGGTAGTTATGGCTCGTTTCCAATCTGGCCTCACTAACATGCATATAGCACATACAGCTGCTATAAGCATCAGTATTATAGCTACCCATACGTTGCGCGTCAGCATCATTGCTACCACTCCCATTCCGATTATGACAGCATATGAAGCAAAGGTAGCGTGGCGGTTGCCTCCCATAGGTATATATAGGTAATCTTGCAACCATCGGGATAGAGAAATATGCCATCGTTTCCAGAAGTTCGGTGCATTCTGCGCTTTGTATGGTGCATTGAAGTTCTTCGGGAGATAAAAGCCCATCATAAGTGCTACGCCTATGGCAATATCTGTATATCCAGAAAAATCAGCGTATACTTGCAGAGAGTATCCGAACAGGGCTAGCAGATTCTCAAAGCCATCATATAGAGTAGGATTGGCAAATACCCTGTCAATAAAGTTGACTGCAATGTAGTCTGATAGTATAATCTTCTTGATAAGACCATTTAGTATCCAGAATACAGCTATGCCGAACCACCTGCGAGAAAGGGAAAATGGGCGCTGAAGTTGTTGTACAAAATCTGATGCTCGCACTATCGGGCCAGCTACCAATTGTGGAAAAAAGCTGACGTAGAAGCCAAAATCCAATATGCTGCGAACTGGCTCTATCTTCTGCCTGTAGATATCCATTAAGTAACTGATACATTGGAATGTATAGAACGATATACCCACGGGTAGAAGTATCTGCTCTACTATCGTAAATTCATTGCCAGAGAGTTGTGTAAATACATCTGCAAAGAAATAGGCGTATTTGAAGTAGCATAATAATGATAAAGCGTAGAGAATACCTATGGTAAGCCACGTCTTTTTTAGAGATACACTCTTAGCGTTGTGCATTAATAGTCCGAATACATAGCTGACAACTATGGCTGAGAGCAAAGCCAGGGTAAAAATTCCACTGGTCTTGTAATAGAAAAAAATGCTCATGCCAAACAGAAAGGCGTTACGTGCAGCTATGCGATGGTGTATCATGGATAAAAAGCACATGACAACCATCAAGAAGAGCCAAAACTCGCCTTGCGTAAACAGAAGAGGTTGCGCCTCGTTAAAGTACAGTATGTTACTTATCCATTGTGGCATTTGATGTCAATCTCCAATAGTCACGATATATCATTAGAGAACGCCATAGCAGGTTAGCTATCTGATCTGCTCCTTTTCTTGTGAAATGTATATAGTCGGCTCCTGCCCATGCTGGTTGGTGTTCTGCCCACACTTTCATAGAGTTGCAACCTCCCATAGCTTGGTACATATCCCAATATATTGCACCGCAATTAAGGGTAGATTGTCTCATCTGTTCTATTAGCGGCTCTAGCATAGGGTGCGTCTGCAGTACTCCATTAACTTTGGTATTCATATCTGCTGGGCCTATGACTATGACTACAGCTTCCGGACAAGCGGTTTTTATATACTTTATCTGCTTGGCAAAAGAGGTGCCGTATTTTGCTATCCTGACACTATCTTTCATCATCGGAAGCGCATTGCCACCAAATTCCAATAAAACAAGTCGAGTATTGAGTGCCGTGAGCATATCCCCAAATTCTTTTTTCTGAATTCGAGAGAAGAACGTACCATCACTACCTCTCAATGGAATATTTGTTACCGTCACTCCAGTATCGGCATCTATATATAGTCCCAGTATATCTGCCTCACCGACAAAACCAACATTGAGTCGTTTGGCATCTCGCTTAAGTCTCCATGTGAGATGTTGCAAGCTGTCTTCTGCCGATAATGTCTGACTACTATTATTTAGTTTTATTGTCAATGAATCTGCAATATTGGCTGCAAATAGTTGTATACGCTTGAATCCTGCCACCTTTTTTGCGTTCACGGTGAGTAATAGCGGTGCATCCTCACCAGCATCTACATGGGCAAACTGCGCCATGGCCCCATAGCATTTATGACTAGCACGCTTTCCTAACATACCCCCCGCCATATATGACGTCAGGGTATCATTGAGGGTCTGCCCCACAGACATCGCCCCAATATTTTGCACCAATGGCAATAGACCGGGGCCATTTCCTCCATATTCTTCTTGAAATCTTGATCTCAAGTATCCGGTAATACGATCACCCTCTACCTGAGAGTCTCCATAGTGCATAATATGAACAGACTGCTGCGATGCTTTGTCAAGGGCCGTAAATAATGAGGCTAAGACAGACACACAAGTATCTCCTCCCGGCAAATGCAAACGAGCTTTATTTTCTGCCATGAAGGTATGGTAGAATTGCAGCGTATCTCTATATTCCTCTGAAGTATCAGGAATGCTGTCGGATACCGACTCAATGTCCATTTTTTGTGCCGACTCTGCCAATAAATCCTCTGCCGACACTCGCTCATGGGTTGCCACAGAAAATAGACTGAACTCAGGCAAGCGGATCTCTAACGGCCCGATAGATACAGTTGCTCCTCCCCATAGGTAGCAAATAGTGCCTAAGGTGAGTAAAATAGCTGCAAGGAATATTAGTATCTTATAGGGCCTCATATCAATGTGCAAATATAGTAATTAGTTGTTTGAATAAGACTTTTGCTCTATTTCATATATCATATATCCGCTGACACTTCTCTTTTATTTGCACTCTTATTTACCGCTATAATGTTTATGCAAACAAAAAAGGGAGCCCTATGGACTCCCAAATATTGCAACTCAAATCAGTTCTATACTGTAGCCTTCTTGGTAAACTTATTTATCGCATCCAGATATGCATCAACCGAGGCTTGAACTATATCTGTGCCTGCACCAAAGCCATAGTAAATATGGTTCTCATACTCAACCTGCATGTGCACCTTAGCCACATCGTCCGAGCCTTTATTAATGCTCTGGATAGTGAACTCCTTCAATATCATATGGCGCTTGATAATCTGCTTAAGGGCATTGATTGCGGCATCTACTGGACCATTACCTGTTGCAGCAGCCTCAAATTTCTCACCTGCGATATCCAAGCCTACAGATGCAACTGGTCTTACGCCTACGCCAGAAGTAACTTGCAGGAAGTCGAGCTTGATGTGGTGATCTTTTGTAGTATCTGCTCCAGCCAATACCAAGAGATCATCGTCATTTATCTCTTTCTTCTTGTCTGCCAATTTCAAGAATTGCTCATAAATCGTATCAAGTTTCTCTCCTTCAAGATCAACGCCCAATACATGGAGTCTGTGCTTTAATGCTGCCCTACCTGATCGTGCTGTCAATACGATAGAGTTAACATCCAAGCCAACCTCTTGTGGATCCATAATCTCGTATGTCTGAACATTCTTGAGTACACCATCTTGATGAATACCACTCGAGTGAGCAAAGGCATTCTTTCCTACTACCGCCTTGTTTGGCTGCACTGGCATGTTCATCAGGCTCGATACCATACGGCTGGTAGGGTATATCTTCTGTGTATTGATATTTGTCTGAAGATTAAGGTGACTATGACACTTCAATATCATAGCTACTTCTTCTAATGAGGTGTTACCAGCTCTCTCTCCAATACCATTGATCGTTACCTCGCACTGACGGGCTCCGTTTATCAAACCAGAAATGGTGTTGGCTGTAGCCATGCCAAGGTCATTGTGGCAATGCGTAGAGATGATAGCTTTGTCTATATTCTGAACATGGTCGCAGAGATATTTAATCTTAGCGCCAAACTCAGATGGCAAGCAGTAGCCTGTAGTATCAGGAATATTTACTACCGTAGCTCCAGCAGCAATAACTGCTTCTACTACTCTCGCCAAATACTCATTCTCTGTTCTGCCTGCATCTTCTGCATAGAACTCAACATCGTCCACGTATCTGCGGGCATACTTTACTGCCTTCACAGCTCTCTCTATAATCTCTTCTCGTGTCGAGTTGAATTTATATTTGATGTGCGAATCACTGGTACCAATACCTGTGTGGATTCGCTTATGTTTTGCATATTTAAGTGCCTCTGCCGCAACGTCTATATCTTTCTCAACGGCACGGGTCAAAGCGCAAATAGTAGGCCATGTAACAGCCTTTGATATCTCAACTACCGAGTTGAAGTCGCCGGGACTTGAAATAGGGAAACCGGCCTCAATGATATCTACACCTAGGGCTTCTAGCTGCTTAGCAACTTGAATCTTTTCGACTGTGTTTAACTGGCATCCCGGAACTTGTTCGCCGTCTCGTAATGTAGTATCAAATATGTAGACCTTATTATCCATAATTTGCTGTATTAATAAAAAACAGTCGCCAGCACCATTACTGGCGACTGATATATATTAGAATGTTTCTTCTAAATCAACCCTGTTATTAGTTGTTCTCTGGACGGAGCTTACGTACTGTAACAGCTGTCTGCCACATCTCGCTCTCACGGAGGGCTGCAAGTTCCTTCTCAAGTCCTACACGGTAGTCAGGCTTAGAGTTAGCGTCGATTGAAATCTGTGCCTCATTACCTGTCTTAACCGAGTTGTAGAGCTTTTGTACTACTGGCTTGATAGCATCGTGGAATGGAGTCATCCAGTCAAGTGCACCACGCTGTGCTGTTGTAGAGCAGTTTGCACACATCCAGTCCATACCCTTTTCTGCAAAAAG
>JAKSLC010000081.1 GCA_024401415.1 Bacteroidales bacterium | reverse complement strand
TAAGCGCCTCTTTCGCATCTGCATGAATGCCAAGGTCAACAGGTATAATCTTGCCTAGCTCTGCAGCGTCAATGTCTATATGGATTATCTTCGCTTGCTTCGCGTATGTATTTACTGCTCCAGTAACACGGTCGTCAAAACGCATACCTACAGCCAATATCACGTCAGCTTCGTTGGTCTTCACGTTTGGTCCTATGTTGCCATGCATACCAAGCATGCCCTTATAGTGCTTGAAGTCTGATGGTAATGCTGAAAGACCAAGCAACGTAGATGCCGCAGGTATACCTGCCTTGTTACATAGCGCCATCAACTCTCCTTCTGCATGCGATAGGATGACGCCTTGTCCGTAAACTATCAATGGTTTTTTCGCCTCAGAAAGCATCTTTGATGCCTCTTGTATCTTGCTCTTTTGTATAGTCGGAACAGGAATGTAGCTTCTGATGAAGTTGCATGGCTCGTACTTGAACTCGTCAAGTTTGCCTACTTGCGCATCTTTTGTGACGTCAAGAACTACCGGACCAGGTCTGCCACTCTTGGCAATGTAGAATGCTCTGGCTACCGCCCACGCTATATCTTCTGGTCGCTGTATCTGATAACTCCACTTCGTGATTGGAAGAGTTATACCAAGCACATCTGTCTCTTGGAACGCATCTTTACCTAGCAATGCGTTTGACACCTGACCCGTGATTACTACCAATGGGGTAGAATCTACCATCGCATCAGCAATACCTGTGATTACATTCGTAGCACCCGGACCTGATGTTACTACTACTACGCCTGTCTTGCCACACGCTCTCGCAAAGCCTTGCGCCGCATGCACCGCCCCTTGCTCATGTCTCACAAGGATATGACGCAATTTATCTTGATAATCATACATCTTGTCAAAGACTGGCATGATCTGACCACCTGGATAACCAAAGATGGTGTCCGCCCCTTCAGCAAGTAATGATTCTATTATCGCTTCTGAACCTGTCATTCTGTATACTGGATTATGGGTTCAATCTATTAGTCTATAATACGGGCTGCACCTTTGTCCGCAGAACTTACCATCGATGCGTATGCCATCAGGCTCTTTGGTACGTTTCTCTGTCGCGTAGGAGCTGTAAAGGCTTTCTTGCCTCTCTTCATCTCCTCTTCACGACGAGCAGCAAGTTCTTCGTCTGAAAGGTGTACACATATCTTTCTCGATGGTATATCTATCTCAATGATATCACCGTCTTTGATCAAGCCGATATTTCCTCCCGCTGCTGCCTCTGGAGAAATGTGACCGATTGATAGTCCTGATGTACCGCCAGAGAAGCGTCCGTCTGTAATCAAGGCACACTCCTTACCAAGGTGCATAGATTTAATATAGCTCGTTGGGTATAGCATCTCTTGCATACCAGGACCTCCCTTAGGTCCTTCATGGGTGATGACTACTACATCTCCACTCTTGATCTTGCCACCAAGGATACCTTCACATGCCAACTCTTGTGAATCAAATACCTTAGCCGGACCCTCAAAGTGCCAGATCGACTCGTCTACACCCGCAGTCTTAACTACACAGCCATCAATAGCCAAGTTGCCGAACAACACTGCCAGACCTCCGTCTTTTGTATAGGCATGCTCAATATCACGGATACAGCCGTTCGCTCTGTCTGTATCAAGTGAATCGTAGTATGTATTCTGTGCTCCAAGTCTGATGCAGAATTTATTAGCTGGAGCCGATGTATAGATCTTCTTAGCCGCTGGGGTAGGACGATCACATGTTATGTCATATCTCTCTACTGCCTCTTTCAATGTCATGCCGTCTACTCGCTTGAGGGATGTATTGACAAGTTTGCCCTTAGCCAACTCGTTCATGATACCAAGTATACCTCCCGCACGGTTAACATCTTGGATGTGATACTTCTGTGTATTAGGCGCCACCTTGCAAAGACATGGGATTCTTCTGCTCAATGCATCGATATCTGCCATCTTGAAGTCAACTCCTGCCTCGTATGCTACAGCCAAAAGGTGAAGAATTGTATTTGTAGAACCTCCCATAGCTATATCAAGTGTCATCGCATTCATGAATGCATCCTTGACTGCTATACTCTTCGGCAATACGCTCTCATCACCGTCTCTGTAGTACTTATATGTGTTCTCCACTATGAGTTTCGCAGCATCACAGAAGAGTCTGTGCCTGTTCTCATGTGTAGCAACTATCGAACCGTTTCCTGGCAACGAAAGACCTATAGCCTCTGTCAATGAGTTCATAGAGTTGGCTGTAAACATTCCCGAACATGATCCACATGTAGGACATGCTTTAGCTTCCACTTTTGCAACTTCTTCATCTGTTAGAGTTGTGTCGGCCGACTTAATCATGGCATCTATCAAATCCAATTTCGTGCCATCTAAATCTCCTGCCTCCATAGGACCGCCTGATACAAATACTGTAGGAATGTTCAATCGCATAGCCGCAATAAGCATACCCGGAGTAATCTTGTCACAGTTCGAGATGCATACCATGGCATCAGCCTTGTGCGCATTCACCATGTACTCTACAGAATCTGCAATAATGTCGCGTGATGGCAATGAGTATAGCATTCCATCATGACCCATCGCTATACCATCATCTATAGCTATAGTGTTAAACTCCGCCGCAAAACAGCCTCTCTTCTCTATCTCACTCTTGACGACTTGCCCTATCTCATGCAAATGTGTGTGACCAGGTACAAATTGTGTAAATGAATTCACAATAGCAATAATAGGTTTGCCAACCTGCTCAGGCTTCATACCATTAGCAGCCCAAAGAGCTCTGGCTCCTGCCATACGTCTACCTTGTGTGGTAGTAGCGCTTCTAAGTTCGTGCTTCATATCGTCAAGTTTCGTATTTTTTATTATCTAAAGTAAAAAGCCCTCTCACTTCATAGTGAGAAGGCCTTGTTTTTGTATGTTTTTTATACTGCAACAACCATCTCACTCATTATCCCTGTACGACTAGGACAATAAGGTTAAAAAGTAGGACAACCACTCGTATGTTGCGTACGTTGTACATGTCTTCTTGATTAATTTTGATGCAAATATATACAATAGTTTGTTATGTTGTACACAAATTGTGTACGAATTAACACCAAACCGAGGCTTTTTACGTGAAAGTGTAGTTTCAAGTGGATTTTTTGTAAGTAAATCACGTATAACTATGCAAGAAGCATTAATATCTCATCATTGAGAATATCCTTGGTTTGCGGGTCTTTCCTATTCCACTTTCCATTGTCTATGAGATATTTCTTTAAGAAGAGGAACATCGTCAATGGAAATTCATCTTTCTGCCACTGCTGATGATAGTTGAGCAATCCCATCTGCTTAATCATCGAATCCAAACATTTGATTATTGGCAATACCAACTCATCTAACTGACACTCAAACGAGAGCAATTCTACACCCTCTTCCCCAAAGAAATCGTCTACTTGGGTGATTTTTACCGATATAGAATTCGCATCAAGCATCTCTACCTCCCATGTGTACTGCTCATCATCTCCGTACCATACTATATGAGAAAGATTCTGCTCTCCCCACAGATGTTTCGGACATAAAATCATGTTCACAAATCCTGACAACAAATCTCCTAGGGGATTGCACACATTAGGCAAGGAGAAGTCCGCAAACAAATCATCTCCAACAGTTAGTGAAGCATTAGCCAAGCCTGGCTCCACTATCGAATATGTAAAACTCGGTGCTTGAAAACGCATCGCATCTCGTGTAAAACGCTCAAATTTACTAAAAAATGTTTAATACCAAGCGTTTTTTATAAAAAAACTCTTCACAACTCCTATGTACTTATCTCTACACATTGTTTAAAGCAGTTTTACACTCTATTTCCGCTCTACTGTTATATAAAAATTTGCGAGCAACTAAGGTCTTCCCCGAGTGATCCCCGAGTAATCCCCGAGTATAGCGCCACCGTACAGACGGAGCATGCTCCATCTCAAAAAATCACAAAATCTCCCATCCCATTGGGGTGAGGCAAAAAATGCAATCAAGATAAGAACATACTATACGCAATAAAAAAATTCTGGCGCTGATATCCATCAGCGCCAGAATAGGGAAATTAACTTATACGTGTATGAGAACTTGCTATTTCTCTATAATCGTGACTTTCGTCAATGTCGCATTCTGTCCCTGCAAATTGAAGAAGTACACGTTGTCTCCTGCCCATGATGGTTGATCATTAATCATCATATCAAGCATATCTTGTGTCAATTCAAGTTCATATTCTGAACCTTCCGACATTGGAATCGAATTCTCTCCTCCAAGTATATTCTTCCAGTTTGCATTATTGAATTGCAACATACCATCAGCAGCAGCTTCATAATAGAACTTCAAAATAGATCCTGCTTTGCACTCACGGAAATCGTATGCATTGAAGTTCATGACTTTTCCTGCATCTTCCGTCCATGATAGTTTTACATTGCCTTCCCATATTGTTGTCTCTTTTTCTGTTCCTGCAGAATAGTCAACAACTATTGTTATAGACGAAACCGTTACTCCATCTGCGTTGAGCATTACCTTTCCATCCCACCATGGATTGCCGTTTTCATCATGGAATACTGTTGTTGGATCAATGTCAACATAGCCTGTCTCCGCAAATGCATCAGCTGGAATATGAATATTGTTCTTCTCATTATCGTCTTTGATAGCCCAGTTTGGTCCCTGACCCCAATATCCGTCCATAAATTGAAGCTCCGACTTAGCCTCTGCAACTCTGATTCGTATCACAGCGCCTTCTGGTAATGGAAGTGGAATCTGTACTGGCAGTGTCACACCACTCCAACCTTTTATGACTATAGGCTCTTCATATACTGGTGTCTCAACAATACCAGCTACAATGTTAACCTCAAATTCAAATGTCGACTCGCCAGAGATAAGCTCAACTTTCTTTACACCAACATTGCTGTATGTCATTGGCAAGTAAAGTGTAGTTTCATCGTATTTGATGAATGTTACTTCCTCTCCTGCTATCTTTACACTTGTCAACTTGTCAAGATTAACTACTGTGATTGCTGCTACGAAGCCTGCCTGATATGTCTTTTCAACACTCAAAGGATAGCAGTAATCTACCGCTGTTATATTTACCCACTGGAATTCTTTCAATACTTCTCCATTGGTCATCTCCACAACCGAGAACTGAGCTCCACTTGCTGTATAAGGAATGACAACTGTCAATTCTGTATCAGTATGATCAGTAAACTCTGTCAACACCTCACCCGAAGGTAGCGTAATAGACTTTATCAGATCAATATCTGTACCATAGAATGTCGCCGACTTGCCTGCAATCTGTGGCCAAGGCCCAACTCCTGTACACTTAGGCTTAAGTGTAACTACTTTCGTCGTGGCAACTGCCTCCGATTTCGCAACAAGTTTTACGTCTCCCGACTGCGCCATAGCTGGCATGGCCAACTTAATCTCTGTTCCAGCCTCATTAACAGTAAACTCTGTTACCGCATCAGCACCAACAAATTCTACTCGGCTTACTAACTTAAGGTCTACACCTTTAATGATAAGATCACCGCCATTTTTTACTGTATCTGCCAACTCAGCTACATTTGCATTAATCAATGCCGATATTGTAGCTGCTTTAGGCGAAACGGTCAAAAGACTAGTAGTAATTCCCGCATAACTTGTAGATACTACCACACCTGCCTGCATCTCTGCTGGAACAACAAATGTAATCTGAGAAGCATCACCTTTGAAGTCTGTAACTTTAATACCGCCTGGAAGTGTCAGGAATTGAATGAGGTTCAAGTCTGTACCTTTGATGGTTATTTCATCTCCAGGATAAATGTCTTTTACCTCTGCTACTGAAGCAACTGCTGGTTGTGCTAACATGACTTCTCCTACTGGTGTCTCGTTAGCTATTTTCTCACCATTCACTTCTGTATAGTACAAGAGTACCATCTCTCCTGTCGATGCATCTACTGGCACTTTTACCGTAACCTCATCTCGCGATACAGAATTGAGCGTAATAGGCTCACCTGTAGCAAAGCGCGCATGTGTGAAGTACTCTAGGTATCTACCTTTGATTGTCAATACATCACCTGCTTTGCCTGTCTTGGTGAATTCCGTAATCTTTACTGGCTCTGTAAATCCAATAGGCTCATCTGTCTCAAGCATACCTCCGTTGTACACAAGTTTTACCGTACCTACTGTAGCCTCTTCAGGCACAAGACAACGGATTGTATATTTGTCTACTACCTCTGGTGTAGCTTGAATATCTACAGGGAATATGACACTCGTAATCTTGTCAAGCCCAGATCCCTTAAACTGCATGTACGATCCTCGTGTTACCTGAAATTGTGCAGCAGTAAGTGATACGCCACCCTTGAATTGGCTCGTGTTGTAGTCATCATCGTCACATGAGGTGAATATACCTGATGCGAGTACCAATGATGCAGCCATCAACATCGATATAGTTTTCTTCAATGTCTTCATTTTCTTACTCAATTAAGAATTACTTAATAGATACTGCACGGATATTATCAATCTTGATGATTGGCGTACCATCCTTTCCTTGAACACCACCGCTCCATACAAAGATTGTAAGGCTCGCAAATGACTCAGGTGAAAGTGATCCAGTAGCTTTTGTTCCATCAGCACCGTACGTAAACTCTGAGAATGGTATCGTTACTGTCTGCCACTCTCCATTTGTATCAAATGATCCAGTAGCTTCCCATGGTCGATACATACCGCGTGGCAATACATTACTGTTAAAGTGTGTATTGTTCGCTGTAGAAAGCGTTACTCCGTTGTCTCCAGATGTTGGAGCAAAGATTATTTGCATAGCTCCTGATGTCCATGGGCTCGACTTTGGAACGTTTATCTCAAACTTCAATGCCATCTTCTCATAGTTTGTGAAATCAACTACTTCATAAAGCTTAGCATCTGGTGTGAAGTTGCCATCCCAGTTACCGCACCAATACTCAAATGAGAACTGACCATCGTTCCAACCACCATCAAGATCAAGTAGTGAGGATCCATCTCCCATCTGCAAATAAAAACCATCAAGACTTGTATCGTCCGACTTAACGTCTCTTGGATGCCATCCATGGTTGAATTTGCCGTCTGCTATAGATGCAGCTTCATGCGCCATCTCACTCTCAAAGTTGAATAGCATACCACGGTCATCGTTGAAGTAGAACTTAGATGTGGCTGAACCATATTTCGTAGTTACTGTAATCGGACCAGATTTTGTACAGCCTTCTGGTACTTTGAACGAAACAGCTGTCTTCGAAATCGACTCAAATGATGATATCTCTTTGCCGTCAGGCATCTTGATCTTCATTGGCTCTTCTTCGTAGTCAAGCAGATAATCTCCCAAAATTGTAGCAATACTACCTGGTTTAACCTGCTCACATTTGAGCGATGACACTTGTGGAGCAGGAACATCAACTCCAAATGAGAACTCTGTTACCTCTCCTGCTTTATTGGTCATGTAGATCTTGTCTGTCGGATTGTCTGGTAATGTACTTGGCACAGTCACAAACAATGAGTGATCCGTAATCAGACTTGTATTGAGAATAGCCTCACGATCATTGAAACACAATTTTGTGATCGACCTAAGGTTGTTTCCCATCAATACAACACGCTCACCCATAAAGGCTGATGTAATAAGCGAGTCCGTATTTGTAGGCTTGATAACATATATCACTTCTGGAGAACCACCAGCAACCTCGTACTTATCTGGCTCATCTTCACATGCCACAAAAGCGAATGTTGCTACTGTAGCAAGCGCTAGAAAGCGACCAAATTTGAATATATTGTTCATTGTATTCATTATCTAATTGTTGATTAGTTATATGAAGGAACTTCCTGATCTACTGGATCCTTAATCAAATTAGGATTTGTAAGCTTGTCAGTATCAGGGAATGGCAACTCAAATTTTATAGACGAGAAGTCGATTGACGTCTCAACAGCTGAGTTGTAGCTACAATTTGATACATCCCAGTTAGAATAACCACTCTTGAAGTATGTCTTCAATGCATCTGTAATACCGTTAATCGTTCCTCTCTTCTGTGCAGCTAATTCACTTCTTGCTGCTGCATCATCATAGTACGAAAGACGAACAAAGTCATACCAGCGGTCTCCCTCAAATGCCAACTCAAGTCGACGCTCTTTCCAAACTTCTTCCCAAGTAATAGCACTCTTCTCCTGAGCTCCTGGACAAGCTCGCAAGTGTACTCTGTTGTATGCCTCAAGTGCAGCAGCATTTTGTGTGGTCTTGCCATCCAAAAGTGTCTGTGCCTCCGCAAGTACTAAGTAAACATCTGCTAGACGAAGAAGGTGTGTAGCAAGAGCACTTGCCATACGGTCGTATGAAATACCGCATCCCCAAGTTCCATCTCTGTGGTCAAATGCATCTCCCACCAAGTGCTTTACTGTCTGTGCTCCTGTCGCTATACCTGTCTGCGATTGTCCTGTCATCTTATTTCTAGATTCAATAACTGCTTTGTCATCATTGAATACAAAATCAAGTATCTCGAAACCGCCTTTTGAGAATGTAGATGCATAATCCTCCCAGAAGTACTCATATACATCGCCTGCCATCATACATGTAGCTTTACGACGTGTATCAGCATTCATACGTGACTCTGACAATGGGTTGTCACCAAATGCCTCAATAAGGTCTACTGAAGGTCCTTGCCATCCACCCCAGATATCTCCGATTTCATTGAAACCTCCAATAGCGAGGTCTGATTGGAATGAGTTCTGACATGTCCACTCTGCTCCTACTGTCCACCTCCAAGCGATAAGACTCTCTGAGCATGTATTGCCTGAAGGACGGAATATCTCAAAGTAGTTAGGCTGAAGCGTACGGCCAGAGTTGTACATTACATCTTTAGCATAGTCAACCGCATTTTGCAAATCCTCATTATTGAGCTTACCTGTAACGCCTGCTTTTGTCAAATATACTTTCGCCAAAAGACCTTCTGCTGCGTACATATCAATACGTCCTGCTGCCGATGGCTTGGTTGGAAGCAAGTCTATTGCTTTCTCCAAACAGTTTATAATGTACTGGTAAACATTCTCTTTTGTAGCACGTGTTACCGAATTATAGTTGCCAGAAGCCAACATCTCTGTATTGTCATGAATAATTGGTACACCACCAAAGTTTCGTACCAAATAGAAGTATGCCATCGCTTTCCATACAAGGGCCTCTCCTTTAACTTCATCTCGCACAGCTTCTGTAGTCGCAGGACCTGAAAGCTCATTTACGTTCTTGATCAATGTGTTCGCGTATGCATTTACCGACCACAATGAAGCCGACATGTTCACAAGGTCCTCATCAGTACCATTAACTGTGAATGTCTGATATGGACTTGTCATGTTCATGTTACCAGACATAACCTCACCAATCTTAAAGAAACCACGCTGGAAATCGTACCATGGCGAGTTATACATCGTTGCTGATGTTGAATGCAACTGGTCATTTGTCTGATAATATGTCGAGGTGTTGTAGCTATCCTCTCCAGGACGGTCTAGGAAGTCCTCACACGACGTAGCACCAAACATCAATGCTGTAGCTGCAACTGCGTATTTTATATTAGATAGTTTCATAATAATCTATTGCTTGATGATTAGAATGTTACATTAAGTCCGAATGACCATGTCATAGGTGATGGATAACGTCCATTATCCAAACCATATACATTTGCTGATGCAGATGACGCACCAATCTCTGGATCATATCCTGAATACTTTGTAATCGTAGCTACGTTCTGAACGTTTACGTATGCTCTTACATTATCAAGATGTAGCATGTTTACAACATCTTTTGGCAATGTATAGCCAAGTGTCACGTTCTTGAGTCGGACGTACGAACCATCTTCAATGTAACGGTCGCTTACACGGTCGTTGTCATTAGGATCGTTCAATGTAGCGCGTGGCAACTTGCCCTCTATCGCACGAAGGTTTGTCGCATCATCCCACGCATTCCATACTACTAGACCGTCAACTGTAACTCCTTCTGAGTAATCCTTGCTAGAATCAATAATCTCAAGTTTAGTACGGTTAAGAACGTCTTTCTGCTGGTTCGACGATGCCGAGTTCATGTGGCTAGTCTTCATATTTAGATAGTTGAAGATCTTGTTGCCGTATGAACCGTTGATGAATAATGTCAAATCAAAGCCTGCATAACGGAATGTGTTTGTCCAGCCAAATGTAAACTTAGGCATTGGTGAACCAATGTTTGTCTTATCGTGTTCATCAATAATTCCATCTGGAACACCATCAGGACCACTTATATCTTTAAATTTCTGGTCTCCAACGAATGCCGTTTGGTAGGTATTTGGCGCAATACCTGATGCAGGATGTTTAATTGTTTTGTCCACAGGTGAAGTCTTCAAGTCGTTATAGTCTTTGTAAACACCGTCACACTTGTAACCGAAGAAGCCATAGAGACTCTCTCCAACTGTAGATCTAGATACTACATCTGACCATTGACCATAACCTTCAATAGCAGGACCATCATACTCTTTCAATTTGTTGCGGTTGAATGAAATCTGGAACTCTGTATCCCATCCAAAAGCACCGTCAATAGGATGCGCACCAAGTGTGATTTCAATACCTTTATTCTCAATTGTACCATAGTTACCGTATGGTGCCGCAAGAGCTGAAGAACCATTACCTCTAGTACCCATGTATGAAGGCAACTGAAGCTGTGCAAGCATGTCTTTAGATGTCTTCTTGTACAAATCAACTGTAAGTGTCACTTTCTCATGTAGGAAGCCAAGGTCTAATCCTAAGTTGACCTGCTCCTGTGTCTCCCATTGTACAGATGTATTTGGAATGTTCGATGGACGCTGTCCAAGACCAAAGCCTGTAGACATCTTCGAAAGTGAAGCTCCCCACTTGTAGCCTCCGATTGATGAGTTACCTGTCTGACCCCAACCTAAACGAAGCTTGCCGTTTGTAAGTATTGAATTCACGAAGTCTGAATCCTTCAAGAATGATTCATTGGTAAAGCGCCATGATGCTGCTACAGCATGGAAGCCTGCCCATCTCTTATCAGGACCAAAGTTTGATGAACCATCTCGACGATATGTATATGTCAAGTTGTAACGTCCGTCAAATCCGTATGTCGCACGACCGAATACTGATACCATGGCTGACGAACCAAAGCCTTCACCTATCTTAGGGTCACCTGTACCAAGCGCTGGGTTGTGAATAGCGTCTGACTCTAGACCTGTATTCTGAATGCTGAGGAAATCGTACTTCGACTCCCATACCTCATGACCAACCATCACTGAGTAGTTGTGAAGATCTGCTACTGTGTCCGACCATGTTAGGTAGTTCTTTGTCATCCAGAACACGTTGCTGTTGCGCTGGTTACGCGCATTGTTCGATGCTCTGTTCCATGTACCAAGGCTTACCATTGGCTCATAGTGCTGAGCTCGTGAAGATCCAAGGTCAAAACCAAGTTCAGTGTGCCATACTAGTTTGTCAAGTGGCTTGATCTCAAGGAAGATGTTTCCATTGAATTTCGTACGGTTCAATTTGTTCTCGTTCATTACTGCGAGAGCTACTGGGTTTGGCTGTGAAACGTTCTCTTTTGCTACACTAGAGAAGTTACCGTTCACATCATATATAGGAAGATCTGGAGGTGTAGTCAATGAGTACATGATAACACCCTCATCTTGATCTGCCTTCAAAAGACGCTCTTTTGTCTCAGAATACATGAGCGAAGCACCAAGCTTGAGGTATTTGTTGAGGTCTGCATCCAAGTTAACACGTCCTGAAATACGACGGAATGTAGAACCTATAATAGTACCATCTTGATCCATCAAGCCCAATGATACATAGTATTTTACTTTTTCTGAACCGCCTTGCGCTGATACTTGATGCTGATGCTGGAATGCTGTGCGGAATATAGCATCCTGCCAGTTTGTACCTTTGCCTAGAAGCTCTGGACTTGAAAAATCTTCATTTAATTCATAGTTGCCTGTCTTCGAAAGCTCTGTCGAATACTCTGCAAACTCTCGAAGGTTCATGAGGTCAAGCTTGTTCACCTGACGACTCCACGCCATCATACCTTCGTATGAGAATTTAGCATCTCCTGCCTTACCACGTTTTGTCGTAATAAGTACTACACCATTAGCAC
>JAKSLC010000080.1 GCA_024401415.1 Bacteroidales bacterium | reverse complement strand
GGGTAAAAACTTGCTCCATGATCCAGCTATTAGAGGAGTAGCATTTAATACACGAGATATTACAGAGAGAAAACGTGCAGAACGAGAAGAGCGAATGAAATCTCGTATGCAGTCGTTGGCAGAAAACTCTCCAGATATGATTATCCGTACAAGTTTGAATGGTAAGATGGTATACGTCAATCCAATGGTTTGTAAGTTCTTCAAGCTTGAAGCTATGGCATTGTTGAATACTAAAATGTCAGACTTGAATACTAACACTGAATTTGTGACTTATCTTTTAGAGACTTTGAAAGTCGTAAAAAAGAGCCACAAGCAGATGAGTGGAGAAATGGAGATTCAGGTAGGCGATGAGGCTCGTATAGTTGAGATAAAGGCGATACCTGAGTTTGGAGAGAGCCAAGAGATAGAGTCAGTATTGTTTACTGCGCATGATGTGACCGAACTGAAACGTATCGAGCAAGAAATTACGTATCAGAAAAAACGAATGGAGGATAGTATCAATTATGGTTATCGAATCCAGATGGCTATCATGCCAGAGGAGAAGACATTCCAAGAACAATTCCCTAATTCGTTTATGATGTACCGACCAAAGGATGTTGTCTCTGGAGACTTCCCTTGGTACTTCCATTGGGGTGACGTTTATTATATAGCTGCTGTTGATTGTACTGGACACGGTGTGCCAGGATCTATTTTGTCAATTATCGGATACTTGATGTTGACAAATATTGTTGATCACGGACACGATCTTACAGCATCTGAAATATTGACACAATTACATGAAGCAGTTAGAAGGACCCTACGTCAGGAAGAGGGTAGTTCTAATGGTCATGAGGGTATGGACCTTGGTCTTTGTAGGATAGATGTTTCTAAGAAAGAGCTTCAGTTCTCTGGTGCTCACCGACCAATGTATTACCTCAGAAATGGAGAATTAACGGAGTATGCAGGTGCCCGAAAGGGTATTGGTGGTGTGCCTTTAGCAGGCAAACCAGAGAAGCCTTTTGAAAATATTGTCATAAATTACGAACCTGGAGACAGATTTTTCGTATTCTCTGATGGATTAACTGACCAACGTGGTGGAACAGATGATCCAAGAAAGAAATTTCAAGCAAAGCGTGTAAGAGATTTTATAGATTTGACAAAGGATTCAAGTATGAAAGAGGCTAAAAGAGAGATAGAAAAGCAATTCAGTGAGTGGGTAGGTCCAGCCATATGGAATGGTGACGTCCTACAAGATGATGACGTTTTGCTTATAGGAGTTGAATTATAAAAGAATTAATACTATATTTACACACTCTTAAAAATAGTTCACTATGACTAAAATTACCGGTAACCAGGATTTCTTGGAATTCGCGTATCAGTTGTATCACACGATGCAAGCAAATGAGATTAATCTCGTTTATGAAGGCGTGGTTACACAAGAAATCACACGTACATTCACTGCGATGACAGAGAAGAACATGGCTAAGATAGAAGAGTCTAACCAAGTTCAACGCAAAGTGTTTAACGTTATGGTGGAGTGTTTGCAAAATATCAGCAAGCATGCAGATCCTATGTCTGATGACGAAAATGAGGAGCACAGAGGAATCGTTCTCGTTAGCCATGGCCAAGAGTGCTATAATGTTATCACAGGTAATGTTGTAAAGCGCGAGAAGAAAGAAAAACTTGAGAAGAGCCTTGAGTACATTAACTCGCTTGATAAAGAGGGTCTTTCTGCTTTGTACAAGCAACAGATTAAAGAAGGAAGAATCTCTGAGAAGGGTGGTGCAGGTCTCGGCTTCATTGATATTGCAAAGAAGTCGGGTAACAAGATTGACTATCAGTTCAAGGACTTGACAGATGACTTGTGCTTCTTCATAATCATTACTACAATATCTCGTAATTAATAACGTAGAACAATATAGTTATATATCATATGGAAGTATTTAGCAAGAAAGGTACTGACGATACCCCTAGCGTTACTTTGGACAAAGATAATGGTGTTTTCGAGTTCTCGGGTCGTTCTTTGCCAGAGGACGTACAAGACTTTTATGGTCCAGTATTAGAGTGGATTGAGGAATACGGCAAGCAAGCTAATGATCATACAGACGTTATGTTTAAGCTTGAGTACTTCAACACTGCTTCCTCTAAGATGCTTTTGGATGTCCTTTTGAAGTTTGAGGAGATAAACGATAACGTTGGCAATGTTGTTATTAAGTGGCATTACCATGAGGACGAGGAAGATATGAAGGAAGCTGGAGAGGAGTATCAGGACATCGTGTCAGTTCCATTTGAATATGTAGTTTACTAACTACTAGTAGGATATTGAAAACATAACCCCAGGTCGACAGATGAGCAAAAGCTGTTGGCTTGGGATTTAATTAAATCAGATGAGCGAGGAAATACTTAGTGCGTTGATGGAGTTGTTTGGCTTGATAGCCAAGCAAGATGATGGTGTGAGTGAGGCTGAGAACGAGTATGTACGACTCTTCCTCAAATCGCAAATTGCTGCTGAGTTGGTTGATAAACATCTGTCTATCTTTCAGGAGAAAGCTAAACAGACTGTTAAGACTGATAAGGACGGTAAGGTCGTCGTTGCGTCTAACGAATCAGTAAAAATCCTTGGCTTGTGTAGAAAGTTAGCAAAAAAACTTTCAGAGGAACAGCGAGTTGTCGTATTCGTACGTTTGTACGAGATGCTCTCTGTATCGAAGAAATACACAGAGGGTCGTATGGAGATAATCAATACCATTACAGACCCAAAGGTATTCAACATCAGTAAAGAAGAGGAAGAACTGATTGGTGCATTCAGTATCAATGAGGATTACTTGAAGATGGACTTTGAGAATATCCTTGTTGTGAATGACATTGAGAATCATGGCCTCTCGAAAGCGAAACACATCACAGATAAAGTTGATGGCTCGCTGATAATCATGAATGTACCAAGTGCGAACATGTTCTTCGTTCGTTACATTGGTAATTCTGCAGTCTTCATTGAGAAGACACGTTTGGCTTCTGGTCGTATTTATCCTTTGCCAAACAGAAGTTATGTCAAGTTGCCTTCAGGTACGTACATTCCTAGGTTCTTGGCAGAAGCCAAATTTAAAAACGAAGAGATTTCTTCTCAACCATTGTCATTTGAGGTTAAGAACATGGGTTTCCGGTTCAAGACAGGTGGCATCGGTTTGAGAAATATCAATATAGCAGAAGAGCAAGGACATCTTATTGGTATCATGGGTGCTTCTGGCGCAGGTAAGACGACTTTGCTCAATGTATTATGTGGTAATGAAAAGCCATCTGAGGGCGAGGTGCTTATTAATGGCTTAAATCTACATACACAGTCTGACCAACTTGAGGGTGTTATCGGTTTGATTCCTCAGGATGACCTTTTGATAGAGGAGTTGACGGTATACCAAAACTTGTATTACAATGCTAAACTCTGTTTTAAGAACAAGAGCGAGGCTGAGATAGATGCAATGGTATGCAAAACGTTGACGGACTTAGGTTTGTACGAGAGAAGAAATCTTCCTGTAGGAACTCCTCTCAACAAAATGATTTCTGGCGGTCAGCGAAAGCGTCTAAATATTGCTCTTGAGCTTATTAGAGAGCCAGGAGTATTGTTTGTTGATGAGCCTACTTCTGGTTTGTCATCTCGTGACTCAGAAAATGTTATGAACCTTTTGCGAGAGTTGTCGCTTAAGGGTAAGCTTATATTTGTTGTTATTCACCAACCTTCGTCGGATATCTACAAGATGTTCGATAAGATGTTCATACTTGATACAGGTGGTTATCCAGTTTACTATGGTTCACCTATTGAGTCTATTTCTTACTTCAAGAAGCAGGATGAGCAGAAGGATGCTGAGCATGGTGAGTGTCCTACCTGTGGAAACTTGAATCCGGAGCTTGTCTTTGATATCTTAGAGGATAATGTAAAAGATGAGTATGGTAACTACAAGAATGAACGTCGTGTAAAGCCAGACGCATGGCACGAAAAGTTCTCGCAGAATATTACTTTACCTAAAGTAGAGACAGTTAAGACTGCTCCTCCTCGTTCTTTGGATATTCCTAGCTGGTTCAAGCAGTTTTGGATTTATACAACTCGTGACTTTTGGGCTAAGATCAGTAATACACAGTACACAGTTCTCAATATCCTTGAAGCTCCTGTATTGGGTTTTGTGCTGGCATTCCTTGTAAGATATATTGTAGACCCAGATTCAGACGTATATATTTTCCGTGAGAATGAGAATATTCCTATCTACGTCTTCATGGCGATTATCGTATCTATCTTCTTTGGTCTTATAGTCTCTGCAGAGGAGATATTCAAAGATGCGAAGATTCTCAAGCGAGAGCAATTCCTCAACCTTTCCAGATCAGCATACCTCATGTCTAAGATCTTGATTCTTATGGGTCTTTCTGCAATTCAGATGTTGCTGTTCTTAGTGGTAGGTAATGCGGTAATCGGCTTGAAGGGAATGAACATAGAATTCTTCCTGATGCTCTTCTCAGTATCCGTAAGTTCGAATATTCTAGGATTGATAATTTCGTCGACATTCAATTCTATCGGCACCATTTATATTATGATTCCACTGATCATGATTCCACAGATGGTACTTGGTGGTGCGATGTTCACATTTGATAAGCTCAATAAGATTATTACTTCTGTGGATAAGGTTCCATTGCTTGCAGAAGTAATCCCTGCTAGATATGCATATGAAGGACTTATTGTTCATCAGTACAAGCATAATCTCTATCAGAAGAACTTCTTCGAGTGTGAGATGGGCATTAGTAAAGCAGACTTCAAGACGGTATACTATTTACCAGAATTGGAAAAGGTCTTGGATCTGTGTAAGAAGAAGAGTGACAAATATTCTCTAGAAGATTTGAAGGAGAATGAATCATACATTATGGATTTGGCATTGCTCCGCAATGAACTTTCAAAAGAGATGAAGAGAAATCCTGAAATTGATTTCCCATACATTAGCAGATTGGTACCAGATTCATTCAATGTTTCTACTTACAATTATGCTCAGGAATATCTTGTTCAATTGAAACAGACTTACGAAGATCTTTTCGCGATATCAAACAATCAGAAAGAGAACAGAATCAGCTACATAGAGTCTGATCCTAAGCGAGAGGCTCATTTCAAGGCATTAAAAGATGAGTACTATAATGAAACGTTAGTTGATATTGTACGTAAGACATTTGATAAGAACAAGATCTTAAGAGATGGTGATAAGTTGATCCAGATACCAGATCCTATTTATCAGATGCCAGAGCCAGAAGGAATACTTTCCTTCAGAACGCATTTCTTGGCACCTTATAAATATTTCGCAGGAACATTCTGGGATACGATATGGTTCAATATTGTAGCTATTTGGGTTATCACGGCGTTCTTGTATGCTGTTTTGTACTATGATGTGACAAGACGTGTTGCGGACTATTTTGGTTCTGTGGCATTTAAGAAGCAGCTTGACAAGATTAAGTCTGTGGTATCTAAGGTAGTAAATAGCATTAAGGCGGTTTCGTCAAAAATCAAGCTACCAAAGTTGCCATCAATTAAGAAGCACAAAACAGAATAATAACATTAAGACAAATAATATGATAAAGAAGATTGTATTTGGACTTGCATTGTTGGCAGGTGTAAATTTCTTTACTAGCTGCTCTAGTTGTAGCTCTAATAGCGCTGAAAATCTCGATGAGATTCCTGATAGTGTAGCTAACGCTCCACTTCAGTTGTCAGAGAATGTGGTAAATGACATGATTCAGAACATCTCCTCTCCAGTTGAGATGGCCACCTCTATTAAGAATTCGGGTGCAGGTTTCTCAGAGAAGGTGTTGAACCCTTCTGATAATATGAAGAACTATAACTCAAGTTTCAAGAGAGCTCTTAACTTAGGTGTTTATAGTGCTGATTTGGGTTACATCAACACATTTAATAAGAATAGTGTAGTTATTCAATATCTGTTGGCTGTTAAAGAGTTGGCTGATGGTATTAATGTAGGTCAGTTCCTTGATTTCTCAACACTTAAGAGACTTGCTACAAACTCAACAAACCTTGATTCTCTCAAGCAGTTGTCAGTAACAAGCTTCAACAAAATGGACCGTTATCTCAGAGAGCAGAAGCGCGCTAATACATCTACAGCTATCATAGCTGGTGCATGGATTGAGGGTATCCATATCACATGT
The DNA here is from genome assembly GCA_024401415.1 of Bacteroidales bacterium. Taxonomy (GTDB): domain Bacteria; phylum Bacteroidota; class Bacteroidia; order Bacteroidales; family Marinilabiliaceae; genus W3P20-009. The sequence continues at coordinate 6,201 of JAKSLC010000080.1, read as the reverse complement.
GATGTAGTTGAGCAGACAAAGGATGAAGATTTGACAAATCGTCTTGCTGAGCAGAAGGAGATTGTAAGCATTCTTCTCTTGGTTTTGGATAATTATTCTAAGGCAGATAAGAACTTCCAGGCACTTTGCCAAAAGATAGAGGCTGTAAAGGCAGCATACGAGAGTGTTCGTATTACTTATGAGTTTGGTGATCCTATCACTAAGGTAAGTGATGATGGAATGTTGGTAATTGAGCAGAATGAGATTCCTCATTATGAGTTTACTCCTAATAAGGAGACTGTTATCAATAACATCATCTCAGCTGTACGCGAGGCTCGTCAATTTGTAGTTGAGTAATAAATCTAAAAAGGAGATTAAGTTATGAAAAAGATATTATTGACACTTATTGCTGTACTCGGAATCTCATTCGTTGCTTCTGCTCAATGTGGCGACGATTTGATGAAGAAGGCCCTTACTGCAATGGGTAGCAACCAGTACATCAAAGATTTTGATTTGAAGTTGGCTGCAGGAGCTGCAGATGGAGTAACCTTTACTGTAGTGTTGAATAGCCAGACTAAGTATCAAATGAACATCGCCAATGGCGCTTCTAATGGTGAGAATGTAAAGATTCAGATTATGGATGCTGGTGGTGCAGAAATCGGTCAGAATGTTTTCAATGGAAAGGTTATGGCTGGTTTCCAGTTTAAGTGCTCAAAAACTGGTGCGTACAAGTTGAGAGTTTCTACTGAGAATGCTTCTGAAGCATGTGCTAGAGCTGTACTCTCTCTTGTTGAGCAATATTAAAATGAATATTTATACTCTGTAGGGAGTAAGAATTATACGTAAAAGGTCTCGCTTTGCTTTCAAACAATGAGCAAAGTGAGGCTTTTTTCGTTTTTGTTTGTAACTTTGCATCAATTAATTAGGAACGATACAAATTCATACAGCACATGAATACACTTTTTGACAAGATCTGGGACTCACACGTAGTCTCTATTGTCCCTGACGGTCCTACGCAGTTGTACATTGACCGTCTATATGCGCATGAGGTGACATCTCCACAAGCTTTTGATGGCTTGCGAGCACGTAAGTTGAAGTGCTTCCGTCCAGAGAAGATTTACTGTATGCCAGACCACAACACGCCTACACATGATCAGGACAAGCCTATTGAGGATCCTGTATCAAAGACACAGGTAGATGCGCTAGCCAGAAATGCTAAGGAGTTTGGTCTTAACCACTTCGGTATGTTTGACAAGAACAATGGTATTATCCACGTTGTTGGTCCTGAGAAGGCGTTGACACTTCCAGGCATGACGATTGTCTGTGGTGACTCACATACATCTACTCATGGTGCTATGGGTGCTGTAGCATTCGGTATAGGTACTTCTGAGGTAGAGATGGTAATGGCATCAGAGTGTATTCTCCAACAGAAGCCAAAATCAATGCGCATCCGCGTAGAGGGCACACTCGCAAAGGGTGTTACAGCAAAGGATGTTGCGCTTTACTTGATGTCTAAGATTTCGACATCAGGTGCTACTGGATATTTCGTAGAGTATGCAGGTTCAGCTGTTAAGAACCTCACTATGGAAGGTCGTCTTACACTTTGTAACCTCTCTATTGAGATGGGTGCCCGTGGTGGTATGATTGCTCCAGATGAGACGACATTTGAGTATTTGAAGGGCAGAGAGTACGCTCCTAAGGGCGAGGCATGGGATAAGGCTGTAGCATACTGGAAGACATTGAAGAGCGATGATGATGCTGTATTTGACAAGGAGCTTGTTTATGATGCGGCAGATATCCGTCCAATGATTACATACGGTACGAACCCAGGTATGGGTATGTCTATTGATGACAATATCCCTACTCTTGATACAGTTGATGCTGCTGGTCAGGCTTCATATCTCAAGTCACTTGACTATATGGGCTTCAAGCCAGGCGAGAAGTTGCTCGGCAAGAAGATTGACTATGTATTCCTTGGTGCTTGTACAAACGGCCGTATTGAGGACTTCCGTGCATTTGCATCATTGGTTAAGGGCAAGAAGAAGGCAGACAATGTAGTAGCATGGTTGGTTCCTGGTTCTTGGTTGGTACTTGACCAGATAAAGAAAGAAGGCTTGGACAAGGAGTTGGAGGCAGCAGGATTTGCTATCCGTCAGCCAGGCTGTTCAGCTTGTTTGGCGATGAACGACGATAAGGTTCCTGCAGGCAAGTATTCGGTATCTACAAGTAACCGTAACTTCGAGGGTCGTCAGGGTCCTGGAGCTCGTACACTTTTGTGTTCTCCACTTGTAGCAGCAGCTGCTGCAGTAACAGGAGTTATTACTGATCCACGTGAACTTCTCTAACCTTAAAGAAAGAAAAGATGAAACAGAAATTTGATATCATAAAGAGCACATGTGTGCCTCTTCCTCTTGAGAACGTTGATACAGACCAGATTATTCCTGCACGTTTCTTGAAGGCTACTACAAAGGAGGAGAAGTTCTTTGGTGACAATCTCTTCCGTGACTGGAGATATAATCCAGACGGTTCGTTGAATACATCATTTGTATTGAATGACCCTACATACGGTGGTGAGATTTTGGTAGCAGGTAAGAACTTCGGTTCTGGTTCCAGCCGTGAGCATGCTGCCTGGGCTATTGCTGGTTATGGTTTCCGTGTTGTTATCTCTAGCTTCTTTGCTGATATTCACAAGAATAATGAGTTGAACAACTTCGTATTGCCAGTAGTTGTATCTGAGCAGTTCCTCAGCGAGCTTTTTGCTTCTATCAAGGCTAATCCAAAGATGGAGGTTGTTGTTGATCTTCCAAACCAGACTGTTACAAATACAGCTACAGGAAAGACAGAGCACTTCGAGATTAACGGTTACAAGAAGCACTGTTTGATGAATGGTCTTGATGATATTGACTATTTGTTGACAGTTAAGGATAAGACAGAGGCTTACGAGAAGACAGCTGCAAAGTATTAATCTAATCCTTAGTTGATATATAAAATAAAGCCAGTCCCGATTGGGGCTGGCTTTTTTGTTGGACGTGTGGGTTATGATTGTTTTTTTGTGGAAGTGACGTAGAGAAAATGAAAAGGCTGAACCTCTGTTGGGGAGATTCAGCCTGTTTTTGAAAATTCAAAAAGTATAACGGTTGGAGAGAGTTTTAGAAAACGAACTGTAGTCGTGCTTCTACAGCGTTGTAATTATGGTTTTCAAGACCCTTGTCTATTATCTCGTTTTTGGCGTGAGCCTGGCCGTGGGTATAGTTCAGTCGGGCAAGAAGATACTTGTTGATACCATAGTTCAGACCGATGGTAATATCGTTTTCTGTTGTCTGCCAATCCTTGCCTTGGTCATAAGCTGCATGGCCAAAGCGTGCGCACAACTCGAGGTTTTTAGCAGATACATTTGTAGCGTAGCCATTAGCCTTGCTATAGTTCTGTTGATCGCCGATGAGCAAGAAGCCACCTTGAACATAAAAGCCACCAACTTCAGAATTCTCGTCACCAGGAGTATTTATATGGGCGTGCTGATATCTACACTCAGCGTACAGCTTACCAGAAATGAATATAGCCTCAGCCTCGGCGCGGAAAATACTATACTGCTCATCGCCGGTAAAAGACTTACCCATCAGCACCATGCTATTGCTTTGGGTCAGAGAGTAGGTATTGAAAGTTGCTGTATTAGGAGTGTGGGTAAATAAAGGAGCCACACCAAAGTGGAGCACCTGCTTGTCGTTGAGAATAGGGCGAGCAATTACCTTAGCAGCAATGTTATAACCCTGGTTTGTAGAAATGTTATTGACATTTCCGTCGGAGAAAATACCAATAGTGATTTTCAGAGGGTCAGAATTGTAATTATAGGCCAACCCCATTTTTCTTGATATTCCGTCGACAGCCTTATCAATTGAAGAATTCTGGATGAAACGATAAGCAGGGCCTAGAGTCTCGTAGCCGAAAGGCATCCAGAAGTTACCCAGTTGCAGGCTTGACTTGTCAGAAGCCTTATAGCCAAAGTACAAATCTGTAAATGTAGTAGACGAACCAGTGAACTTCACCTCGACCTTTGAGCTCCATGCCTCGCCAAAATTAGCAATGAAGCCAATTCTTGTGTCGTTCATTCTAACTACATTAGTTGCATGGTCATTACTTTTTCCAAGATCGCCACCATAAACACCGGCATCGAAATGAGTTCTAGCCTTGAATGTAATATTCAAATCGCCAGATTCCGTTGCTATTTTTATCTGGCCCATAGCCAGGCATGCTGACATTATGAGAAGAGTTGTCAGGAGCGTTATTCTTAGTTTCATATATTTTCAAAATAATGAGTGAAACGAAAAAGACCAGAAACAATCAATATTCAAGTTTGCTGTTCTGGTCCTTGTTAAAGTATCTAATCGCTACACCTTCCGGTTGGCTTAATATTTAGCCTTGATTTCGTCGAGAGAGATACACTTGATGCCCATGTTTCTCATATCGAAAATGTTAGCCTCGGCAACCTCAGGAGTCTTAGCAGAGCAAGCGTCAAGGCAGCAAATAGTCTCATAGTTGAGAGACATTGCATCGTTAGCAGTACCACGTACACAGTTAGGATACTGAGTACCAGCCAATATGACTCTCTTGACACCCATACGGCGGAGGATCAAGTCGAGCTGAGTCTGGAAGAAAGCGGAGTTACGGAATTTTACTACCCTCATGTCCTCTGGTTCTACAGATATGCCAGAAACGATTTCGCATCCCCATGTACCTGGAACACAGTAACCAGCCTTGCCATCTGTGAACAAAGGTACGCGTGGTTCATCAACATCGAGACCATTAGGTCTGTGCTCGCGAACGATGTGAACAACCTGCCATCCCTTAGAGCGGCCATACTTAGCCAAGTCGTCGATTGCTGGAATAGTAGCCTTAGCACCAGCTACACACAAAGTACCCTTAGGGTCAACAAAGTCGTTCTGCATATCGATGATGATAATCGCTGTCTCTGCAGTCTTTGTCTTAGATTGAGCAAAGGTCATCACTGAAGAAAGAACCATTGCCATTACGAAAAATAACTTTTTCATGCTTTTGTCTTTTTGTTGAGATAGTAATACCACTATCAGGCCTTGTTTTAATTTGTAATTGAATCAGTGTGTTTCACTTACGATTACGATGCAAATATAGACATATACTTTCAATGTGCAAGTGTATTTACAATGATTAACTATAGATTGTTTCCCGGTGGTAAATAAATCTATTATTTTGAAAGAAAAACGGTAGAGATAATTACTAATTGATAATGACAAATCATAAGCGTATTTACACTAATTAACCATAGATTGTTACCTAAAAAATTGATATAGCCAACAATATGATAGAGCATAAGCGTGTTTTGTCAATAATTGTTAGTGGTTGTGTGCGAATTGCTAGTAATCCATCCCCTAGAAGGAATAGGTGAAGAATGGGATATTAGGCGAGTTTCGTTCTAAGTTTGGGGAAGGCATAGGCTACACTCGGGCTAGACTCGGGGAAGGACCTTGTTCATCGTAATTTTTTTATTCTATCAGAGCAAAGGGATGATATGTATGATAGCCATGTAGAATAGGGTTCCGCCAGCGATTGTGAGAAAAATGTTTTTGCGCCATAGGTGTAGGAGTACGCAGAATGCTATGCCTATCAGTTGTGGTAGGCCGTGGTTGCCATTGTGCTTACTGCTATGAGCAATATGGTGATAATCTGCTGGGTAGTGCTCATTGCTCCTCCTTTCTGTATTTAATGTAATGAAAAAATGAATTGACTGAGTATGGTTCTGTGAGCTAACGTTGGGTAGCCGCCAGCATGGCGGCTCTACAGCGGTGGGGTACTTAGCGTTTATTTGATTGTTATGGGTTAGCGGAGAGTAGCCACCTGAGAGGCGGCTACCCAGCAGGTTATTTGTATTTCTGGACGCGAGAGTCGTGGATTGGGCCGGACCAGTTGAGGCCGAAGGCGAAGTCGTAGGTATTGCCATCGGCATCGGTGTAGCAGACCATATCTCGAGGGGTGTCCTCGGATTGGAGTTCGACAGTCCTCATGTCAGCTGGCATTTGGAATGGATAACCAGTATAAATGTGAGCTTGAACTTTGGGGGACAAAGGGACATCTTGTTGCTCCGAGAATTTTCACAGCACCAGATAAATTTGAACCTGAGATAACAGTCACCTGCGGTATGGAAAAAACTGTTTACAACCCGGAACAGCTGGGTTTTCTTCAGCTGCTTGC
>JAKSLC010000008.1 GCA_024401415.1 Bacteroidales bacterium | reverse complement strand
ATAGAAGTGAAGGCAGAAGAGAACGTCAAGTCAAAGTCGTTGAAGACATATATAGATAAACATCCAGAGCTCAAAGGTTTGAGGTTATCGATGAAGAACCGGCAGGATCAGGAGTGGATGGAAAACTTGCCACTATATGCTTTTGTGGATGAGATAAGTGGCAGGATGTGAGCAGAGCCGGTATGACCAGGAAGAGCCAGGGGCTGTGGAGGGAAGATAGGTTGTGTGATTTCGGGCAGATTGAAATGGTGTTTGGGAGGGATGCAGTGTAGAGTGAACAACAATTATTGGAATAGTCCGTATACGAACATAGAGTTCGGACGTGATTAATAAATTTGCGTCGTTAATAAGAGAATACTATGCCAGTAAATAAGAATGCTATGACACGCTATCAGATACTTGATGAGTTGCTCTCGAACAGGTATCATGATTATTCAATTGATGACTTGACGGTTGCAGTCAATGAGCGATTGAAAGAGATGGGAATAAAGCCCGTCACACGTCGTTGTATTGAGATGGATATTCATTATCTGGAATATGACGGGCCCTATATGGTTGAGATTCAGCGAAAAGATATGTTGGTCTACAATACTGAACGCCAGAAGACCGTCACGAAGAAGTGCTTGAAATATTCCGATCCCTCGTTTTCGATATTCAAGAAAGAGATGTCGGACGACGAGAAATACCTTTTGTCGCAGGCATTAGACCTGCTCGGGCAATTTGACGGACTACCTACGTTTGAGGCATTGCAGCAGTTAAAGTCGGGATTGAGTGTCAGAGACCACAGGCATATTGTCTCGTTCACAAAGAATCCGTTGGAGAACAGCAGTCTGTTTGGCGAATTGTTTATTGCCATAATGCAGAAGCAAGTCATAAGGGTTCATTATCATAAGTTTGGAGAAGAAGACGTTGATTTGACGGCAGATCTTTATCCATATTTTCTGAAAGAGTATAACAGGAGGTGGTATGTTTTTGGGCAGTTGGTCGAAGAAGACATGATGATATGCTTTGCGCTAGACAGGATGAACGGCTTTGAGCCATTGCCCGGGAAGCAATACAAAGAATTTGAGGGCGATATAAACGAGTGGTTTGAGGATATCATAGGCGTGACGAGGTATGTGGGCAAGCCTGTAGAGCACGTTGTGTTTTGGGTTAGTGACAAATCCAAGAGCTACGTCGCTACGAAGCCGATGCACGAGTCGCAGAAGGTTTTCAGGGGAGAGAAAGACGCTGCCATGAGAGAGAGGTATCCGATGCTGGAAGGAGGAACATTCTTTTCGATAGACTGTATGGAGAATTATGAGCTGTATAGTGTGCTGCTGTCGTTTGGAGCGGAGCTGGTGGTGCTGGAGCCGGTGGCGGTGAGAGAAGAGTTGCGTAGGAGGGTAGAGAAGATGATGGAGGTTTATGATGGAGTGAGGGGCTAGGGTTTTTGGTGAGTGAGAATGGTAATGAGTGATGTGTGATACGATGATTAAATGGACAAATTTCAGAATACATATAGAATACCATCAGCGCGTGCCGATTGGCATGGGTATGGTGGAGGCGTGTATTTCGTAACGATATGTACGCAGAATAGAGAACATTATTTCGGGGAAATTATGAGAGAATGTTATGGTGATGGTGTGAGATATAGGGGGATGCAAACGAAAATGACGGAACCGCGAATGCATTTGTCAGAAATCGGGCAATATGCCCAAGAACAATTTATGAATGTTGAAGTGCATTATCCGTATGCCAGAATACCACTGTTTGTTGTGATGCCAAATCATGTTCATGCGATTGTGATAATTGATGGAGATAAATCCATTGAAAATGATATTCAAGAGTCGAATGGGCGTGCGAAAGGAGACGGTGCGAGGTATGGAGACGTTGTGGGGTATGGAGACGGTGCGAGGCATGGCGGTGTTGTGGGGTATGGAGACGTTGCGCGCAACGTCTCTACAGTGAGGGATTGTCCATCGAAAAATTTGACAATGGCGGATATATCGCCTCAGAAAAAATCGTTGGCGGTGGTAATACGAGGTATAAAATCATCTATTACCAAATTTGCCAACCAAAACGATATACAATTTGCGTGGCAGTCGCGTTTTCATGACCGTATAGTGCGTGGTCGCTATGAATTGGAATGCATAGCGGACTATATAGAAAGCAACGTTGCCAATTGGCAAAACGATGATTTAAACAAATTGTAAATTACTTATTAGATGGAGGTGATAAATGCGGATTGCTTTGGAGTATTGGAGAGGGGCTAGAAATTTTGATGGGCTAGATGGTATTTGGGGGATGAAGGTTTATGGTTAGTACGGAGCTAAGAGTTTTATGTGCCAGTTTGTATAGTATAAGAAAAACATATGTGGTGCGAAGATAGGGTTCGGAGAATGATTATATCTTTGTGATGTAAACGAAAAGAAAACGGTCTTTGAGAGTTTGTCGGTCTGAAAGGATATTTGACTATTGCCCGACGTTTTGTTCGGGTGTCCGGAGCGAATGCTCTAGGATAAACAATGTTAAGTTGTTATCGTTTCACTGTTTGTATGAGTATAAATATACTCATTGTTCAACAAACAAGCATTATAAGGAAATAAGAGTCAGGCCGACAAACTCTCAAGATCATTTTTCATTATGTTGAAGTTATGGAGAAGAGAGAAATAATAAATAGAGCACATGCAGTTGGCAACAAAGAAGATTTGTTGGTCTTGCTCAATGATCTTGTTAAGGATGAGTTGGGCGAGGAGAGTGCATTTTCTTTTTCCATGAAACAGTTGAGTTATTACTCAAATCCCAACAATATTCGTGGTCGTTATAATCATTTTTCTATTCCTAAAAAGAATAAGAAAGGAGTACGACCGATTGATGCTCCTTCAAAAGGCTTGAATAACATCCTATACTTCTTGAATATTATTCTTAAGGCATTATATACACCATCAGATTATGCTATGGGATTTACAGAGGGAAGAAGTGTTGTGGACAATGCTATTAGGCATATAAATCAGAATTATGTATTTAATACCGACCTAAAGGATTTTTTTACCACTATAGAGCAGCCTAGAGTGCGGGCAAGATTGCAGTTACCCCCATTCAACTTCAACAAATCTGTAGCTGGATTTATAGCAGGTCTTTGTAGCATTCGTGTTACTAATGATGATGGAACATTTAAATACGTTCTTCCTCAAGGTGCACCTACGTCGCCTATAATTACAAATGCTATATGCGATAAGCTTGACCATAGGCTAGCTGGGTTGGCGCGCCGTTTTAATTTGCATTATACACGTTATGCTGATGATATTACTTTTAGTTCCATGCACAATGTGTATCAAGAAGGAGGAGAATTCAGAGCAGAGTTGAAACGTATTGTTGAAGATCAACGATTCACAATGCATGGAGAAGAAAAAACACGTTTGCAAAAAGTTGGACAACGTCAAGAAGTTACAGGTATTACAGTCAGTACCAAGCTGAATACACCAAAAAAGTATGTAAAGGAGATCCGCAATGTTCTGCATATATGGGAGCGTTATGGATATTACGAGGCGTATAGAAGATTCTATCCATATTATAAGATAGAAAAGGGACATGTAAAAAAGGGGGAACCTGTAATGGAGAATGTTATATATGGGAAACTTCAGTATTTGAAGATGGTTAAGGGGGAAAAGGATAGGGTATATGGATGTTTGTGGAATAGATTTAATTCGTTATTGGAAATAAATAATTGTTATTTTAGGGGGCAAATTGACATTGTTTCTAAGCTAAATAGTGAATTAGATGAATTGTTAAACGCAATATAGCATGGACGAAAAACTTAGGGCGACTATTGAAAAAATACGCATTTTGTCTATTCAAAATAAGGAATTTGATGCGGAACTGCGAAAGATGTATGGTGGTCAACAGACATCTTCCGCAGTTGGTGTGTTCATGCCCTCTGAAACAATGGATGATGTAAAAGCCATTAGAGCAGCGTTAGAGATTAGGGCAAACGTCAGTGTGTCGTACGAGTTTATAATAGAATGTCGATTGCGCGATCAATTGATAGTAGATAATTTACGAATGGAGAACTCCTCGCTGGATCTTCAGAAAAATGAGAAGGAGAGGTTTTATATTTTTTGTGTAAATGCATTCTACCAACTTGAGAATATATTGAATTATTATTATTTCAAAACATTCCCACGAATAGAATCCTTATTAGACGAAATTGAGTATTATACATCTGAAGAAACATACAAATTTGTTAGGACAAAAAAGGAGAGAAACGTAGCGGACATACAAGTAGTACATAAGATTAATGCATTTTGCAATAGGTTTTTTCCGCACGATACAATTAATTACACATTAAATTCGTTAAGGCAAGTAAGGAATGAGGGTGAGCATAGATGTATGGTCATTCAAGATGGGAAAGATGAGAATAATTATTTGTACAAGTTCTTTAATCTTAATACATTTAACAGTATTCGAATTGTCTTAATTAAAGTGGTCACGACAGTAAAAGAGAATATTGGCAGGCCAGAAATTAGTGTGACAAATATAGTTGAGGCAATGATTGTAAATATGTTGCCTGGTGGTTGCTTTGTTTCAGTTAATGGAAAAATAAAACAATTGCCAGCAAATTTATTTTCAATGGTTAAGGGAAAGAAGAATGGAGATATGATAGAATTGGTTTTGAGGCATGGGAAGATTGAGGGGGTGGAGATGTGATAGTCAGTTTTTGTCTAAAATCGTATACACATAGTGTAAGTTCCCCCTTTGAGACGAAGAATAGATGGGTTAGATGGTATTTGGGAGATGGAGGCTTGTGAGCATTTGTATAGGAAAAACATGCAATATGACACAGATTGTGGGAAAGGAGGAGAAAATGATGAAAGTTTATGATGAGGTGCGAAGAAAGGATCCGTGGGGAAGTTGTATATTTGTGAGATGAAAACAATATTTTACTATATAATTTTATTATACTATGAATTATGGAGGATTATCTAAAAGTATATCCAAAACATGGATTCCTTAATACGGAGTATAAGATACGCTCAGAAAAAGAGGACTCATTTACAATTCTTTTCAATGGACAAGAGATGTTCGAAGGTGTTGTAGGAGCTGGAGAGACAAAAGTTTTGCCCAAGCTCAACGCAGCAGGGGAATATATTGTAATAGGTAATCAATCAAAAGAAAGACATAAGATTTGTGTTGAGAATGCGTTACGTTTTGGCAGTAGCGATTTGAAGCGAGCTTACGTATTCGATGATTTTCCGTACCTTATTTTTGTTATGAAGGATCGTATTCATTTCTTTGATCCTTCTATAGAGACATATGTTTATACTGAAAACTATCTTTGTCCGAATGACATTAAACACATAACAGACGGGAAATTACTATTTTCAACTGAACATTCTGGAGGGACTTCTTTTAGTATATTTGATACAGAAAAACTACGTATTGAATACTCATTAGAAGTTGATGAACTTATAGCGCATAGTAATGATTATAAAACACTATATGTGCTTAATAAACGCAAATCGTCTGTATGCATTGTCAAAACCGAAAATCTTTCTGTCGAAGCAGAATTCAACAATATCAACCTTAAAGGACAAGATTCTTACCACGTAGACAACGAGAATGGTTTGTTGTATATAGTAGAATCTAACTATATCAATGTAATAGTTATAGATTCTAATCGTATTAGAAGATTTGATAAAACAGATAATATTATAGGCATAACCAATACTGGTTTCATTATTAGCAGGAACGGTACCCAATACGAATATGAAGATTTGAAGCCTAACTCAGTTAGCAAAGGGAGTTTTAAGTATAGTCCTCTTATCTCAGATTTTAGTGTCGATGGCTTAGTTGTTGCTAATGCTGATTGTGTTCAAAGAACAAATAAAATAATGCGTAAAATTTCGTTTGATATATGCGTCGAATTTGCTAATGAATGTAGGGAAAAAATAGAAAACGGAATTCATTCGGTTTCTCTTGAAAAAGAGATCGAATGGGATGAGATGAACTTATCTGCAAAAATTTATCCATCAAATGAGGGTGTTTACATTATTGAAGAAATACAGAGATGTTATAATAAGCTCTTAACATATAACAAACAGACAGAAAGAGTGTCGGTGTCGAATTCCATCGATAGACGAAAAAGAATTGTTTGGATTTCAAATGAAGGATATGAAACATATTATAGTGGGGGTGACGATTATTCGTTATGTATAGACGATATATTCGTTGAGCATGAAAATATTCTTTTTAAAGTTAAGCCGTCGTTATACCTTTTTTTGAGAAATGGTAAGATTGTTTCCACTTTCTCAGACAAGAATGAGGCAGGTGAATTTTTTAAGCCACATAAGGAGTCTTATAATTCTATCATTGTAGATGGGATAGAAATATCAACTTCTAGTATTTTATGCAAATCGAATAATAAATTAGTTTATAAAAGCGATTTTCTGTATAGTTATTGCGAAATGTCAGAATCAAAATCTGAATGGCAAGGAATTAAGACTATAAACCTTGAGGAAGAAAAGTATGCTAAAGCGAAAATGTCTTCTAACGGTAAGTATTTGGTTTACCCTAAAGGTGGTAATAAATATGCCCTTTACAATATACTCGAACAAAAAGAAGAGACTGTATTAACTGGCAATTTCGTAGATTTTGACAAAACAGACAACTTGTTATTCATGGAATATGCTAAAGGGGAACGTGAATTGAAAGTTTATAACCCTATAACATTTCAATGGGAAAAATCGAATGTGCAATATTATACATTCATCAGCCCAGATGGAAAGCTATATGCAAAGACGGATAAAAAGTCTCGCTATTTTAACAGACTTATAAAAGAAGAAATTTCAAGAGATGAATTCTTAAAGATTAAGGATGAATATGATACTTCATTCCTTAACCAATATACAGAAGAGCAGAAAGCAGAGATTGAAGGCAAAAGAAAATCTCTTGTATCTGAATATGCAGAATACTTTGAGTCATATTCGAATGAGAACAAACGCGCAAAGGTGTGGATTGACAATATCCAGAACAGTACATTTCCTGACTTTAGTGCAATTTTCTTACAAGAAAAACACTATGTTGTTATTGGAATAGTAGATGCAGAACAAGAACTAGACATCGAGTTGGGTACTACATTGTCATTCTTGAACTATGTTGCATTCTCATACGACAACAAATATGTTGGAATTGTTGGCAAACCAGGGGGCAATGGGTACCTGAAACTTATAGAAATTAACTATAACGAGACAAAAAATACATTGTCTCTCGAGCGGGAAATATGCGACACTGAGATTGCTAGATACGCTACGTGGATTTGTGCATTTACAAAGAATGGTTTGTTTGGCACGTACGACAGCACTCCGGACTTGTATCTCATAAAACAAGCTGATTTTGAAAAGTTCAATAATGACAATGCACACGACTTTAATTTTATCAGAGAACAATTTCAAATTAAAGGTAGATCTCTGTTGTGCTTTAGCCCTTCGGGTAGACTTATGGCTTTGTCAAATCAGGGATATGAAGCAAAGTCACTGGGAGGAATAGGACATGTTCCATCTAATGATGTGTATATATACGACACCGAGACTCGAGAAGAGCTATCGCATTGGCAAGACCAAGGAGAAAGAATCGCCTTCAGAAATGTTGTGACCGCGGGTTTTTCAATAGATGAATCAAAGTTGATGACTGTCAGTGTGGATGGAGTTATAGTTGTTAGAAATATAGGAAAAGTAGTAAATAATGAGGAGAAGAGTTTTCCTCATTATATCTTAGCAGAAGCTTCATAAAAGGTTGCGCTATCAAAAGTAAAAGCGAAGACTAGATATAAATATTCAAGACGAATTACTTAGCGGAAAGCGTTTTGGATATGGATGAAAGTCTCAAAAGAATAACATATTTCAATTGAATAAGAATGATTCTTATTCTGTAATTAATATTCCATTTCGCGCAGAAGTTATCCCTAGTGGTAAATACAAAACCATAGAACCATATGGAAATCTTCTAGAAGTTTCTAGCTCTACTGGAATAGGGTTGATAAATCTACAAGAGCATGTAATTGTACCTTTGTTAGGACAAGGCTCCTGAATTTGTTTCAGTAAGTAGAAGCTCAGATATACCTGCTGTTTATTGAGTTTTTTCTAGACTAGAAAAAGGATATAAATATTACAATCGTCTCAAACCTTATTTGTGACAGTTTCGAAACAAAAAATTATTTACCAAATCTGAAAATGCTCATACTTCTTGATTTAGATGGGACATTGATCAATACGGTTCATCCTAGTTGGAAACCGTTTAAAGATGGTCAAGATAATTGTATAATTGACAACTATCTAGGTCAGCTACCTCTTTTCTATGGTGTAAATGAGTTTATTCAATCAAGAAAAAATAAACATGACGATTTACTTGTTGTGTCAGATTCTCATTGGAAGTATGTGAATCCTATATGTTCAATGCTCGGACTTGAATGTGTTTCGCTTGCTGACAAGCCTAACACAAATAAGCTGAACGAATATTTAGATCAGCATCCAAACATCAAGAGTCAAATAGGAAGTGGTGATGCTGTCTTTATTGGAGATACCAAGTTGGATATTGAATTAGGAAGAAAACTTGGCATTAAGACTATTTGGTTTCTTCCTTATCAAATAACAGAAGAAATAAAGGATGACCGTGATGGTATTGGAGATGAAATGCTTGCTAGGAAAATGGGACCGACCTATGAAGCCCGAAGTTTTCAAGATATTGAAGTCATATTAAATTCGCCTTTAGAAAATTTATATTCTATAGAGGCTGTTTTTGCAGGAAGTAATTCTTTGAAATCAATCAAACTCAATTATAACAAATATAGAGATGGCTCCTATGCTTGTATACGATGCTTAGCTAGACAAGAACAAGGAGCATGTGATAAGTATGGCTGTGGAGATAAATATTTCATGATGTCGAATCCACATAGAACTCAAGATTTTTTGCATAAATTGGCAAATGGAATAGCATCATATATAAATCAGACGGCTATCGTAGATCAAAACTGGGATTATTTTACATATCTAACAGACAAACAGTCCACAGTGCCAGAAAATAAGATGAAAGAAATCTTCGATCTAGTAAATACGAACATAAAAAAAGTGCAACTTTTAAAGTGGGCAGATAATGTTCAGGGATCTCTTAGAAACAGGAATCTTTATAATGAGCGTCAATCATTTCTACAAGATTATCTCTCGGTTGACAGCCCCCAAGAAGATATATTCGATCAATCAGGAAAATTGATTGAGCAATTATTAAGCCTAGAAGGAAAGAACATTATAGTTCTTGACGACCAACTGACTACGGCGGCAACTGCATGGTATGTGATTAAAAAGTTGAAAGAAAAAGGGGCTAAAAACATTCTTTTTATTGCAATGTTTCAAATGACGTTGGCCGTAAACAGTGATGTCTTTTGCCCTATGTGCGGTAAACCTATGCTTCTTAAAATTAGAAGATCAGACGGGCACAGATTTTATTCTTGCACACCGCCTCAATTTAGAGGAGACGGTTGTGGTTATACAATAGATATTTCAAATCAATAAAATTATATGGATATAAGGAACCTCTTAGCGTTATCAATGGTAAAGGGAATCGGCCCGGCTTTCATCAAGCGGAATCTTATAAGGATTGCGTCTTATGCTGATTGTACGTCTATAGTAAATGAAAATAAGCCAGAACAATTTGAAAATATTCAAACGTATCTTGGGGAGGCAGATCAAATAATAAATGATTGCAGAGAAAATGGAATAGAGATAGTGAGTATTCTTTCGTCTGATTATCCCAGTAGTCTTAAAGAAATAAGCGATCCTCCTAGTCTCTTGTTCGTAAAAGGCAATAAAGATCTCTTGAAAAGATGTATTGCGATAATAGGAACAAGACACAGTTCCCAACTTGGCAATAAGATTGCGGAGAGGTTAGGAGAATACTTTTCAAAAAATTATGCAATATGTAATGGTCTTGTGGAAGGCATTGATGAACATTCAATTTATGTTAATGGGCAAATATTGTCAAATGTTGTTGGCATCATTTCTGGAGGTTTATGTTTTGAAGAGACATGTTCAAAGAATCACACGAAAGTGATTAATGACGTGTTGAATTCAGGAGGGTTGATAATAACAGAATATTATCCTCATGTAAAGGAAGATCTGTATTCTGGCAGCAAAGCAAGTCGTATTCAAGCAGGATTGTCTCAAGGCCTCATACTTGTTCAAAGTTCCATAGACGGAGGGTCAAAATATACAATAGCCTCTTTCGCGAAACTTGGTAGAGCGATGGGGGTTATACACTATCCTTCTTCTTCTGAGTATAGTTGTGAATCATTTGGGGCGAACCGTCTTATTGTTGAAAAGAAGATTGAGGGAATTGCGAAAATAGCAAATATAAAAACAGTTTCTAAAGTGAATGTCAAATCGATAACTGTATTAGAGAGCAAAGAAGATTATTCTTCATTTGTTCAAGAAATCTCTAAACAAGGCAATTTGTTGAATTTAGGCTTTTAACGTAACAAAGTCTATTTCGGTCTCTTTATGTTCATTCACAACACGACACCCTCGGATTATTTCTGATTGTACCGACGTTCTACGTTTGTGTACATGATCCGGAAAGAAGACTCGTCTTCGTTGCTTGCTAAGATAGTGATCGAATGGTGTTCATAGCTTTGTGTCATGAATCAAAACGACAAGACTATGGCACAGACATTTTCTATCAAGTTCTTTGGTATGCGTGGCGTTAATGTTCCTCTCATTGAAGGTACATTTCGCGACAAGGATGGCAATCCGACTCCATGCTATTTTCGGATTGACACTGGCTCTTTCTACTGCATATAAGACGCATGATATGTGGGTGTGTGCTATTGAGAATGGATTTTATTTTGATGCGAAAATACAGTTCGTAAGCTGTTCTAAACTTTGCAACATAAACCTAAAACGAGTGGCTTATGTTGCAAATTCCTTTTTTATCGGTTGAGGGGTCTGACCTTCTGTTTATTGAAATTTTGGAGGGGACATTTAAGGGTCTTCGCTTTCTTGTTGACACGGGGGCTACTCGTAGTCTTGTATGGTCGGAAGCAGTGGCGGATTATGGCGAGGATCTTTATGTGCATGAAGATGATTGCTATGGAGCTGTGACGGGAACAGATGGAACCATCATAAATACTATCATCGTTCATGCTCGGATGGTTCTGGGTGGGAAAGAAACGGATGTGCGTATGCATTGCATTCAAGAGAGTTCTATGTATGAACAAATGACAAAGGCTCATGGTTTCTCCGTTGCCGGGATTATCGGTATGGATGTCATCGCAGCGCAACATTGGATTATTGATGTTGCCAACCAATGCATACGTTGCAATGAAGTGAATAGCAATGTCGCTTAGTACTAACCTATTAATAGATATCACTATGACAAGAATCAATTTTATAAAGGACATAAAAGAGACATCGCTCCCATTTGTTGCTATTACTGAGGGGGAGTTTGCGGGGATGAATTTCCTTGTTGATACAGGATCTACCTGTAGCGTTATCTTCCTTTACAAAAGCAGTGTGCCCTATGTAAAGAAAATGAAGTTAATTAGTGGTCATTCGGTTCCAATGCAAGGTCTGAGTGGGGCATCCCTAGAAACTGATTGTCTTGTTGCTGAGATGGATTTTGGGAATGGAGAGGATTACTACATATTCAATTGCGTCAGCAATAAATATACTGATGCTGCCGAGAGAATGGAAAAAGAGAAAGGGTTCCCTGTTCATGGTATAATTGGAATGGATGTCATGAAGAGATTCGGTTGGGTAATAGATCCTGTGGGGCAGTGCGTGTATATGAACAACTAGCTATATCCTTTGGTTGCGAACATTCAGTTCGTACTCTATTTGAATCTTTGCATTAAACAATAACCTTAATACTATTTGGCATGAGTAATTATCGTGTGGTAAATGAGTGCGGAAACCTTCTTGTTATAGAAAACAAATGCTATCAGTGGGGTGTTATGGACAAAAACGGTAACGAAATAGTTCCATTCGGCAAATATGCGTGGATTGGTAGGTTTGATAATGGCTATGCCAGAGTAAAAAGCGGTATAGGCAAGGGAAGTTGGCATATAGGTGGTGAGAACTTTGAAATTGTGAAATATGTGCCTGTCAAATATGGTATTATTGATAAGGAAGGCAAGGAGGTTGTACCTATGGAATATGATGATATCTGGAACTTTTATGGTAAAGGCCTTTCGCGTACTCACCTTGAGAAAGATGGAGAGGTTTCATATTTTAATTTATCTACAGGTACAATTTCCCATGCAACCGCATATCTGCCTAAAGAAGATAGCTGTTGTGAAGACACTGATTGGGATTATACATACGGAGAGTATGCTGGCAGTTACGCTCAAGATGTAATGGGTTATGACGATGATACTATCAATGAAGCCTTTGACGGAGATCCAGAAGCTTACTGGAACATTGACTAATAATTAATTTATAAAGTACTATGGGAGGAATCATAAAATTCAATTGTTACAAATGCGGGCATGTATGGGAGATATTCCATGGATACCCTTTGTTCTCAAATTCAATGTCACTCTTTTGCAACAAATGTGGAAAGAGTATTACGATTGAGAAGGATCCAGACTCATATAAATGTGAGTGTGGTGGAACTTTCGAAGTAAGTCCAGAACATTATTATTGTCCTGAATGCGGTAGCGCTGATAATGATGGTGGTAAATGTGTAGGTTTGTGGGATTAAAAACAATTATAAATTATGTATCAACACATCAGTGAAATATTAGAGGATTCAAAATCTTCATTGCATCAGAATTGTTTGCCTACGGGCAATGCGACAGTGGATAAACTGTTGG
Organism: Bacteroidales bacterium; assembly: GCA_024401415.1. Taxonomy (GTDB): domain Bacteria; phylum Bacteroidota; class Bacteroidia; order Bacteroidales; family Marinilabiliaceae; genus W3P20-009. The sequence goes on along the minus strand of JAKSLC010000008.1, from coordinate 25,970 downwards.
GTGGGGGCATTGGGACAGGGGAGCTTATCAATTTTGTGGCGGGCGTTGTGACTGATTGCGATAAATTGATGCTATCTCTGGCTACAGATATGGCTGTAGAATATAACGTGCCTACGGCTGTCATTGATATAGATAAAGGTCCTAATTATCTCGCAAATCTCATTTGTGGGCATGTAGAGAATTTGTCTAAATATGATTTCTGGAGTTACACCTCTAATGGTAAGATTATTGTCAGTACCATCACCAAAGAGAAAGTGGGAACCAGTCCGATATATCTCAGTGGCGATTACGAGATGTCATTGAACTCGATTATTAGTACTATTAAGGAGTTGAAGGCTCAAAAGGATGTGAAGACGTTTTTTATAACATCTCCTCTCGATGCCCTATGCTTATCTCATGACGAAATTACATTAAGTATGAAAAAGCTTTGCAGAGAACTGGGCATTTCAATCCTATATCGCTCTATTCCTAATTATGCCTTAGATTTTGACAGTCCATATAAATATTCCCCTTCTTTCAGAGAATGCGTGGACGAGGGTATGAATCAAGAGTATTCAGATGTCATAATAAGTATTAGTCGCCCCGATATCCTTGGCATTACCTCTGATACTGAAGGGGTAAGTCTTGAAGACGCACTGATAGCTACAGTATTTAGGTCGCCTCGTAGCGGTCTGAATACAGAGTATATTCGAATGGGTAAAAATGTATTGGGATTCAAGTAGATAATAGTCTTGTTTGATACCGTTGTAAGAAAGAAGTGGAAATGCATGCTGAGAGTAGGATTCGGTATGAATCATTTGAGGAGGATGATGCAAGACATCAGAAATGACTATGACAATGTAGATTTAAGCTAGCAATAGCCTAATAAACACACAGATATGAGTACTCTTACAAGTAATAATATTGAAGATATACCGGCATGATACTCACGTTGCAACAACAGAAAGCCATGCGGCATCTCATTGAATTCTTTGAGACGTCGGGGAGCCAAGTGTTCATTCTCAGGGGATATGCGGGGACTGGTAAGACAACGATGATTTCATCGATTGTTGAATATCTGCATGGGTTTTCGTATGACGTGAGAATCATGGCGCCAACTGGGCGTGCTGCAAAGGTATTGAGGTCGAAGATTCCAAATTGCGGTGCTAGTACCATTCACAGGGCTATATATTCATTTGACAGGGTGTACTGCAATGCAAGTAGTGACAATGTAAAATACATTTTCCCATTAAAAGACGAAGAAAAAGAGAAAGAAGAGAAGGAGAAGAAGAGAAAGTATTATGAGAAATATGATAAGAGTATTGAGAAGGTTAAACCACTTTATATAGTTGACGAAGCTTCGATGATAGCATCCGGAGTTTCGACCAGTAACATGTTTCAGTACGGTTCAGGTTTTCTCATGGAAGATCTATTAGAGAAGGCCAAGGTGCGCAAAGGCGGAAAGATAATTTTTGTGGGTGATCCTATGCAGCTTCCACCAGTTGGGGAGGAAGAATCGTTGGCCCTTGATTCTGATTATTTCAAGAATTTGGGATTGAAGGTTATGGAATTTGAGTTGACTGACGTTATTCGGCAGGGGAAAGACAGTTTGATTCTCACCAATGCTCTGATGTGCAGGTCGGCATATAAGGGATTAGGAATTGGGCAGCTTAATTACGAGAGAAATCAAGATGAGGTGATGGACATAAAAGCGAGTGAAGTCGCCCTATCATATTGCAATGCTCCCAGTAGCTCGGCTATCATCTGTTGGTCGAATAAGCAAGCAGCCAGATACAATAACGCCATTCGCGACATTCTGTTTCCTGGTTCGAAGAGTATTCGTATAGGAGACAGGCTTATGGTGGTGAGTAACAGCTATCTGTACAGTGAGGAGATAATGAACGGCGACGTGATAACGGTAACATACATTGAAGGGGCGCCAGAAACACAGATTACATCCATTTTGTCGAAAGTTAATGGGGTTTCGCAACAAGTTGATGTCGCACTAACATTCAGGAAGATTGAATTTAGGACAGATGACGGTCGCACATTGTCTCGTTATATCATAGAATCTCTACTCAATAATGATCAACCCTCGTTGACATTAGATGAAAGGAGAGCGCTATATATCAATATGCGGATGAGGTTAAAGAATGAGATGGGCAGGATAGACGAAACATCGCAAGAATATTTGGAAGCGGTAATGATGGATCCATACTACAATGCACTTCAAGTCAAATATGGCTATGCTTTTACATGCCATAAAGCGCAAGGAGGCGAGTGGGACAATGTGTATGTGGACCTGTCCAATAGGACCAATATGGATAGAGAGACTCTGCGATGGAACTACACCGCCATAACTCGTGCTAGTAAAAGGCTCATACTTATCAATGGCAAGTTAGAAAATCCATTTGCGCACATGATAATCAATCCGATAGGGAAGATGAGTAAGATGCCCAAGGGGATATGCAGTTATTTTGACTATCAGCCAACAATAAGTTCGCTCAAGGTACTTACAGATTTAATAGGTAAGATATGTGAAGAGGCAGAAGTTGAGATAAAGGGAGTAGTAGAAGGGCAATATAGGGTGGCTTATTATTTCAAGACAACGGGGAAGTACTCGAACATAGCTTTTACCTTTGATAAAACTGGGAACATAACAACAGCTAGACCCTCTTCAGACATTTTAGATGAAGATGAGAAGCTGAACGACGTTGTAAATGGTATAATGGACTACGTAATAGATAAATGTGTATGAGGATTATGTGTAGGATCTATATGTTAATTGTTCTTGCGGTGCTTTCGGGTAGTGTCTTTGCTCAGTCATGGACGCAAGCTGAGATAAACAGTGCCAATACAGCGGCTGATGTGGCTGTACTTACCAAAGAGGAGAAAGATGTTATCTTGTACATGAATCTTGCTCGTATGTATCCGCAAAAGTTTGCGAGAGTTGAGGTTGAGCCGTATGATGGAGGAGCTATGTATGGCCATTATCTAGTTGGGTCGTCTTACAAGGCATCTCTGCTGGTCGAGCTTAATAGATTGACACCATTGGACCCATTGTATTTTGACATGTCAATGTACGAGTATGCCAAATGTTGGGCAATGGAAAGTGGGCAACTAGGAATTACTGGGCATGATAGAATTACCTGTAATAAAGGAAATTTTGCGGAATGTTGTGATTATGGAGCAACGCAAGATGGTAGGATAGCTGTTCTTTCGTTACTTATAGATCATGACGTTCCAAGCCTGGGGCATAGAAAATGCATTTTAAATAGAGATTTGGGCAAGGCTGGTCCTAGTATTCAACCACATAAAAAATACGGATACTGTTGTGTGATTGATTATACATTCAAGGATGAACCTAAAACGAATTACAATACATCATATACAGGTTCATCAGTATCAAGCGTCAACAAAACATCTAGTAGCTATTCACATTCCAATACAAGTGCCACATCAACAAAAACGGTATATGGAGGAACAATACGTGATAGTTTTTACAGTCATGCTGGAAAGAGCCATCTGTCTTTTCTTAGTGTAGGGTATGCGTATTCTCCTAAGAATGAACTGAAAATGCTAAGTGCTTCATTGTTAGATTTCAGAGCAAGGATGTTTGGAGCATCGCTGCTTAATTTTGAAGTCGGAATTGATCCGTGGACAGAGTGGTATTGTTATAAGCCGTCAATGAAGGTATACTTTCCTGTGTGTAGTTGGATGGCAGTGGTGCTAAGCGGAGGAGTGTCTATGGATTGTTCTGCGCTACTAGAGAGAATGAATCAAAGTGTAGAAGAGGAGTTGGTTGATGTCTTTATGGTGGCGAATGGTGGAGTGTCGCTATACTTTGTTCCAAGCAGGTATGTACCTATAGAGTTGAAAGCCGAATATGGGCAGGATATTGCTTGCCAGTCGTCTGTAAATGGGTTGACGGTTGGGATTTGCTTACATTTGGGACGGTGATACCGCTGCCTTTATTAAGATTTAGGAGCTAGATAATTAAATATGAACATAGACTAAATGGAAATACGAGGTAAAATTTTTACAGTCCTTGAAGAAAGAAGTGGTACTTCAGCAAGAACAGGTAATAACTGGCGTTGTGCGCAATATGTTTTGGAAACAATAGAACAATATCCTAAAAAGATGTTGTTTGAGGTGTTCGGCGAGGACAAGATTCAATCAATGGATATAAAGGTTGGTGAAGAGTTGACCGTATTCTTTGATGTGGATGCCCGTGAATACAATGGGAAATGGTATAATCAGATACGTGCATGGAAAGTGGAACGAGAACAAAAAATAGTGTCTCCAACTATCCAGACTCCTGTACCTATGGGTTCGTTCCCAACAATACCAGAGGTAGATGCGTTGCCATTTGACGATAATAATAACTTTCCTTTTTAGGAGTGATGGTTTATAATTCTAAATACATTATCTAAAAAAACTAGAGGAGTTGCATTTCAAAATTCAGTCAAAACAAATTGAGCTATTTCAAAGAATGTATTGACATATGGATAAGATTACTGGTATACGAAATGAACTCTACTTTACAGGAAAAAGATTTTATTTTGTCACGAACATTCAGTTCGTATCCTATTATAACCTTTGCATAAAACAACATCCTTAATACTATTTGGCATGAGTAATTATTCTTTTTCCACTGATGGCGTGAATTATGCTATCGTAAATGACAATAATATAGTTGTCAAGAACCTTCCGGTGGGGGTGTATAATATGTGTGAGACTAAGATAGAACGTAGTATATATCTGGAACGTATAGGGGATAAGTTTACGTTTTCATTTGAACGATTCGGTTTTGATGATGAATTTATAGACTATGTAGTAAAAAGATATAAGAAGCTCAATAAAAACATGGGTGTACTTCTGAATGGGACAAAGGGGTGTGGAAAAACATGTACTGCGAAGGTACTGGCGAATGAACTAAACCTTCCTGTCATTATTGTTTCCAGCCTTTTCGACAACATTGGTGAGTTCATCCAGAAGATTGGCAATTCTTGCTGCTTTTTCTTTGATGAGTTTGATAAACTTTGTGAGTCGGGGTATAGCGATAACACAAGTATCCTTCTGCCTATATTTGATGGGGTTCGTTCTGGAGATGCCAAACATGTATTTATTCTCACAACAAACGAGTTGAAGATAAATAAAAATTTTATTTCTCGACCAGGCAGGATATTGTATCGCAAATCTTACGATTCGCTAAGTGTAGAAAGCATTTCGAAGTATGTGGAAAAGTACCTTGTAAAGAAAGAGTACTATGGTGAGATTATGGAAGAAATAGGCAGAATGTCGATTAAATCCATTGACATCATCAAGACACTGATAGACGAAGTGAATGACATGGATGTGGCTCCACATGTGGCTATGGACTTCCTCAACATTAATGTTATTAAGTACCATGTAATTTGTCGTTTGGATTATCGCCCTGATTTTGTTCGCGATGATTTCTGCCTTTCCGATTTTCTAGGAGGTAACCCATACGAGTTCTGTTCCAAACAAGGTGATGAGTTTTTAACGACAAAAAATCCACATAACTTGAACGTTGGAGATAGACTGGGAAAGTACGTAGTAAAGGATATGTGTGAAGGGCATTATTTGCTTGAGGACATAACCAATAAGTTGGTATATATATGTGTATTTAGTAGTGTTTTTGAATTTGAGGATTTCTTATCTACGCAGTTAAAAGTTGATTCAGAAGGTAAAATCATACGTCCTAACGTAGAAGATGGCAAAGAACCTTTCTAGTAATGTTTTGTGATGCTTGGTGAATAAACAAGACATCGGGTAATCCTGTCTGTATGGGGTTAGACGGGATTGCCCGATGGTGGGGTATTGGGGAGGAGGAGTTAGGCGAAGACGAGATAACGATAGAGGTGGCGTTATAGTGCGAAAGAGTTATGATCAAGCTGCGATAGAAGAGCATATAATTGATTGACCATTATGTGGTGAGAGTAGTGTTAAGTAATCATTAGCAAGATGTAATTATAAACATAAATAGTTGCTAACGTTTGGCGGTGTTGATTTTGTGCGCTATATTTGCTTTGGAGTCTCTTGATAATCCGTAGTTGGAACATCTGGTGGTTCTCAGGTGTTAATTTCTTGAGATATTTCTCTTGATTAATTTATAGAAAATAAAGATCATGAAAACATTATTCCTTTGTTGTTTGTTAGTAATATGTTGTATTCAAGCAAATGCTCAAACTATTAAACTCAGGCCTAACATTTCCAAAGAGCCTGTCAGCTATGTTGTTGACTATATGCAACTTGATAGTATGTTGATGTCTTCCATTGGTTTTAAGGAGAGTGAGATATCTAAGATTAAGGTCAAAAAAACAAGTGTAATTGTCACAACAAAACTATTAGTCGTTTTAGATGGTCAATTATTGACAACAAGCAAAGAAAAGAAGGCAAAATTATCATCTATAACTAGTGATCAAATCGCATCAATTGAAAAGATAGATAAGGATATAGTCCTAGATAGATATGGAAGAAAAGGAAGCTCTGGGGCTTTGCTCGTAACTACTAAGTAGTAAAGCACAAATAATTTAATGATCGCAGATAACAAAAAGAGGTTGACTTAGACAATAGTCAGCCTCTTCTATTCTGTATATTATTGGGCAACCCCACTATTGCTGTTCGTTTAATAAAAATAACCAAAGACAAACGAAGCAATCTCCGCCCAGAAGAGTGCTTCGCCTTCACATTGTAAGAAGCTGTTATGAATTTTCTTTTTTATCAACTTATTCCATACAGCTTCTAAAACTACAGAGGATAGTTCTCTGTGTCGTAGAGCACGGTGGAGAGGTATCTTTCGCCCGTATCTGGCAATAGGGCGATTATGCGTTTACCTGCAAACTCTGGTCGGTTTGCTATGATAGAGGCACCATAAGCAGATGCGCCTGATGAAATGCCAACTAGGAGTCCCTCTGTGAGTGCCAACTTGCGACTTGTAAGTATAGCGGCGTCATTAGGGCACTTGATAATTTCGTCAACTACATCGCGGTTGAATGTCTTAGGAACGAAACCTGCGCCAATACCCTGAATCTTGTGTGCACCAGCAGGTTCGCCACTGAGGACTGCACTTGTTTCTGGTTCAACTGCTATTACACGGATATTAGGGTTGAGCTCCTTGAGGCGCTTACCTACACCGCTAACAGTACCTCCAGTACCTACACCAGCAATAAAGACGTCGATCTTGCCGTCTGTATCACGCCATATCTCCTCGGCAGTATTGCTGTAGTGAGCCAAAGGATTGTTTGGATTCTCGAACTGTTGGAGAATGATGCTTCCATTGATAGAATTGCGAAGCTCCTCAGCCTTTGAAATAGCTCCCTTCATGCCTTGTGAACCAGGGGTCAGAATAACTTCCGCGCCGTATGCTGCTACCAACTTGCGTCGCTCGATACTCATAGTCTCAGGCATTGTGAGGATGAGGTGATAACCCTTAACTGCGCTTACTAAAGCGAGGCCGACACCAGTGTTTCCTGAGGTAGGCTCGATGATTGTTGCACCTGGCTTCATGAGACCCTCGGCCTCAGCGCGCTCAACCATATTGAGAGCTACACGATCCTTAACACTTCCACCAGGGTTGAAGTATTCAACCTTAACTGTGATAGGAGTTGCCAAATTCTCTTTCTGGCTATATGAATTGAGCTGCAAAAGAGGAGTTTTACCTACCAGCTCTGTCAGTTTATTAGCTATTTTACTCATAATGTCAATATCTTACGTTAAACATGTGATTAATTAAACGTTCTGAAAAGCCTGATCCAAATCGGCAATAATATCATCAATATGCTCCACACCGATACTCAAACGTACTGTAGCAGGAGTGATATGCTGTGCCTCTAGTTCCTCTGGAGACATTTGCGAGTGTGTAGTTGTATATGGATGGATAACAAGCGATTTAACATCGGCAACATTAGCAAGCAAAGAGAAGATATTGAGGGAATCTATGAAAGCCCATGCCTCTTTCTCGCCACCCTTGATTTCGAAAGTGAAGATGCTGCCTGCGCCCTTAGGGAAGTATTTTTTGTACAACTTATTATCTGGGTGATTATCAAGGCTAGGGTGATTTACCTTAGCTACTTTAGGATGATTGCTCAAGTACTCTACTACCTTTAGAGCATTTTGTACATGACGCTCTATACGCAAAGGCAGAGACTCTACACCCTGAAGGAGGATCCAAGCATTGAATGGAGAGATACAAGCACCTGTATCACGAAGAACCACTGCACGGATACGTGTAACGAAAGCAGCAGGGCCAGCTACGTCTGCGAATACAGCCCCGTGGTACGATGGATCTGGCTTAGCGATAGATGGGTAGCGATCGGCATTAGCCTTGAAATCGAACTTTCCGCCATCAACGATAACACCACCGAGAGAGCTACCATGTCCGCCTATGAACTTAGTAGCAGAGTGAACTACGATATCTGCGCCATGTTCGATTGGGCGGATCAAGCATGGAGTACCGAATGTATTATCAACGATGAACAGGATTCCGTGACGATGAGCAACCTCAGCGATACCATCGAGATCAGTTACATCAGAATTAGGGTTGCCGAAAGTCTCAGCGTATATTACCTTTGTATTTGGACGAATTGCAGCTTCAAGGGCCTTTAAATCATTGATACGAATGATAGTGTTTTCAACACCCTGGGTTGCAAGAGTATGTGTGATAAGATTGAAAGAACCGCCATAAAGATTATCGGCGGCAACTATATGGTCGCCAGCTTGGCAAACATTCTGAAGAGCGTACGTAATAGCTGCAGCTCCGCTAGCTACTGCCAAACCTGCCACGCCACCCTCAAGAGCTGCAATGCGGTCCTCAAAAACACCCTGAGTAGAGTTGGTAAGTCGACCATAGATATTGCCAGCGTCGCGTAGACCGAATCTGTCAGCGGCATGCTGAGAGTTGTGGAACACATACGAAGTAGTTTGGTAAATAGGCACTGCGCGAGAGTCTGTTGTTGGATCTGCCTGCTCTTGTCCTACATGAAGTGCCAGTGTCTCAATGTGAAGATTTTTTGTGCTCATTGTATATCCTTTCTTTTAAATTATTTGCTTTGCTATTTTTTTCTGATGCAAAGATGGGTGTGAAGAATAAACTGTACAATGTTGTTGATTATTTAAGAATATTATTATAGTTTTGTGTTGAGTTTAAAGAACAATATTCTAAAACAAAGTCAAAATGGCACAGAGCGCAGAATATACATTAGACGAAAAAGACAAAGAGATACTTCGAGTACTCCAGAAAGATGCCCGTCTGACCAATAAAGAGCTGGCCTCAAGGGTACATCTCTCCACCACGCCTACCTACGAGCGAGTAAAAAGGCTAGAGCGCACAGAGTATATAAAGCAATATGCTACTATACTGAATGCTCAGAAACTCAACAAAGGGTTTACAGTATTCTGTTCTGTAAAACTAAGGCAACTAAATACCGAGCGTGCACTGGCTTTTTCAGAGATGGTAAGAGCGATTCCAGAGGTAACGGAATGTTATAACATTTCAGGATCATTTGACTATCTTCTCCGCATACAATCGCCAGATATGCAGTATTACCAGCAATTTCTGCTAAATGTTTTAGGACGACATGACAATATTTCTTCTCTGGAGAGTACCTTTGTTATGGAAGAGATAAAACACGAATATAGTGTTGGTGTGTAGATTGATAAAGATTCGATTAAGGAAAGGTAAAATGGAAACAAAAGAGGCTGACTTAGATTCAAGTCAGCCTCGTCTATTCTGTATGACTCAGATTACTTCATTCCCTTTATTACAAAGGTAAAGTCATAATCCTGATATTTAGTCTGGTATTGGTCGAGAGGCCAAGCGCCCCAGCTATTGATACATCCTACACCCATAGAGCGTTGAGCAATATGGAGAGTTATGAAATTACGCTCAATGAGGTCGCCAGAGTGAAGCTGAGTAGCGTTCTTTTTAGGTCCGGTCCAAAGGTCGTCCATAGTAAACCAAAGTGCCTGGCACTCCATCTCTCCGCCTGTTGATAAGATAGAGAGACCCTGAGAATACTTATTGAACATATTCCAATATCGTATCATAGTCTTTGTGCCGTTGTCCTGAGGTCTGACGTATGGGTAGAACTGCTCTGTGACAGTCTGGTTGAAGAGACCTATGCGCTGAGCATTGTTACGGTCGATATAGTTCTCGTGAGGTCCCTTGCCATAGTACTCGATGTTTGCGAACTGCTTGTCGATCTTCATCTCAACGCCAAAGCGAAGCAGGTTAGGCTTATTCTCGGCATTAGGATCTACAATGAGTTTCTCATTGATGATAAGAGCGCCCTCAGCAGTAACAGTGTATGTCATCTCAAGATCTGATGAGGTAGCCTCAATACGATGCTTTGTTGTAACTACCTGAGAGTTGCCGTCTTGTTTAATATTGAAAGACACAAGTTTAAGTACAGGAGCGCGCCAAGCCTCGAAACGATTTTGGAAGCCTGCACCATAGTCATTATCTGTAGATGGTCTCCAGAAGTTAGGTATAATCTGCGAACCTTCCTCAAGTATTGTCTCTCCGTTTATATCAAGATATGTAATGAAGCCATTTTTCTTGCTGAACCACACGTCTGTGTTACCACCTTTAACGATGGCATAAGCGCGACGCTCATCGGCCTTTGCGTTACCATCAGCTGATTTGAGATTATCCACATTAGCGAAATGGTAATCAGAGAGTACAAACTGCTGTTTTGCGATAGCATCACCCTTAGAGCGAAGAGGTTCATCAGAGATAAGTACGTAATCGACATTGAGAACAACCTCCTTATTAGACATATCAGCACTAGCTGCAATCTTGGCGAGGTCGGCTATCTTGATGTTTTTCTTTGCAAGAGGTTGAATCTTGAAAGAAGAGAGGTCTACAACACCGCTACCGAGAGATTCGCCCTCTGCTTCGAGAGTGTAGTGAAGTTCTATATTGCGTATAGGCACAAAGAAGTTCTCATTGTATATTTCCAAGATACCCTTCTTGAGGTCAGCAACCTTTGTCCAAATATTCTGATAGTAATATTGAATTTCGTATGCGTGAGGATTATAAGTACGATCTGGGGCGACAATACCATTACAATTGAAGTTATTATCTGAAGCCTCGAAACGACCATAATCGCCGCCATAGGTCCAGATCTGCTTGCCAGTTACCTTACTCTTATCGCGAAGGCCCTGATCCTGAAAATCCCATATATAACCGCCTTGGTAATTAGGATACTTACGAATGAGATCCCAGTACTCCTTAAAGCCACCGCCAGAGTTGCCCATAGTGTGAGCATATTCGCACTGGATGAGAGGAAGTTTAGGGTCATTGCTCAAATACTTCTCGCAGTCCCAATAGTCCATATACATAGGGCAGAAGATATCTGTTTTACCCCAATGACCAGCCTGCTCGTACTGTACAGGGCGGCTCTTATCGTATGCTTTAATCCAGTCGTATGCGTCCTCGAAATTCTTGCCATAGCCAGCCTCGTTACCGAGCGACCAAACTATGATAGATGGGTGATTCTTATGAGAGAGAACGTTATTCTGGTTACGCCATACGTGAGCGTCGTGGAAATCTTCGCGTTTAGCAAGAGTCTTCTCTCTGTAGCCCATACCGTGAGACTCTACGTTAGCCTCTGCAGTGAGGTAGATGCCATATTCGTCGCAAAGGTCGTACCAGCGAGGGTCGTCTGGATAGTGACATGTGCGGACGGCGTTAATATTAAGAGATTTAAGAACCTTAATATCAGAAATCATACGTTCTACAGATACGACATAGCCGCCATCCGGATCAAGCTCATGTCGATCTGCTCCTTTGATAAGAATAGGTTTGCCATTTACAAGAAGTTGAGCATTCTTTATCTCTACCTTACGGAAACCTACACGCTGGCGGATAACTTCGATAGTCTTATTATTGTCGGTTAACGTAACATACAAATTGTAAAGGTTTGGCTCTTCAGCAGACCATTTGAGAGGGTTCTTTACTGCCAATGTTGTCTGAGTCTTATTGCCTGCTACAGTAAGTGCCTTGCTGATAATCTTTTTCCCAGCCTTATCCTCGAGAACGATATCTACATTCTTGCCATTAGCATTAGGGATAGATAAAGTGATATCCAGAGATCCATCCTTGTAGTTGTTTACAAGATCAGGAGTTATGAAAATATCTTCGATATGAACTTGTGGGCGAGAATACAGGTACACCTCACGAGCAATACCGCACAGACGCCAGAAGTCCTGGTCCTCCAGGTAAGAGCCGTCACACCAACGCATAATCTGCATGGCGATGAGGTTTGATTCTCCAGGTTTAACGTATGGTGTGATATCAAACTCTGCTGCAACCTTACTATCTTCTGAGTAGCCGACATACTGACCATTGATGTATAAAGTGAGGTTAGACGTAGCAGAACCTACATGCATATATATCTTCTCGCCATTCCACGCAGCAGGTATGTCGAATGACTTTCGATAGCTACCTACATGGTTGTTCGTTTTGGCAATGTATGGAGGGTTTGGTTCAAAATCTCTATCCCATGCGTAAGCCATATTGGTATATACAGGGGCTCCAAATCCGTTTAGTTCCCATATACCAGGCACGGGCATTTTATTCCAGTTTTTGTCGTTATATGAGAGCTTATAGAAGTCGGCAGGAGCATCTTGAGCATCGCATACCCAGTGGAAATTCCATTCTCCCTCGAGAGATAGGTATCTGGAAGATGCTGACTTATCAGCCTTTGTCGCCAATTCGGTCGACTCGAAGGCGAAGAATGATGATACATTTTCCAGTCTGTTTTCTGCATTGACGGTAGGGTCTAGCCATTTTTCGGTATTCTGAGCCAAAAGAGGCAAAGAGACACCTGCTAAAAGAAGGCTTGCTAAGCGTTTCATACTGATATAGGTATATTAGTTAGTTATATGTTTTCGCGAGTGCGATAAATGAATCCTTGTACGCCCCAAATGGTAAGCGCCAAGGCGATGATAGGCATTATAGGGCCAGGGTTTTCCTGAAGTTTATTGAGGGTTTCCAGCATATCGCCATCAGATGAGATGATGAATATAACCGATAGGGTATTATTGAATGCGTGTGCTGCAATATTTACCCATATATTTTTCCCATAGTAATATATGATGCCAAGGATATATCCAAGAAGGAATCTAGGTAAGAAAGCTACGATATCGCCATGCAAGAGGCTGAAAATGGCAGAAGTAGTGAGTATTGCCATCCATGGACTTCGTGTAGTAGCCGTCAGAATCTGCTGCATTGTTCCGCGGAAGAACATCTCTTCAACTATGGCGGGTAGAACAGCGATAGTGAAAAACATCAGGCAACATTCCGCTATCGTGTCGTGTTTCATAATACTGCAATAAGCCTTATTGCTGATAGTTGACAGAGCGCGTAGGTTCTCCCAAGAATCCATCTTCATGCACAGTTGCTCATTGATGAACGAAGCCCACTGTACGAGAGGTTGGCATACTGTAAGGCAAGCTAAGGCTAATACCCAAGCTATAGCTCTTGTTGACTTGACATCTGTCAGTGTGTCAAGAGGCTTACCTGTTTTCCATGCAGATACTATAATAGTAGGCACCCCAAAAGCCAGTACCGAGGAGATGATTTGAGCAATCATCATAGGGTAGTATTCATATTGTCCATTGCTATCAGGAATACCTAATATGCTGAATGCGGCAATATATGATGCCAATAGGCATAAGAAGAATATCCCTAATACTGCGAGTGTCGTCAGTGGGGTTATCCTATTTCTATCAATCATGATGTTTATTTATTGCTTTTGCGCTTGTCGCCTGCGTGACTTGGCACAGTGCCGTTTAGAAGACCATTGTACCTCTCTTTGTCTTGGAGAACCTTAACTGCCTCGGCTACCTCCTTGTCGAATTTTAAGCCATGAGCCAATCCGCCGGCACGATAGTATTTAGCTACTATAATCTCAGATTCAACAAGTTCACGAATCTCGTCCTTGTTAATCTCCATATCTTTCATAAGTTGTGGCTTAAGGCTTGAACGAAGTTGCTCAAAGAGTGCAGTATTGTCGTCGTAGTATTTGTCGTATTTTGCAGCTTTTTCAAGTTCCTTGACAGCTTCGAAAGTGCGACTCTTGTACTCAAATTTCTTGTGATTTGCTACGTACTCGCAGAAGTCGTTATACTCAGCATCTGTCAAGGCGAAAGACTTTACTTCTGCAATTTGTGGATGCTCATTTACATACTTTATCGCATAAAAGAATGGGATGTTGTATGCGAGAAGAGATACGCTGATATTAGCATATTTCTCAGGTTCAAGGTATACGTCAGGCGATATGCCACCACCGTCATATACTGTACGGCCGTGGAGCGTCTTGAATTCAGATATCAGTGAGTCTGGAACATAACCTACAGCACCAGACTCATCGCGATGAGAGTAGTCAAGAGCTTGAATACAACGGCCAGATGGTATATAATACTTAGCAGTAGTGAGCTTCAGGGCATTGTTATACTCCAACTCGCGTGTAGTCTGAACCAATCCTTTGCCATACGAACGCTGGCCAAGTATTACGGCACGGTCCATATCTTGTAGAGAACCGCTGACGATCTCACTGGCAGATGCAGATGCTCTGTTGATCATCACTACCATAGGCATTACGGTATCGATAGGATTGGCAGTAGCGGTATATGTGCGATTGTTTATCTGTACACGTCCCTTGGTGCTCAGGATTTTAGAGCCACGAGGAATGAAGAGATTTGCCAGTTTCAGAGACTCGTCAAGCAAGCCACCAGGGTTTGCACGAAGGTCAAGAATCATGGAAGTTGCACCCTGTTCCTTGAGAGATTTGAATGCTCGAGATACTTCATCTGCACAGTTCGTAGTAAAACTTGTCAAGAGGATATATCCTACACCACCATCAAGAACCGCGCTATATGGAACAGCGTTCAGCTGAATCTTCTGACGGTGAGCAACAGTATTTATCTCTTTGCCATTACGCAATATCTTGAGTTTGCAATCTGTATCAGGCTTGCCACGAAGTAGGTCGCTTACTTCTGCAACTGTTTTATTGCGAACATCTACACCGCCAACTTCAAGGAAAAGGTCACCTGCTTTGAGACCTGCCTTATGAGCTGGTTTGTCTGGGTAAATTTCACGAACCATTATGTATTCGGTAGTATCGCTCACAGAAATGACCGAACCTACGCCACCATATTCTCCAGTGGTCTGAATCTTGAAGTCGTCCATCTCCTCGCGAGGGATATAGTTGGTATAAGGGTCGAGGCTCTTGAGCATATTATCAATAGCCGTCTTGATAAGTTTCTTAGGATCAATGTCGTCAACATACGACAGGTTGAGCTCTTTGAATAGCGAGTGGAAAATATCGAGGTTTTGTATTACCTCAAAATTCTTCTTGTCTCCCTTGAATGCACTGAAACATGCGCCTAGAGTAAATGCTAAGCAAACGATACCTGCGACCTTAATCGCGCGTTTAATAGATACTTTCATCAGTTGTTTGTTCTGTTTCTAGTTTTGTATAACGTGCAAATATAATGAAAAGAATGTAAAAAACACCTTATAGCAGCGGCATCTCAAATCGTTATGCTGTCTATTCTGAGTTTAAGTATTCCGACAGGAACCTGTGCCTCCACAATATACCCTACTTTCTTGCCAACCAGCGCTTGGGCGATAGGCGACTTCTGTGAGAGTTTGCACTCTTTAAGGTTGGCTTCGTGTGGACTTACTATGGTATATGTCATCTTCGTGTTATTGGCTAAGTTTGTTATCTCTACTTTGCAAAACAACCCTACCACAGAGCTGTCAAGATGCGACATATCCATAACTCGGGCATTCTCTAGTATTCTTTGCTTGTATCTAATCTGACTTAGTAGTTTGCCTTGTGCTCGCTTTGCTGCATGATACTCGTAGTTCTCACTTCTGTCTCCTTGCGCAGCGGCTTCTGCTATAGCATCTATAATGCGAGGAAGCTCCACATTCGCCATCTGATTTAATTCAGCTACGAGGTTGTCATAGCACTCTTTTGACAGATATTCCATATCGTCTAACGTATAATTGATGTTTTCTTGATTTTACAATCTTTATTATTTCTCTTTCCTAAATTCTACGAGTATGTTCTCTACCTCGTTTATATTGTCTGTCAATGACAATAATAGGTTTTTGTATCTTCCGCTCTTGACTAAAGAGTCAAGCAGAGGGTACATTGGCATCTCATTGGTCCAGAAATCTTCACCCATGAATATCATAGGACTGCTGAATCCATAACTCAGGTAATGATTCTGTGTTATCTCCTGAAAAATCTCCTGAGTAGTGCCAGCGCTGCCAGGGGTATATACTATCCCTCCATAAGCGACGGTCAAGATAGTGTCTTCTCGTATGCTATTGTCGAATAGTTTGGCAATATGCGTTGCAAATGGTGTAGATGGCTCGTGCCCATATAACCATGTGGGTATACTTAAACTTTTGTATTGAGTTTGAGGAAATCTCTTGAGAACCGTAAATGCAGATGCTAACCATAAGTCTTCTTTGAAGCTAGGTGCCACGGAGAGTATCTCTATGGCCTCATCAATAGCACTATCCGGATATCCTGCTAGTAATGCACCAAGATGCGTGGCCTCCATAGCCCCAGGTCCGCCACCGCTTATCATCAGGCTGCCTGATTCTGTAAGATGCTTGCTCAGCAGTACAACATCTTTGTAATCTTTACTTGTTCGTAATATTCCATGTCCACCCATAATACCTACTACTTTGCGTTTCTCATATTGGTCAAGAAATTCGCATAATAATCTGTAGATATTATGATCGTGAAGAACTCTGGCCAAGGCCTCTTCTTCTGTTTCAGCCCTGCCTTTTCCCGTATTTATGTAATGGTCGTATACCTGAATGTCAAAGTATGTGTAGCGTGTTGCTGGATCGTCTGCCTTGAAGCCTGCATATAGTGTGTCGGCTGAATACAACTCGGTTGGAGCGCATGAGTATGGACGATTTGATAGTTTTTCGCGAATGTGCTCTATTAGTGTCTGCATAACGTCAGGAACCTTTTGTTTGTTCCCAAAGGTATCATTTTTATTGCAATTGCGCTAATAGTTCGCTTATTGTTTTGTGCAAAACAGGGTGCTGCCAGTCAGACCAATGCTCTGCTACAGGTACTAGGGCAAATTGTCTGACGTGCATTAGCTTGTGTGGAATTGTGAGTCTCTCTGTATCAACTATCCGTTCTTCGCATAGCAAAATGTCTATGTCAATGGAGCGCGACTGATATTGTCTGTTCACCGTTTTGTGGCTACGCCCCATCTGACGTTCTATGCGTTGGAGTTCATCTAGCAAGGCTATCGGTTCTAAATCGGTGTCTAGTTCTACAGCCATATTCTTAAAGCGTTCTTTCGCCTCAAATCCCCATGGTTCAGATTCGTATACAGATGACTGTAAAGGAACGTCGCCTAATTGCGCAATGTGTCTAATAGCTTCGCGCATAGTCTTTTCGACGTTGCCAAGATTTCCTCCAAGTAGCAGAATGTAACGCATAACTATACCGTAGGTTTAAGCGTCTCTGGGTGTAGCTTGAATGTTCGTATTTGTAAAAATACTAGTGTGCCGGTCGTGAGTACAGAAAGAAAATCACTGATAGGCATACTCATCCAAACTCCGTCTGTCCCCATAAACATCGGAATTAATATTAGTAGTGGAACAAGGAAGACCAACTGGCGGGTAAGGGATAGGAAAATGGCTTTTTTAGCTTTGCCGATAGCCGTGAAGAAGCCTACCGACATCATCTGAAATCCTACCAATGGGAAAACGCATACCATTATTCTCAATCCTCGGCACGCATATTCTATAAGTTCTTCTTCTTCCGCAAAGAGGCAGACAACAGATCTTGGGAAGAATTCGCCAACTATAAACGCACATGTAGTAATGAGTGTCGCCACAATAGCGCCTAGTTTGTATGTCTTGAAGAATCTCTCAAAGTTACCGGCACCATAATTGTAGCTGATTATTGGCTGAGCTCCTTGGTTGAGTCCCATTACTATCATGGCAAATATCATTACTATTCTGTTGCTTATTCCGTATGCTCCAATGTACAGGTCTCCTCCATACTTTTTTAAGCCGTTGTTGATAAGTAGTACTACAAGACAAGCGCAACTGTTGGCGAAGAATGATGACATGCCGATGCTAAGTACGCTTTTTGTATAGTGTCTGCGTAGCCTGAAGACTTTGCGCTTGAAACGAAGGAAGGTCGACTTGCGCGAAAAGTGGAATATATTCATACTGAATGCTACAAATTGGGCGCACAGTGTTCCCATTGCCGCGCCTTTAATCCCCAGTCCCATCTTGAGGATGAATATGTAGTTGAAGAGTATGTTGATGAACACCGCAGTAAGTGTGGCTGCCATAGCTCGCTTAGGGTAGCCTGTTGCACGTATAGCATCATTCAGTCCTAAGTATAGATGAGTCAGAATGTTACCATAAAGCAGTGTTTGCATGTAGTCATGTGCGTAGGGTAGCGTGTCCTTACTAGCACCAAAGAACATAAGGATAGGGTCTAGGAATGTTAGGCAGACTATCATGAATAATGCACCAATAGCAATATTCAACATGACAACGTGTCCAAGAACGTTTTCCGCTCCGTCATAGTCTTTTTGCCCCATTTTCACTCCTATGACAGTGCTTGACCCAACGCCTACCATGGCGCCGAAAGCTGCACTGAGGTTCATAAGTGGAAATGTTACAGCAAGCCCCGCTATAGCAAGGGAGCCGCATCCTCGTCCTATGAAAATACTGTCAACTACGTTGTACAATGATACAGCCGTCATCGCAACGATGGATGGTATGGTATAGTTAGGAAGTAATTTCCTTATTCTTTCTGTACCTAGTACTGTAGGGTCGCCTTTTTTTATCATCTGTTGTGATCTTATTCTGTTTTGTCTTTGAGTCTATAAATCTCTTAGTCTTTTAGTCTCTTAGCCTCTCTGTTTTCTCGGCGAGCCCATCTGAACTCCTCTACCATCATCAGCGCCTCTTCTTTTACTTGAAATGGCATTTCTATTCTGCGTAGGTTCAGACTTTTAAGCCAACCGCTGACTTCATGTTGCTGTAGTGTTAGAAGTACGTCTCTGAACTCTTCTATCTCAGAGTCGGAGTATTCATCTTCTTGTCGACCTCTGTATGTGTCTAACTCTTCGTCGGAGTAATATATTATCTCTTCCGTAAGGGTTAATAGTGTTTCTGCTTCACAAACGTCATGCTCGCCGCAGCACTCTATGTTTTTGTCTACTACTTTAGGTAGCTTTGGCTCCTCTTCATGCGTAATGAGCCCTTTGTAGTGCATACGCCAAAGTATAAGAGCTAGGATTACTGCTGCCGAAACTATGGAAATAACTAATATTGTATCTATTGACATGATTGTAACTTGCTTAAAATCTGCCCTTTGCTATCCAGTAGCTAAAGAACTTTATTGATATAGGGATATGGTATAGTATTGTCTTGGCTATTCCGTAGTATTTGATCATTATGCTAAATCTCTCTTTCAGTCCGGGTATTATGTGCTGCTTTGTAAAGCCTCCGTCGAGAAAGCGGGAAAGTACTAGTCTGGTGTCGTGTATCTTGCTGCTTTTTTTCAAAATATTTAGGCACCAGTCAAAGTCGGCAGAATATCTGTATTTCGTATCGTATTCCTGACAGATGGCTCTCTTGGCTATGAATGACTGATGGCACACTACCATGCCTTTGCGGAAACTTTTCCAGGTTAATGGTTCTGTTAGGGCCAACCGACGTTCTCCTATTGTCTCTCCTCTCATGTCGGTTACAACTGTCTCTCCATAAAGTACATCTGCTCCATCTGGTGCATTTTGTATCGCAGTATTAAGTGTCGATGCCTCTGCAAGTTCATCTCCAGAGTTCATGTACCATATATAGTCGCCATTCGCTAGCTTTAGACCTTTGTTCATAGCATCGTATATGCCGTAGTCTGGTTCTGATACGTATGCTTTAATAATGTCTTGATTCTGATGTATTATATCAAGTGTTCCGTCTTTCGATGCCCCATCAATGACTATATACTCAATGTTAGGGTACTCCTGCCGACGTACGCTGGCTATAGTCCTCTCAAGTGTCGCCTCTGCGTTATATGTTATGGTAATTATGGATACTAATGGTTGGTTTTTCACTCTCTCACTTTTTTGTTCCCACGTTTCATTGCCGTTTCGTATACTTCAATGTATTTCTCAGCAACTATACGTTCGTTGAATTTTTTGACGGCCGATTCCCTGATTTTCTCTCTACTGTTGGTGTTCTCCATAAATAGAACCGTGTTTATTCCGTTGGCTAAGCTCAGTGAGTTTTTTATCTCAGCAAGGAACCCGGAGATATTGTGGTCTATCATTTCTGGAACTCCTCCGATACGGAATCCTGCTACTGGCGTACCACAGCACAAACACTCCACTACGGTGTTCGGCAAGTTGTCTTGCAGCGATGGCAATATAAACATATTGCAGGCGTTGTATAGTTTCACAAGGGTCTCAGGGTTAGACACAAATTGCATGGTATGTGTCTTGAATGGGAATTGGTTCTCGACATTCTCTTTCGCCTTGCCGAATATAACAAGTTCTATATTGTTTGATATACTCGGGAAACTATCGCTCAATATCGTCAATGCCTCATATAAGTATCTGTATCCTTTGCGGGTGTCAAGTATATTCGCTGCACCAAATAACAGGAGACTTTTGTTTAATGGCAATCCTAGATCTTTTCGGCACTGCTCTCTGTCCAGAATAGTATAGAAGTTGGTATCTATAGGGTTAGGGATAGAGGCAATAGGTTGATTTCTCATGAGAGAAGAACTGCTTGCTAATGATCCAAGCCACCTGCTGCATGTAACGACACTCAGATTCGCCTTAGAAAACAGTTTTTTCTTGCTGATATATATCTTGGCAGAGATATCGTCGACGGATGGTTTTTTTAAAAGTGGACAGAAACCACATTTTTCATTGAATTCCAAACAGCTTCCTGCATAGTGACATCCTCCTGTGAATGGCCACATGTCGTGTAGTGTCCACACTATTGGCTTGCCTAACGAGAATAGCTCTTCAAGATTGGACAAGGATAGAAAGCCTTGGTTAATCCAATGTAGATGTATGATGTCAGCCTCTTGTATTATTGGGAGTGATGCTATACTTTGCCCGGTATTGGCTGGCGAGAAGGCAAATCTGAGGGCTTTCTCTTTCTCGTTCGGAAGAAATGATAATCTCTCCCAAATGAAACGCCACCAGCATTTCATGTTGTAGATGAAGCCAGTACCTGCTACATGCTCGTTTTCTTCATTGCGTCGCTGCTCTTGTACCAGTATATGCGAATCCACACCAGCTCGCAATAGCGAACGGTGGATGCGCAAGGCCGCTACTGAAGCTCCTCCGCCTGCGTCTCCTTTATTTATGTGGACTACTTTCATCTAACTATATAATCCATTGCATAAATAGGGTAAATGCCGTGAATAGTGTCAATATAATTTCTGATACCAGCTGGTTTTTCTGCCTTTGTAACCATACCGATACAAGAGCCGCACCTCCAGATGCTATGAGTATCTGCAACTCAAATGAGAAGTATGGGGTGATTATCAATACCGATGGGTAGATTACCATCCATACCATAACTCTTACCATGCGGCTTTGCCAGGTGCTGAGTGATGTGGAGTTGCGTAATGCACTGATTATTGCTAGAAATAGTATTGCCGCGTTTACTATTATGAAGGTCTTGCCCATTGTCCATGTCTTGTAGAACGCTACTGGTACAACAAGCGACTGCTCGTACGATTCGGCTAGAACGTCTAATCTGTCGGTTACGAATGCTACAGCTCCCACTATTGCCCACGGTACAAGAAATCCCCATAGCATGCATCCAAGTGATCTGATGTTTAATGCCTTGAGCATTCCTGCAGAGACTATGACAAATGGTATCAGCCATAGTCCTTTGGCCCAGAATAGTGAGCCAATAGAAACATTTAGTATAGCCTCGTAGCAGTACCTGTATGGTTTGGCGTCAGGACGTATAACCTCAAATAGTCGGTGCATTCCTATGGTGTAGAATACTACAAAGATCAGTACAGGATGCAATCCCTGTCCTATCACAAAACCACTGGATAGAATCACAAAAACACATGCCGGCAGATATGTCACATTGCGCGAGATTTTATAGCTGGCAGATGTGTTGTTCACAATCAGCATGGTTATAAATGTAAGCGCTATAGCTATGGCTATCGATAGGGTGGATCCAGTTTGCACGTGCCCTAGTGTCGCATTCCAGATAGGGGTGTATAGGTCAGCATCGTTTGCTGCCATGCCTAAGTTAGGATTGCTTATAAGTCTGATACGGTATACCAGAAGCAATATCGGCAACATTACAAATGCAACCAGCGAATTCCTATTGAATATTCTGTACATGCAACACTCTTTGGATGAGGTTATCGTTCTTTGTTTTAGTATTGGTCAAGGTCTTTGCCAATGTCACGACGGAAGTAACAACCGTCGTATTTGATGTTGGCAATGTTTGCGTATGACTTGGCTAATGCCTCGTTCTTGTTTGCACCACGCGAACTTACCGCCAGAACACGACCGCCGTTTGTAGCGACTTTGCCTTCTGCGTTCAACTTTGTTCCTGCATGGAATACTGTAGAACCCTCTACTTTGTCAAGTCCTGTAATCACATCGCCTTTCTTATAGTCACCTGGATAGCCGCCTGCTACCATGACTACTGTACAGCAGAAGTCTTTGCTTACCTTGAGTTCTGCACTTGCAAGGTTGCCTGTAGCTGCTGCATAGAGAAGGTCTACCAAGTCGCTGTCAATACGTGGGAGAACTACCTCTGTCTCTGGGTCGCCCATACGCACGTTGTACTCAATAACCTTAGGGTCGCCTCCGCAGTTCATCAAGCCGAGGAATACAAAGCCCTTATAGTCGAGGTTGTCTTTCTGTATACCTGCTACCGTAGGCTTTACAATTCTGTCCTCTACCTTCTTCATGAACTCCTCATTCGCAAATGGCACAGGAGAAACAGCACCCATACCGCCTGTGTTCAAGCCTGTATCTTGCTCGCCGATTCTCTTGTAGTCTTTTGCTTCTGGAAGTATCTTGTACGATTTGCCGTCTGTCAATACGAATACTGAGCACTCTATACCGCTCATGTATTCCTCAATAACTACTGTAGCACTTGCTGCACCGAATTTGCCAGAGAGCATCTCTCGCAACTCGCTCTTTGCCTCAGCAAGATTGTCAAGAATCAATACGCCTTTACCTGCTGCAAGGCCGTCCGCCTTCAATACGTATGGAGCCGAAAGCTTCTCGAGGTATGCCTCACCCTCAGCAAGATTGTCCTTTGTTACAGGGAGATAACCGGCAGTAGGTATGCCATGACGTACCATGAAGTCTTTAGCAAATTCCTTGCTGCCCTCAAGCGCAGCTCCCTTTGCCGAAGGACCAACCACTGGAATGTTGGCTGTAGCGGCATTTGCCTTGATAGCATCCTGCAAGCCCTTGACAAGTGGCTCCTCTGGACCTACTACCACCATGTCGATCTTCTTGTCAACAATAAACTGACAAACAGCCACATGGTCATTAGGGTTCAAAGCTACATTCTCTCCGTAAGCACCTGTACCGGCATTGCCTGGTGCAATGTAAAGCTTATCCAATTTTGGGCTTTGCGACATCTTCCACGCAAAAGCACATTCACGGCCACCCGAGCCAATAAGTAATATATTCATTGCTTCGTCTTTATTTGCAGTTTATTATCAGGCGCGAAGATAATCAAAATATCGCTCTTTTCAATATTTATTGTGCCGCCTTCGACGCCAATAGTCGCCTGATTCCTACTCTTTCGTGGGCAATGGCAAGGCATGCGAACTCTTGACGGTACCTATCACAAAAATGGAGTGCAGACTGCCGATGCTCTCAATGTCTCCGAGCACATTAAGTACAAATTGTTGGTAATGCTCCATGTCTCTGGTATATACTCTTATCATGAAGTCATAGTCGCCAGAGGTGTTCCAGCAGTCTGTTACTTCGTCTATCTTGCTGATGGCTTCCACAAATTGCGCTCCGTTCTCTCTGGAATGTTGCTTGAGTCTGATATTACATATGACCGACATGCCGTAGCCCAGTTTTTTAGGGTCAAGTACGGCAACGTATTTTTTTATGAAGCCTAGCTTTTCTAATCTCTTCTGCCTCTCAAATACAGGAGACATGGATAGGTTTACTTCATTGGCAAGCTCTTTTGTGGTTAGTTTGCCGTTGTTTTGCAGTTCTCTCAGTATCGCTATGTCTGTTTCGTCTAGTGTATAGCCGAAATAATTGTCAGTGTTTGCCATTATGTCCGAAATATTTTCTGTTTAATGGAATAATTACAGCAAAAATAGTATAATTTCCTGAACTGATAAAGAATATTGCATTGGTCTATTTGTCGTTCTAATTTTGTCTCATAATTAATCAGCAACAAATACTAAGTATCATGTCAAGTATTCTAAACAACAATTCTGTCCACTACGATTTCGTAGGTAGTTTTCTCCGACCTCAGAAACTCAAGGAGGCTCGCGTTAATTATGCTTCTGGTATTATCTCTCACGATGAGTTGACGGCCATCGAAAATGAGGCTATCGTGGATGTTGTAAATAAACAGAAGGCTCTGGGGTATCGCATAATATCTGATGGTGAATTCCGACGTACATATTGGCATCTCGATTTTATGTGGGGCTTGGATGGTATCGGTCATCAGCAGACTGGTGGCGGCGTACAGTTCCACGGTGAATTGGCTCAGCTGGAGGATACTTATCTCACTGGTAAGATCGGCTACTCGCATACTCATCCTTTCATCGGACATTTCATGTTTGTTAAGTCTTTCGAGGATGGCGCCACAAGGGCTAAGCTTACTGTCCCTGCTCCTGCTCAGCTTTTCCAACAGCTTAATATTCCTCAGAATTATCAGCGCACCCGCGAAATATACAAGACAAACGACGAGCTTATCGCAGATATCGCTCTGGCGTATCGGGCTTTCATCCGTGAATTCTATGAGGTGGGTGGCCGTATCCTTCAATTTGATGATTGTACTTGGGGAGCAATCGTGGGCGATGCAGCAGCTCAAAGGTATAAGTCATTGGGACTGAATCTGGATGAGGTAAAGGAACAACTTCTTAGGGTGAATAACCTTGCTATTGAGGGTAAGCCTGCTGACCTTCAGATCAATTCGCATATTTGTCGCGGCAATTATCATTCTACATATTTCACAAGCGGACCGTATGATGGCATAGCGGAGTATCTTTTCTCTCGCGAAAATGTCGATACTCTGTATCTTGAATATGACGATGAGCGCTCGGGTGGCTTCGAGCCTTTGGCAAAATTGAGCGCCGATAAAAGGGTAGTGCTTGGTCTCATCACTTCTAAGTCTCCACAGCTCGAGGATAAGGATTTTATCAAGGCTAGAATTCTTGAGGCTGCAAAGTATGTCAATTTGGATCGCTTGAGCCTAAGCCCTCAGTGTGGTTTTGCATCTTGCGAGATCGGTAATAAGCTTACTGAGGAGGAGCAGTGGGCAAAGCTCTATTTGGTCAAGGAAATTGCCCAGGAAGTTTGGGGCGCATAGCTATTGTTGTATATTTCCATTCTCTAGCGGGGCTGTTTGCTATAGGCAGACAGCCTCTTCTTTTTCAGTCTAGGAATTATTGTCAAGATACACCTTCTCTATCTTGCCTAGCCCCCGCATGCCCCCTGTCTGGTTGCGTAACTGACCTATCATCTGTGCCTTCTCAAGGTATAGAAGGTAGTCGGGGATATCGTTCCTACTCGCTTTAATAGCATTCCCAATGCTTGTGTACTCAGGGTTTAATGGTACGGTTTCGGAAAGGATGATTAGCATACGATGAAGTTTTCTGCCTGTGGAGAATGATATGCCTGCAAAGCGATGTCAACCATATCATAATACTGTTTACATGCACCACAAAAAGTGCATCTGCACAAACATTCAT
>JAKSLC010000079.1 GCA_024401415.1 Bacteroidales bacterium | reverse complement strand
TGCGATACGATATGAAAATGCCTACAATGAGGTAAAGGCGCTATACGATGAGGAGGTAATGAAAAATAGGAAAGCGAAGAACCGTTCTTATTTTATGGGAATTGCATCCTTGGCGTTATTAGGTATTCTGATATGGCTCATTCTCCTTAACCACGACAAAAGGAGACAAATGAAAGCGTTGAACCTGAAAAATGATGAGCGTCAGCATATATTGGAAGAGGCAGCAAAGAAATTTGAGACACCATTCAATCAGCTGATATGTTTTGCAGAATTACAGATGCAATATGCGACAAGCGTAAAAGATAAAGACCTTGTTTCGTACAGTCGTTCGATGTATACTTCCTCTCAGCAGCTATACGTAATGTTGGGCAACGTATTAGCATGGGC
Organism: Bacteroidales bacterium; assembly: GCA_024401415.1. Classification (GTDB taxonomy): domain Bacteria; phylum Bacteroidota; class Bacteroidia; order Bacteroidales; family Marinilabiliaceae; genus W3P20-009. The sequence continues at coordinate 12,103 of JAKSLC010000079.1, read as the reverse complement.
GCAGATGGATTCTAAGGTGCCATTGTTGAAGACGTCTGTGAATGTTGCATTTAGAGTAGAGAAAGCGGTAGAGGTCTGTCGAATGATGGCTGAAGCGAAAAATATTCAGCTCAGTGTTGACCTTGATGATGCAGTGAACGTTCTTGCGAGTGAAGCAAACTTTGATACTATTCTGATGAACGTGATATACAACGCATTAGTATTTACGAAGAAAGGCGGTCGTGTCAATGTCAGTGTATCCAACGAGCGAACAACCATTGCTGTACATGTAGAAGATACAGGAGTTGGTATGGCGACTTCTAGAGTAAAAGAGATCATGTCAAAGAAACAAGTATTGCCTACAGTTGGAACGGCCAACGAAAAAGGTATGGGACTTGGATTATATATATGTCATAACCTCATTGAAGCGAATGGTGGTTATATGAATATAAAGAGTATTACAGATAGGGGTACGTTAGTTGATTTGGTTTTTCCAAAGGGAGAATAACAATAGAAAATAATGGCGAAAAAGAAACAAGAGGAGACATTTTCCTTTGACAAGGCGGTAGAAGAGGTGGAGCAGTTATTGAAGAAACTGCAGAAACCAGAAGAAGCCATGTCTATGGATGATTTAATTAAAGAGGTTACGAGAGCCTCGTCTCTACTGTCTGAGTGTGAACAATATCTGACTCAGACACAACAAAAGATTAACGAAATATTAGATAGTCAGAAATGAGAACAGCGATTATAGCAGCACTATCATTATTCGCAATAATAAACGTTGCGGCACAAACGACACATGAACATGTACACTTCCTTACGTCTGAGGAGTTTAAGTCGAAAGTGTTTGATTATACCAAGCAAGAATATAAATTCAATGGTACAAAGCCAGTGTTGGTTGACTTTTTTGCGACCTGGTGTGGTCCATGCAAAGCGATGTCTCCTGTTATAGAAGCCATAGCGCACAACTATGAAGGAGAGATTGATGTATATAAAGTTGACGTTGACAAAGAGACAGAAATTGCTCAGGCATTTGGAATCAGAAGTATACCTACATTGCTATTTGTGCCAGCTGAAGGTACGCCCAATCTGCTTGGCGGATATATGTACTATGAGCGTTTGGCGATTAACGTAGCAGTTCTATTGCAAAACAAGCCATTCCCTGCTGAGCTGGTACAGATATATCAGATGCAGATGCAACGCATGCAAGAGCAAGAAGCATCACAAAAGAAAACAGAATAGTAAAGAGAAAGTATGATAGAGAGTTCGAATGCAAATATCGACAGTTTGGTAGTTCACCAAATGGGAGCAAAGTCGGCTGGAGGAGTATTAAGACTTGCAAAAAGGCCAGTAGATATCTCAACTGGAGGCGATGTGATGGTAGATGTATTAAAGACCTTTTTCTTCAAATCTTTCAAGACAGAGGCGTATTATACCTTTGATACAGAGATAATCAATCAGACAGATATACCTCCTGTAAAAGATATATGTGAGAGTCTGTTTAACGGCAGGACACAATTTTATGATTCTTCCGTAGCAATAGCCAGCAGACTATTTGAGTGTTCCAATCATCCTAACATACGCGGAGGTGAAATATATGTAGTGCATTTTACCGATGTGGTAGTAGATGGAGAGATATGCGATGCTATAGGAATATTCAAAAGTGAAAACAAAGAGACCTTCATACGCATTAATTTCGGCATTGATAGTGAAATTCAGCTGAAAGCACAAGAAGGTATCAGTGTAAAGAAAATAGATAAAGGCTGTATTATATTCAACATAGAACAGGAGAGCGGGTACAGAATTTGTGCTGTAGACAACATAAACAAAGGTAATGAGGCTCACTTTTGGGTTGAGGACTTCTTAGGTCTGCAGCCACGAGAAGACAACTATTTCTTTACAGACAACTACATGCAGATGTGCAGGGGATTTGTGAAAGATGTATATAATGAAGAGAATCATGTTCCGAGGACAGACCAAATGGATTTGGTGAACAGGACCATGAGTTTTTTTGAGAATACCCCAGAATTTTCTCATGAAGAGTTTGCAAAGAACGTAGTAGAAAAACCGGATCTTATAGATGCCTTTAATGAATATAAAGAGAGATTTGAGGTAGAGCACGACTTGCCACAGCCATTGCCAGAATCATTTCATGTTTCAAAAGATGCTGTGAAAGGAGAGAAAAAGAACTTTAAGAGCATCTTGAAGCTAGATAAAAATTTCCATATATACGTTCATGGCGGCAGGTATTACATGGAAAAAGGCTTTGATGAGCAGAAAGACCTCAACTATTACAAACTATATTTCAAAATAGAGCAATAAACAGTATTGCGGCCTTATGATAAACGTATTGTTTCTTCATGGAATGGCAGAGGGAACACGCTCATTGCTGGCGAAGAATATCAGGAAATATCTTCCAGAAGGCTATGAGCTATATTCTCCAGACCTGTATATTGATCCAGAGAAGAGTTTTGGAGTGATAGACAGATATATTAGAGAATATAAAATAGATATTCTTGTGGGCCATTCATTAGGAGGCTTTATGGCTCAGAAATACAGAGAGATGCCTAAAATATTGCTTAACCCCAGCTTGGGTATGTCATACGGGTATCTTTGTAGATTTGAGATGCCATATAAAGATATGCGTGACGACGATTTAAAGCGATTTCGGTTTACTACGCCACAATGTAGAGCCTACAAAGCCATGGAAAAGACAGAATTTGAAGGTATTACGGAGAGGGAAAGAGAGATTACAATAGGTGTTTTCGGAAAGAAAGATATACTTACAAGATTATCGGCACATAGATTTAAGAAACATTACAAATATAGGACAATGATACCTGGGAGGCATTTTCCTACAGAAGAAGTGATCAGAGACTATGTAGTACCAGAAATTGTTAGGCTTGGAAGTAAGTTGTAACTATCTGATATACAAAATAGGACAAATAGGTATTGAAAAATGTGAGAAAAAAGTCGTGTTATTATTTGGTAGAGTTGAAAAAGTCTTCTAATTTTGCATCGTCAATCAAGAGAGGGTATTTCCTTTGAGAAGGACAATTGGAGAGATGGCAGAGTGGTCGATTGCACCGGTCTTGAAAACCGGCGTACGAGAGTACCGGGAGTTCGAATCTCTCTCTCTCCGCTAAATACCAAGTACAATTCAGTGCTTGGTATTTTTTTTTAGAAGTTGCAACTAAAATTACGGAATATATGGAACAATTAGAACCTATACAGAAAAAGTCTGTTTCAGTCCGTGACGAGGTGTTGGAATCTCCGTCATACGATGTTGTTATGCACAACGACGATGAGACTACGATGGAGTTTGTTGTCGCTTTATTGATTACTGTATTTTTCAAGAGTAAAGCTGAGGCGACATCATTGATGATGAAGATTCATAATGAGGGTGCTGCGATTGTAGGAACATACAATTCTATAGATATAGCTAACTCTAAAGCATCAAAAGCAGAGTCGTTAGCTCGTACAAATGATTATCCATTGAGAGTTACTGTGGAGATTCATAAGAATCACTAGTAATTCTTGTGTGTACTATTTTTTTTATTTAATAAACACTCAGATGATAGTAAAAGACAGATCCTACGATATATACAGCTACGAATTAAAAGATATCATACGTCTGACGATAGATTACGCAGAATCTCAACGTCACGAATTCTTGACAATAGAACACTTTGCCTATGCCCTTTTGATGTGGGGGCATAAATATTCTCATGCATTTGATTCTTTGTCGAATGGTAAAAAAGCCAGACTTATCAATATATTCAAGAAGCATCTCTCTCAGTTTGAATCAGTACCTCAAGGAAGACCCTACGAATTAGAGGAGAGTCAGAACTGGGAAGAAGTTCTAAATTTAATTGACAAGTCGCATAAAGAACACAAAGCAGGTGATGTGAAAGTTCACATGGCTATGTTTGTGGCCATAATTTCAAAATTTGATCCTTCTAAGTGTTTTGCTGCCAAAGTATTAAACACTGTCATAAAAGAGGAGATGCCTACATTCATAGTCCAACTGTTGATAGACTCCATCAAGGATCCAAATATTGACGTGCAAGACTTGGTAGCAGATGTTATTGGGCATTTGGAGAGTGAGATAAGGAATATGGTTGGTGCAGAAGAGAAGAGAGTGGAGAAACCGACATTGCATGGCGAGGTTAGGGTAATAAAAGGTCCTGCTGCGCTTGAGATGCTAAAAAAAGAACTTCAAGGAAAGAATGTCAAATTAAATGTTGAGGATTCTGACGATAATTCTGATTGGGAAGTAAATGGCATGCATCAGCTGCGTGTAGATGTGTTATATCCGCTTGGCTCCAAGAATAATTCAAGACACAAGACATATTGTAGAGACCGAGAGTTGGACATGATGGTAACTACCATGATGCGTCGAGACAGAAGCAATATAATTCTTGTTGGTGAATCTGGAGTAGGTAAGACCCAAATGGGATATGCTATACTTGAATTATCCACATCTAAAGAGAGTCCAGACTTTCTTCGCAATGCAGGTATATTTGAATTGAACCTATCTGGATTGATGGCTGGAGTTCAGATGAAAGCGGAAGTAGATGCTCGAGTTGCTGCGGCTATGAGTGCGTTTACCAGTGACAAGGCACCTAAGGATATTCCGGTAGTAATATTCATTGATGATATACATGGATTTGTCTCTTCTAGACAATCAAATGACAATATAGACATCTTTGGAGTGTTGGCTCCATACGCAAAGATGGACCACATTCACTTTGTAGTAACTTCATCATACGAAGATTTCAATAAACTGCAAGGAACTAACAAAGTTGTTGATACGCTATTCCAGAAGATAGAGATTAAAGAGCCGTCTTTAGAGGATACGAAATTTATTGTATCGAAGGTAATACCTTCATATTCAAAATATCACAACGTCACTTATCCGTCTGCAGTAATATCAGAAGCTGTTGAGTTGGCAGAGAGACATATTGGAGAACAATTTTTCCCTGCGAAAGTTATAGATCTTCTGGATGAAGCAGGAGCTTTAATGAGGGCGACCAGAGCTAAGAACAAAGAGAATACAACCTCAAAAGTAAAAATTACTAGTGAGTGTTTACAAAGAGTAATAGCTATTCGTACACATAAGGAAAAAGCTACATCGAGTGCAGGAAAGACTACACAGCAGAAGTACTCCATGCTATTGGAAGAGCTTCAAGGCAAGATATACGGTCAGGATTCTGCGTTGAACGAAGTAGTAAATTCTGTTTTGATGGGTCAGGCAGGTCTGGAAGATGAGACAAAGCCTATAGCATCACTGTTCTTTGTAGGTCCTACAGGAGTTGGAAAGACAGAGGTAGCTAAGTCGCTGGCGAATCAACTAGAGGTGCCGCTAATCAGATTTGATATGAGTGAGTTTGCAGAGGCTCACACAATAGCAAAGCTTATTGGTTCACCTGCCGGTTATGTAGGATATGATGAAGGAGGTTTGTTGACAAACGCTGTACGCAAGTCACCAAGTGCAGTAGTGTTATTTGATGAGATAGAAAAAGCTCACAAAGATATATACAACATACTGCTTCAGGTGATGGACTATGCATCATTAACAGATGGTAAGGGAGTTAAGGCGTCATTCCGCAATACCATTATCATATTTACTTCAAACGCCGGAGCGCAATATGCAAAACAAGCATCATTGGGCTTTGCGAGTAGAGTAACAGAGGGTGATGCCATGTTGAGTGAGGTGAAGAAAGTGTTTAAGCCAGAATTTATCAATCGTTTATCACGTATTGTGGTATTTAATGGGATGGACAAACATATGGCTTCGCTGATACTTGATAGTCGTATTAAGAAACTACAAGAGCAGGTGTCCAGAAAAAATGTTACTATTACATTTACTGATTCGGCTAGAGAGTGGTTGTTGCAAAAAGGGTACACTCCAGAGTACGGAGCGCGAGAAATGGACAGAGTTATCAGTCAATATGTTAAGTCGCAACTGTCAAAAGAAATGCTCTTTGGCTCTTTGGTAAAGAAAGGGTCTAAGGCAGTAATAGATGTTGTGGATGACAAGATAGTAATTTCGTAGAGATTGTATAAAACCTGATAAATGGGTCGGCTATGCAAATAGTCGACCCTTTTTTATGTCTATAAAAGTTCCACTCGGTTAATTATTGTATATGCGTTTGGTGATAAATAGGATAGTGAAGTATTGTTTATATTGTTGTAATGTTCAGATATATAGTGTGTTATGGTTGTATGGTGTAAAGTTGACGTAGTTAAAATACGCGGTTGATGTAGTTTTGAATTAAGATTTTTTTGCAATAGGGTAGTCCTAGACAATATTTTTGTGCTAGTCGATATATCAAATATCTACTAATAAAACTTGTATTAACATCAATCAAAAAGCCAATGAGAGTCAAACAAATTTTATTAGGTCTATCCTTATTCGTAACCTCGTTAGTCAACGCGCAAAACTATCAGTTAGTTTGGAGTGATGAATTTGAAGGCACTGAGCTAAACAGAGGTGTATGGAATTACGAGATTGGAACAGGAGATTGGGGCTGGGGTAATAATGAGCTTCAGTATTATACCGATCGAGAAGCCAATGTAAAAGTATCAGATGGAAAACTGACGATTACATGTAAGAAAGAGGAATACAATGGTAGTCATTATACATCTGGACGAATTCAGACGCGCAACAAAGTAGCCTTCAAGTATGGTAAGATAGAGTCTCTCATCAAAGTGCCTAAAGGTGCTACAGGAGTATGGCCAGCCTTTTGGATGCTTGGTACAGGGCATGGCGGTTCATGGCCTAACTGCGGAGAGATAGACATCATGGAGATGATGTGTAAGCAAGGCAATGCAAATGATTCATGGAATACAGCTCTGACTACATATCACTGGTGTACAGATGGTATAGATGGTGATTACAGTAAACACGGTTCTCATGGTCTTGGCTATACATATAGTGAAGAACTAGGTGCTAAATGGCGAATCTATGGATTAGAATGGACACCAACCCTTATGACAGGGTATGTGTGCGATGCTGATGGCAGTAACCGTCATGATATCTGTTCTCTCGACATCAGTTCGCGAGAAAACGGTATGGAGGCATTTGCTGACTATGAATTTTACATTGTATACAATTTTGCCTTTGGTGGAACATACGTAAATAATAACATAGATCCATCATGGACCGGTGACAATATGCAAGTTGAGTGGGTGAAGGTATACCAGGACACAGATAATTACCCTCACTCTACAAACAGTATTGGCGATTTTACTCCTAAGGTTAATACAGACTACGTAAAAGTGTTGTCTGACCGTGATTTTGAGGGCTCTGTACTCGACCTCAGTGCAGCACCATTCTACATCTGGGAAGGAACAATGAAAGCACACGATGCAGAACCTTTTGAAGGTGAGAATGCTATTGGTCTGGAAAACTGTGGATCTACATGGTATGGTGCTGGATACAACTATGGTGCATCGACCATCAATTATGACAACCTAAGGAACTACACCCTTCATTTTGCTCTAAAGACAAACAATACGGAGCCATTTCAGTTAAACTGTAATAAAGGCAATGTTATAATCACACCTACTAAAGCAAACGAATGGGTGGAGTATAACTTGCCAGTTGCGACAACCTTTCCAACAATACTACTTGGTGAGCAGTCTAAATTTGAGACATTTACATTCAATCAGGTAGGTGGTACCACGATGAGTGGAAGAACATTCTTCATTGATGATATTTACTTCTATCCATCGACGACCAATACCGAGCCAAATATTGTTGTTTCAGGTCAGATAGGTAAGCTAAAAGATACTAATGCTAAAGCTAAAATCAGAGTTAGTGGAAGCAACCTTTCAAGTGATGTAGTAATTTCATCTTCAAATCCGGATGATTTTACTCTTTCAACAAAAAAGATAACACCAGTAAATGGAGTGGTTAATGAAGAGATTGAGATAGAATTTATTGGAAATTCCTCATCAGCTACTAAAGTTACATTCGCCTGTGGCGCGCTTAAGACATTTACAACGATAGTTTCTACAATAAGAAATGTAGAGCGTCTAACTACTGACTATATAATTCTTTCTAAAGATGAGGCTGTAGATGGCTCATTTAGAGATTGGAGCGGCGAGAATATAGATATATGGGAAAATGAGTGGACAAATGGTCCTACAATGGCAGCTGCAGAAGTAACACCGTTTGAAGGTGACCATTGTATGGCGTTCAGGGCACTCGACAAAGGCTGGTATGGAGGCGGATTCTCTGTTAATCAGAAACTTGATTACGAGTATATCAATCGCTATACACTTCACTTTGCATACTATGCTTCTAATACGAACCCTACACAAATCAATGTGTTCGGAGCAAAGATTCAGATAGTACCAGAGAAAGCTAATACATGGCAAGTATTTGAGTTTCCATTATGGAAATACAATCTCAATTTTGATGTTCAGCAAAGTGTAGATGCATTTACCTTTAACCAAGGTGAAGGAGAGGCAGCAGCTGTGCAGCCTGGTAAGATAATAGCATTTGATGATGTATACTTCTATATGCCAGGTGGTTCTGGAGTAGCAGCTATTTCTTGTTCGTCATCAGCATTAATTGATACTCGATATACGCATGAAACATCATTCAGAGTTTCGGGAAGTAATCTTGCTAATGGAGCGAAAGTTCATCTATACTGTTCAAATCCGAAATTCAAGCTTTCCACAACTAATATTACAGCAGTAAACGGCAAATTCGGACAAGATATTGTCGTTACATACGACGATTCCAACATAGACTATGCTACCATAATAGTGAAATGTGGTGATCTGATGAAAGAGATAAAAGTATCCTCATTTGCAGAACAAAGAACTACCACATGCAACATGTTTAGCGCATTTGTTCCTGATGGTATTTACTATGCTCACACATGGGACTTTATTCAAATTTCTGGAGCATCATCATCTGCTGAAGGTATTTCTGCGGAGATGAATATGCCATTAGCTACGACAACAACGTGGCAATCTCAATTCTGGTTCAGACCTACAACACAATTGTCTCTTATAGAAGGCGAGAAATATACGGTAAAGGCAACGCTGATTTCAAATAAGGATGTGACAGTAACCTTCAAACTGGTGGAGCATGGTGTGGATGCCAATCTGTTTGTGGAACAGAAAGTAAAAGCTCGTGCGGGAGTGCCAGCAGTAATAGATTATACAGGTGTTGCTGGAGCTAACTTGAACAATATGAGTATTTTGTTTGACTTCGGTGGAAACCCAGCGAATACAAAAGTTAATGTATATAGTGTAGAAGTAGGAGAGGCTGATTGCTATGGTGGCGATATAGTCTTTGATGATGCTACCCCAATAACAGAAACTTGGGAGAGTGATGTATTGGTATGGGTTAGAGACCGTGTGATTTTCGTAGAGAATGCAGATAGTGATATTCAGGTATATGACATACTTGGACACTGTATATATAGTGGCTGCGAACAGCAGATATCTCTAGGAAAAAGCGGTATATATATCGTGAAGATAGATGGACAAACGAAGAAACTTTTAGTGAGATAATACAATTACAATTGATATATGAAAAAAACATTACTCTTAGTTGCTACTCTGATAATGAGTGCAGCTGCTATTGCACAAAATAATCTTGTTTTACAACCTGTGGGCGATGGGGTCAGCGTAACAGTTAGCGCTGCAAAAATAATAGACGGAAATGAAGTGTCATCGGGAGATGAAGCTCGACTTTCTGCTGATGGTAATACAGGAACACGTTGGGGGTCTTCTGGAAGTGGAACAGGAGCATGGTTTCAGGTTCAGTGGAGTGCTGAGCAGACATTTAACACTGTCAAGTTGTTATGTGAGAATGCGATGAGTGCTGCGTTCGGTGCTGCAGATACAGGCTTTGATATTCAGACTTCAAATGATGGTACAAACTGGGATACCCAAAAGAGCCTTATGAATGAGTATGCTGGCGAAGGTCAGTATATTACAGTGATTTTTGATGACGCTGTGACTGCCAGCTACGTTCGCTTTGTTGGTACAGGAACACCTCCAACATGGGGATATAGCTTTTACGAATTTGAAGTATACAATAACGACTATTCCGCAATAGTATTGACTTCAGTTGAAATCTCTGCTGCTTCTCCTATTTGCAAAATAGGGGAAACACTGACACTTACTGCTATAGCTAAAGATCAGTATGATAATGTAATTGAAGGTCAGGAAGTGTCATTTAGCGTTTCACCTGCAGATGCCGGCTCAGTAGTGAATGGTGTGTATACAGCATCAAAATCTGGCTCTGCAACTATAACTGTTACATCCGGAGATAAGTCAAGCAACCTTGAAATATATAACTATGAGGGAAGCAACGTGGCTCTAAATAAGACAGTAACAGGAACCGGCTTTAATAGTACTGCCTATGTAAATGACGGTAATGATTTAACAGAATATCAAGCCGATCCTGACAATGGTGGGGCTGGTCATGATGTGACATGTAGCTTTGTAGTAGATTTAGGTGCTGAGTATGATTTGAATCTTATTACAATTCTTTTTGAGGGAGCATGCTCTGATGCATATACTATTGAGACATCAGCAGATAACGAAACATTTGCCTTGGCGTATTCTTACAGCGCTACAAATGGTATTAACTATCATACCGACTATATATACGGCAACTCGTTTGAGAATAAAGAGGGTGTCCGCTATGTTAAGTTCCAATCTACCAAAAACGCTACAGATTGGGGCGTGAAGATATTTGAAATAAAAATATTTGCAGTAGATGATGAGGATAGCGGCGACGAAGGCGGCGAGGTGTTGCCAGAAGGTACAGTGACTCTTGTAAATGGCGATAATACAGTATATGTCACACCATTGAAAGATGGCAAGGGCAACTATCAGTTGATTATCAAAGGCAGCAATTTGAATGGTTTAGGAGGTAGCTTCTGGAGAATCAATGGCGAAGGTAGTGATATGCGTTCATCTATTACATCTTCGACAAACAGCAAGATGGTTATTACCGTTAAGTCAAGTTCTGAACCAGAGATTTATACTCCACTTTATGTGATGATGCCTGGTGAGGTAAACTTCGGTTCATTGGAGCTCGACTGGATATTAGTATCAGAATTGGATGGTGTAGAATATGGTGAAGACAATGAAGATGGCGACGGAGAAGATGACAATGATGAGACTCCTACACGAGAAAGTCAGTTGACGGGCGAAATAAAGCATTTTGCACCAGAAGATGCAGTTGTGCGTGCCACATACCAGATTACTGCTGATGCTGAGGGCAACGTAACATTCAACGTATTGGGTACAGAGATAAAATTTGTAGAGATTCAGATCCTAGGTAAGGGCAATTACGCTATGACTGTGGCTGCTGACGAATCTACAGCATCATACACTCTTAATAACGTGGATGTAAATACAGAATTGTATTTCCGCTTCTTGATACAAGTTGGAGATATGCCAGGCAACGAGATGACGACATCAGACCCAACAGTATCTGAGACTAATCCAAAGACATTCTACTATGTTTATACTGGTGCAACATCTTCAGAAAACGATGCTACTGGTATAAAGCAAATTAGTGTTGCTGCAGGGTTGGCTAACGTATATGACATTACAGGTAAGACAATACGTGTAAATGTAGATGCAAATGCTGCAATATCTGGTCTTGCTAAAGGTGTTTATATTGTTGAGACACAAGAGTGTGTCAAGAAAGTTGTAGTAAGAAAATAGAATTCATAAATACTGTGTTACAATAGAAGGAGATGGGTTCTCTGGGTATTATATTATGCTCAGAGAACCTGTTTCGTCTATTAGATATGAATAGTTATAAAAGAATTACCGCAATAAAGTTTGTAGATGAGAAAAAAGTCCCTAATTTTGCGGACGTTTTAAAGCCCAAATGGCGGAATGGTAGACGCGCCAGTTTCAGGGACTGGTGGGGGCAACTCCGTGCAAGTTCGAGTCTTGTTTTGGGCACATAATATTGAGGCTGACTAATATGATTAGTCAGCCTTTTTGTTTCCCTTCTAAAATCCATTTCTAACAACCGAACTCATTCACAACCTTTTTTCTGAACCTAGTATCAACGCAAAACCATACCAATACACCACACCCCCAATAAAAAAATTGCGATGAAATAAGG